>NZ_JBHUFV010000033.1:365471-366240 GCF_042681425.1 Nonomuraea mangrovi | reverse complement strand
CTGCTGTGGGCGCGCCTTTCGGTGTTCGCCGGCGACTTCGAGCTCGACGCGGCCAGGTTCGTCTGCTCCGACGACCGGCTGCCCGCCGAGGAGATCACCGACCTGGTGACGGGGCTGGTGGAGAAGTCCATCCTGCTGATCAAGAGCGATCACGCGGGCGTGCGCTACAAGCTCATCGACACGCTGGCCGAGTACGGCGAGGAGTGGCTGGACAAGCTCGGCGAGACAGAGCATCTGCGCCACAAGCACCTGGCCTACTACCTGAGCCTGGCCCGCAGGAGCGAGGACGCCTGGTCGGGGCCACGGCAGATCTACTGGTTCGTCCGCATGCGCCAGGAGCATGACAACGTCAGGCTCGCGCTGGAGCACGCGCTGCGCACGCCGGGCGACAGCGTGCTGGCGCTGGAGCTGCTGTCGTCGCTGTGGTTCATGTGGATCTGCTGCGGGTTCATCCGCGAAGGCCGCATCTACCTCGAGCGGGCGCTGCGGGCCAATCCCGAGCCGAGCAAGGAACGATGCAAGGCGCTGTGGGTGCTGTCCTACGTGCGCAGCGCCCAGGGCGACAGCGCGGGCGCGCTGGAGTCGGCCGAGCAGTGCAGCAGCGAGGCGGTGCTGGTCGGCGACTCGCGCGCGGTCATCCTGGCGTCCAAGATGCAGGGTACGGCGGCGCTGCTGCAGGGCGACCTGCAGAAGGCGAGCGCGCTGCTGGGCATGGCGATCGAGTTCAACACCGGCAACAAGGAGCTGAACCCGGGCCTGCTGCCGGCGA
>NZ_JBHUFV010000033.1:0-365403 GCF_042681425.1 Nonomuraea mangrovi | reverse complement strand
CGTCCTGCAGGTGTGCAAGGAACGCGGTGAGCTCTGGGTCAGCTCCTATGCGAGCTGGGCGCTTGCCCTGCCGTTGATGTCGACGGGCAGGCCGGAGGCGGCGTTGACCTCGGCTCAGGAAGGGCTGCGCATCAAGCGCCACTTCCACGACACGCTGGGTACGCTCGTGGCGCTGGAGACTACGGCGCGGATCTTCGCCAGTCTCGAGCAGGCCGAGTTGGCCGCGCAGCTGCTGGGCGCGCTCAAGGCGAACTGGACGACCTCGGGTCTGCCGATGATGGGCGCCCCGTTCCTGACGAACGAGCACGAGAAGTGCGTCAAGGAGTGTCAGAAGTCGCTCGGCGAGGCCGTCTACAACGCCGCGTTCGAACGTGGCGCGCGGCTCGACCTCGACGAGGCGTCCACGATGGCACTGGGCGAGGTGGACGCCCCGTCGTAGTGGTCAGCCGGCCTTGCTCCAGGTGGTGCCGGACGGCCATGCGTGGATGTAGCGGGCGCTGCCGAGCGAGAACTCGATGTGCCCGCGCACCCAATGCTCCAGTCCGCGGACATATCTGCGCACCGGCAGCGACGCCCATCGTTCGAGAACGGCGCGACGTTCGACGAACGCGGCGATGGCGTCGTTGTGCATGTTCGACACCTCGTCGAGCGCCTTCTGCACGTTGAAGAACCTGTGCGTGGCCAGGACGGTGACCAGGTTGTGCCTGGCCTTGTCGTTGCCGCGCTCCTTGGCGTACGACAGCAGGTCGTTGTCCCACCCGATGAGATCACAGGCGAGGTCGGACAGCATGCGGACGTCGGGATGGTGCCACTCCTCTGCTTCAAGGCGGTATCCGCCACCGACGTCGATGAGAGCGAGGCAGGTGTAGGTTGCCCCAGTGATGCGGCGCATGAGGACGTAGTCCTCGACGCTGGGGATGAGGTCCACCTCGCGGTTGGCCGCCTCCCAGATCTGGGCGAACAGGTACTCCTTGACCGTGGTTCGCCATCGTTCGACCTGGGCGGGCGTCGCCATCTCGGCGATGCGGAGTTGCAGTTCGCGAAGGGTCAGGCCGAACGGATCGTCTGGTGCCGGCTGACGGCGACCGTCGAGGATCTCCAGGAGGGGAGGCAGGGCGTGGGCGAGTGCGGAGGCCCGGTGCCCGATGAGCTCTCCCTCGCAGAAGGCGTCGTCGAAGGCGAACAGCCAGTTGTACCAGTCGTTGAGCAGCCTGAGACTCTCACGTGGGATGAGCGGGTTGGTGCGGGCCGCCAGCATTCCGATCTTGGAGCGGCGGAAATGATCAATGATCTTCTGGTCGGCGAGCATGCCGGACGCGGCGAGCCACCGGTGGCTCTCGGCGTCCACCTCCTCGGCCTGGTCATTGATCTCGTCAGGGAACGGACACGGCAATGCGGGAATGCGAAGTGGTCGCCTACTGAAGGCCTGCGCAGAGGGGGTCGTAGTTGCCACCCATCTAGCATGACGAGGGACCGTTCAAAAAGCCACACTAGCGATATATGACGATATTCCAGCCTATTCTTCCGAGAACCCCGCGAGAAATTGTTGGTTGGAAAACATCTGCACTGTGTCAACTGCTGCATCGGCGCCGGCCCGCGGGTCGGCGGCGATTTCGAGCAGGACCCTGACCACGCCCGATTCCTTCTTGATGACCGCTCCGGCCGACGGTGTTCGACCCCGCTCATGGAAGAGGTCACGATCGGCGCCGTAGTCCTCGAGCATCCTGACGATGTCGGCGTGACCGTGATATGCCGCCGGCACCAGCAAGATGTCACCCTTCTGGTTGGCGAAATGCGCCAGGACACCTGCCCTTACGTCGTCGGGAAGTGTGACCGTGCCCCGGTCTGGCCAGGTCGAACATCTCGCCGGCGACCCTCTCGCGCTCGGGGCGCTCGTTCTTGAGGTCGCTGTGCCGGTGCGCGGGGATCAGGTTACCGGGCGGTTACGCCCGCCCACCCGGGGCTCCGGTGCGTTTTTCTCCTCGGTAGGGTGCCGTGCACGGAATCGTTCCGGCTCGCCGAAGGTTCTGGAGAGAGTACCGAGGGAAAGGCTGATCAAACGTGTTCGACCCGACGGATCTCTACCGGCTGGCGGAGGAGACCCCCGAGCTCACCGATCCCGTGCTGGTGTACCACTTCGACGGGTTCGTCGACGCGGGTGCCGCAGGACGGCTCGCGATGGGCCATCTGCTTGCCGAGCTGGAGCACAGCGTCGTGGCGACGTTCGATGTCGACCGCCTGCTCGACTACCGGTCGCGGCGGCCGACGATGACGTTCGACACCGACAGGTGGGTCGACTACGAGGCCCCCGAGCTTGCCCTCTATCAGGCGCGTGACCTGACGGGCACGCCGTTCCTGCTGCTGAGCGGCCCGGAGCCGGACAGGGAGTGGGAGCTGTTCACCGCCGCGGTGGGCGCGCTGGCCGAGCGGCTCGGCGTGAGCAAGCTGGTGACCGTGCACGGCATCCCGATGGCCGTCCCCCACACCAGGCCGCTGGGTGTCACCGCCCACGCGAGCAGGCCCGAGCTGATCAACTCGCAGGTGAGCGCGTTCGGCAGGGTGCAGGTGCCGGGCAGCGTCGCGGCGCTGCTGGAGTTCCGGCTGGGCAGGCAGGGGCGGGACGCGCTCGGCTATGCCGTGCACGTGCCGCACTACCTGTCGCAGGCGGAGTACCCGCAGGCCGCGGTCACCGCGCTGGAGGCGGTGACGAAGGGGACGGGGCTGGTCTTCCCGATGGACAGCCTGCACGACGCGGCCGGCCGTACGACGGCGGAGATCGAGGAGCAGATCCAGTCCTCGAGCGAGCTGTCGTCGGCGATCACGGGGCTGGAGCAGCAGTACGACGCCTTCGCCGGCGGCGAGCAGCGGGAGAACCTGATGGCCGAGAGCACACCGATGCCGACGGGCGACGAGCTGGCCGCGCAGTTCGAGGCGTTCCTGGCCGAGCGGGACGACCGCGACGGCTAGCCGGCCGGCCGGGTGCCCGTCAGTGGTGCCTGGCGCCCTCGTGGTCGACGTGGCCCGCGGGTTCGAGCTGCAGCGTGGAGTGCTCCACGTCGAAGTGCCCTGCCAGGCACTGGTGCAGGCGGTCGAGCAGCGGGCCGCAGCCGGCCAACGCCTCCTCCTCCACGACCACGTGCGCGGACATGACGGGCACGCCTGAGGTGATCGTCCAGGCGTGAAGGTCGTGGACGTCGGTGACGCCGGGCGCCTCCAGCAGGTGCTTGCGCACCTCGGCCAGGTCCACGCCCTTGGGGGTGGCCTCCAGCAGGATGTCGAC
This sequence comes from Nonomuraea mangrovi, assembly GCF_042681425.1. Lineage (NCBI taxonomy): Bacteria > Bacillati > Actinomycetota > Actinomycetes > Streptosporangiales > Streptosporangiaceae > Nonomuraea > Nonomuraea mangrovi. The sequence continues at coordinate 362,123 of NZ_JBHUFV010000033.1, read as the reverse complement.
GGCCTCCCTGAGGAGCTTCCACGTCCTGGGCAGGATGAGCAGCGCGATGACGATCGAGATGATCGCGTCGGCGGCCACCCAGCCGGTGAGCTGGATGACGAGCGCGCCGGCGATCACCGCCACGGAGCCGAGCAGATCGCCGAGCACCTCGAGATAGGCGCCTCTGAGGTTGAGGCTCTCCTCCTGGCCCTCGCGCAGCAGCCACAGCGCGATCCCGTTGGCGACCAGGCCGACCACCGCGGCGACCAGCATGATGGTGGAGCCGACCGGCTCGGGGTCGGCGAACCTGCGCACGGCCTCGACGAGGATGTAGCCGCTCAGCGCCAGCAGCAGGACGGCGTTGACGGCGGCGGCCAGGATCTCCGCCCGCTGGTAGCCGAACGTCCTGCGGGAGCTGGCGGGCTTGCCGGCCACCCAGATCGCGAACAGCGCGAGCACGATGCCTGCGGCATCGGTTGCCATGTGGCCCGCGTCGGCGAGCAGGGCGAGGCTGCCGGACATGACCGCCCCGACGACCTGGACGACCAGGACGCTCAGCGTGAGCGGCAGCACGATCATCAACCGCTTGCGGTGGACCGCGCCGGCCGTCGTGTGGCCGTGCCCATGACCGTGTCCCATGTGTCGCCTCCCCGATCTATACAGTCAACCATGTATATACAGCAGGAGCTGTATATACAGCAACTCGTGTATCCTGATTATCGTGTTCACTGTGGAGACCCGGCTCGACGCGATGGCCAGAATCGGCAGGGCCCTCGCCGACCCGAACCGCTGCCGGTTGCTCATCGCCCTGCTCCAGGGCCCCTCCTACCCCGCCCGGCTGGCCGACGAGCTGGGGCTCACGCGGCAGAACGTCTCCAACCACCTGGCGTGCCTGCGAGGATGCGGCCTCGTCGTCGCGGTCCCCGAGGGACGGCAGACGCGCTACGAGATCTCCGACGGGCGGCTGGCGCACGCGATCGAGGACCTCATCCACGTCGCCCTCGCCGTCGATCCCGACCACATCTGACAGCCCCGGTACCGCACGCCTGCCTCGCCGCGCCCGGCCCGCCCGCGCCGGACCTCGCCCGTGCTCCTCCACGGGTCATGATCGGGCGTCGGTCTATCGTGGGGTGATGAGCGAGATCCGAGTGGGCCTGGTCGGTTACGGCACGGCGGGGGCCGTCTTCCACGCCCCGCTCATCCACGCGACCCCCGGCCTCAGCCTGGCCGCCGTCCTCACCCGCGACCCCGGCCGAGCCGCCGAGGTCGCCGAGAAGTACGGCGCGACCGCGGTGAAGGAGGCCGACGACCTGTGGCCGCTGTGCGACCTGGCCGTCATCGCCTCGCCCAACAGGACCCACGTCCCCCTCGCCACCGCCGCGCTGAACGCCGGACGCCCCGTCGTCGTCGACAAGCCTCTCGCCAGGACCGCGCAGGAGGCCCGCGACCTCGCCGACCTGGCAGCGAGGAAGCGGCTCATGCTGACCGTCTTCCAGAACCGCCGGTGGGACGGCGACTTCCTCACCCTGCGCCGTCTGGTGGCCGAAGGCGCACTCGGGGACGTCCACCGCTTCGAGTCGCGTTTCGAGCGCTGGCGTCCCGTGCCGAAGGGCGGCTGGCGGGAGAGCGGCGGCGCCGACGAGGTCGGCGGCCTCCTGTACGACCTGGGCAGTCACCTCGTCGATCAGGCGCTGCAGCTCCTCGGCCCCGTGCGGGAGGTCTACGCCGAGAGTGACGTGCGCAGGCAGGGGGTCGGCTCGGACGACGACTCGTTTCTCGCCCTCACGCATGACAGCGGGGCCCGCTCCCATCTGTGGGTGAGCGCGCTGGCCGCCCGGCCGGGGCCGCGGTTCCGGGTGCTCGGTTCGTCGGCCGCCTACGTGAAGCATGGCCTGGATGTGCAGGAGGAGCAGTTGCGCGCGGGCGCGACGCCGGACGATCCCGGGTTCGGCGCGGATCCGGAGGAGCAGTGGGGCACGCTCGGCACGGTCGACTCGGCCGAGCGGGTTCGGACGGAGCCCGGCTCGTACCTGGAGTTCTACCAGGCGGTGGCGGCATGCCTCGGCAGCGGCTCGCCTCCACCCGTCGATCCCAGGGACGTGGTCGACGCGCTCGCGGTCATCGAGGCCGCCCGCCGTTCGGCCGCCGACCACGCGGTGATCCGCATCCGCTGACCTCCGCCCGCCTCAGGCGAGCGGGGGCATGCTTCGGCCGCGCCCGCGGAGCGGGGTGGTCAGTCGCGCAGGCGGGAGCGGAGGGCGAGGGTGTCGCTCTCGCTCCAGCCGTTCGCGTGGAGCCACGGCAGCGGCCCGCCGTACCGGTCGTCGAGCACGCCGAGGAACTGCAGCATGTACCGCGCCCTCGGCCGGTGGTCGTCGGCGGGGCGGGAGTCGAGGTCGTCCCGGTAGGTGTCGCTGGCCCGGAGCCTGGCCAGGACCTGTTCGAGGCGTTCGCCCGTCGCCTCGTAGTCGGCGACGATGGCCTCGCGGGTGGCTCCGGCGACCTCCAGCGCGAGCGCGCACAGCACGCCGGTGCGGTCCTTGCCCGCCGCGCAGTGCACGACGGCCGCGCCGTCGTCCATGGCCATGACGCGCAGGGCCGAGACGACGGAGTCGGGGCGGTCGCGCAGGTACCCGTAGTAGAACCCGGTGACGCGCAGGTCGTCGTCGGCCTCACGTTCCTGCCACGGCAGCGCCCTGTCGGCGTCGACGTCGGTGTGGCGTCCGCCTTCGGCGAAGAGGGTCAGGTGGTGGACGGTGACCTCGGGAACCCTGGTGAGCGGTCCTGGGCCTTCGAGTGCGACCTCGGGGCCCGAACGGAGGTCGACGACGTGCCTGACCTTGTGCGAGCCGACGAGCAGTTCGACGTCTGCGGCGGTCAGACCCTGGAGGTTGTCGGATCTCAGAATGCGGCCCTGCCGGGTGGTTCCGCCGTCGGTGGTGGGGAGTCCGCCCAGGTCACGAACGTTGGCGGCACCTTCGAGCTCTATCCATCGCGTGAAGTCGTTCATCAAGTTCGAGCCTATATGTCGGGATAAGTCTGTGCGGATTCGCCATTCGTAACGCAGCATGAAGAGATGGATCCGCGTGCTTTTCCCCCGCGTCTGGTGCTCGATCCCTCCCTACCCGGGGAGGTCGCGGCGCAGCTGAGAGCGGGCCCACACGCGATGCACATGGCGCGGGCGGGCAAGCAGCACGAGCCGGCGCGCAACTCGGCCCTGCTGTTCGTCCTGCCCGGCTTCCTGCTGCTGATCTGGATGGTGACCAGCACGGCGGGCATGATCGTGGCTCTGGTGGGCGTGTCTCTGGTGGCGCTGATGCGATGGATGGCGACGGACGAGGGCAACAGGGTGGCGCGGCGGCGGCTCAAGCTCGCCTACGACCACGCCGACCGCTACGTCCTGCCGGAGGATCTCGACTATCCCTGCCAGGTGCTGCTGCGCAGGGCGCAGGACGCCGCGGACACGATCCTCGCCTCAGAGGTGCACAAGGCGGGGCTGATCGACTCCATCGACAACAAGGTGACGCTGCCCGAGGAGGTGTGGCAGATCGCCAGGCGGCTGGCGAAACTGTCGCGGATGCACGACGAGCATCGCAGGATCGTGCCGACCGACCTGCCGAGGAATCTCAGGGCGGCGTTCGCGCCGTACGCCAGCGCGCTGGACCAGGCGTGGACGTCGCTGTCGCAGCGGGTGCGCAACCTGGAGGAGTACGCGCTGCAGGTGCTGAGGGCCGACGACGTCTACCGCGCCCACAGGCGGCTGGAGATGCTGGCCGCCCGCACCCCCGACTACCAGCGTCTGCTGGCCGAGACGGTGCGCGACGATCTGGCCCTGCCGCACATCCAGCAGCTCGCCGACCAGGCCCGGCACGTGCGGGCGCTGTTCGAGGAGTCGATCCAGGAGGCGCGCAGGGCGGCGGGTCACCTGGTCAGGACTCCGCTCTCCTGAGCAGTTCGAGGGTCCTGCGCATCCCCGCCTCGTTGCCGAGGCTGCGGTAGATCGCGCGGGCCTGCTCCAGCGCCGGTACGGCGGCGGCCCTGTCCTTCGCGTCGAGGTGCGTCTCGCCGAGGTAGCGCAGGCCGCGCGCCATCCACCACTGGTCGCCGAGCTCCTCGAAGGCGGTGACGGCGTGTTTCAGCTCCTCCTCCGCCTCGGCCATCCTGCCCAGCCTGCCCAGCGACCTTCCCGACGACAGGTGGGTGCGGGCCACCCCCCACGCGTCGCCGAGGGCGACGAGGATCTCCTCCGCCCGCCGTACCGAGTCGAGCTCGCGCAGGCCGTTGACGGGATCGCCGACCTCGCCCATGGCGCGCATGCAGCGCGCCTCCTCCCACAGCTCGCCCCTGCTCCTGAACATCTCCGCCGCCCTGTCGAGGCTGAAGCCCGCCTTGGTGAACAGGTCGGCCGCGGCCCTGGACTCCCCTTCCCTGTGGAGCCCGCGCGCCTGGGCGGCCAGCACCTCGCCGTAGGCGCGCAGCGTCTGCGCCTCGGAGTAGCGGTTGCCGTCGCGTTTGAACACCTCGAGGGCGTCCTCCAGCAGATCGCGGGCCTCCTCCGGCCGCCGCTGGGCCAGGCGTAGCTCAGCGAGGTTGCGCTGGGTCCGCGCCATCCACCAGTAGTCCTCTTCGGCGCCGAAGGCGGCGATCGCGTCCGTGAGGTGGTCCTGCGCCCTGTCGAGGTTGCCGCCGGTGAACAGCCGCATGCCGATCGTGCGCATGGCCCTGGCCGCCCACCACGACTCGCCGAGCTCGGCGAAGATCGCCAGGGCCTCCTGGGCCGCGTCGCCGCCGAGCGCGGCCGTGCGGTCGAGCAGGGCGATGCCCAGCGCCCTCGGGTCCTGCATCCGCCTGGCCGCCTCGACGGTGATCTCGGCGATCTCCCCCCAGTCGCTCCAGTAGGCGCGCAGCGAGTGGCAGATGGAGCAGAACGCCCTGCCGAGGCCGAAGACCAGCTCCCACAGCTCCATCGACCTGGCCAGGTGGATCAGCGCGATGAGGCTGAGGCGTTCGGCGTTGAGCCAGTCGCTGGCCTGGGCCTGGCCTTCCGCGTCGCCGACGCGTCCCGTGCGGCCCCAGTCCTGCGGCCATCTGGCCTGGGCGGCGGCCTCCGCGCGGCGGCGGTAGCCGTAGAGGACGCGCTCGATGGCGGCGTCGCGTTTGTCGTCCTCCATCTCGGCGGCGAACAGGCGCACCAGGTCGTGCAGGCGGTAGCGCATGGCGCCGGTCTGGTCGGTGCCCGAGCTCTCGGCCAGCTGCACGTCGATCAGCGCCTCCAACTGGTCGGCGCCGTCGAGCACGGAGATGTCGAGCAGCTCGCCCGCGACCCAGCCAGGCACGTCGGGAGAGGTGAGCGAGGACAGCAGGCGCAGCAGCCTGCGCTGGATTCCCGTGCAGTCGTCGTAGCTGAGCTGGACGGAGGCGCGGACGCTCTTGTCGATCGTGCGGGCCAGCTCCAGCTGGTCCAGGCGGCGGCGCTCGTCGGCGAGGCGGTCGGCGAGCTCGCGCAGGGACCAGCTCGACCTGGTGGCCAGCCGGCCGCCGCAGATGTTGATCGCCAGTGGCAGATAGTCGCAGATCCTGACGATCTCCTTGGCGGAGGCCAGGTCCTCGACGATCCGCTCGCCGCTGGCCAGCCGGGCCAGCAGTTCCACGCCCTGTGCTTCGCTGAAGACGCTGAGCTGGGTGTCGTAGGCGTTCATCAGGAACAGCGGCTGGCGGGAGGTCACCACGACCGCACAGCCCGGCTCGGCGGGGATGAGGACCTTGACCTGCTCGGCGTCGTCGACGTTGTCGAGGCCGATGAGGATCCTGCGGCCCTTGGTCCAGGTCAGCCAGAGCTTGCGCAGCTCCTCCACCCCGCCGGGGTCGGTGGTGAGGCGGACGCCGAGCGCGCGCAGGAATCCGATGAGGACCTCGTCAGGCCGGATGCCGCGCAGGTTGGCGTAGAGGCGGCCGTCGGGGAACCAGTCGGCGATCTCCTGCCCGAACCTGGCCATGAGCGCCGACTTGCCGACGCCGCCCCTGCCGTACACGGAGACGACCAGCGGCGGCGGCGCGACCTCGCTCGTCCTGCGCCGGGTGGTGAAGACCTTGCGCAGCTCGGCCAGTGCCTCCGAGCGTCCTGTGAAGTGCTCGGGCGCCGGCGGCCACTGGTCGGGCGGCCGCCACGAGGGGTCCTCGGGGAGGGCTTTCGGCTCGTTGGTCCTGCTGGTGGCGGTCGTGGCCCAGGTGGTCACGCCCACGAGCAGCGCCGCGAGCGCGGTCACGCCGATCTTGGCGATGGGCGGGATCTCCCACTCCAGCGAGGCGGCCAGGATGCTGGCCGCACCCGCGGCCGCACCCGCCGCGACCGGCGCCACCCAGGTTCGTTTCCTGCGCCGGGGCTTGGGCGCCTCCTCCGGCAGTCGCAACACGCACCCCCTTCGGAGGTGATTCAAGCCGATCTAGTACGGCCCGCGCCACCCCCTGACCGCGCGGCCGGCGACCCAGGTCTCGACGACATCTTCACCACGCCCCTGAGCGAAGGCGTCCTCCCCAAGTACCGGATGCCGGACGGCCAGGCCGACCCGCGTACCGTCTACGCGCTCCTGCACGCCGAACTGCTCCTGGACGGCGACTCCGCGCAGAACCTCGCCACCTTCTGCACCACGTGGACCGAGTTCGAGGTCCACCGGCTCATGAACGAGTGCCTCGACAAGAACATGGTCGACAAGGACGAGTACCCGCAGACCGCTACGGCCTTGCTTGCGCCCCGCATGCGGCTCAGCAAGCCGAAGTCACTTCGGCACCGTGCCGCATGCCGTTGTCTGCGCTGCGCGGCGTACCGGGTTCGGCGGCGGGACGGAGACGAGGTGCCGCGGCGAGAGCCTGACCCACCTGGGCCACCAGCAGGGTCATCTCATAGGCGACCAGGCCGATGTCGGCCTCGCGAGAGGACACCATCGCGAGGCACGCACCCTGTCCCGCCGCGGTCACGATAAGGAAACGCGAGTTCAGCTCCACGACCGTCTGCCGGACCTGACCGCCGCCGATATGCACACCCACCCCAGCGGCCAGGCTCTGCAATCCTGCGGCCATCGCCGCCAGACGCTCCCCGTCAGCCGTGTCCAGTCCCTTCGATGAGGCCATCAGCAGGCCATCACGGGACAGCACGATCCCGTGCTCCGTCTCCGGCACCCGGCTCACAAGGTCATCAAGAAGCCAATTCAGATCCGACAAAGCTGTCCCTCGCACATTCCCTAGACCAGCGGGTGAATCACTCCAGGAGGCAGGCTAGGTGGCTTCTGGGCCGGCCACGGCGATCCACTGCCACCGAGGATGACGATCTTCACTCCCGGAGTGAAGATCTTTCACCTCGCGCGGTGCTGTACGGCTGCACGGAGACCACGGACCTCGACGTCCACTTCCGGATCACCGACAGCACCGTCGAGTCCGCGGGCCTCATCGCGGGCATCGAGATCGGCTTCGGCCAGAGCCTCGACAAGCTCGCGGCGACCCTCGCCGCGGATTCCTCCAGCACCGACGACACCGCGACGACGGCGCTGCCCGCCGCGGACGTCGTCGCCGACCTCAAGGCCACCGGCGAGGGCGACATCCTCGTTGGACGCTCACCCATCAGGAGACCGGCGAGCTGGGCGAGATCGCCATGGGCTACGACCGAGTCCGCTGAGCCGGCCGTTCGGCCTGGGCCCGGCAGACAGCTCGCCTGGCACGTCGCCCTTTCGACTCACGCAACTACGGCGATGGGGTACGGCCGAAGCCGTACCCCGGGTGTGCCGGCTAGAGCCCGACCACCTGGCAGGTGGCGGTCACGGTCTTGGACGGGTCCGACTCGGAGGTGGCGGTCAGCGTCACCTTGGCCAGGCGGCTGCCGCCCTCGGCGCGCAGGGCGTTGACGGTGACGTTCTCGTGCTTGCCGTTGCCGACGGAGGCCAGGGCGTTGGGCAGCTGGGTGCTCCAGCCGCGGCCCGAGACCGACGCGGTGAGGCGGTAGACGTCGCCGCCGAGGTAGGCGGAGACGTCCTCGGGGTGAGCGGTCGTCGTGGCGCGCGTGCTGCCGGTGTTGAACAGCGGGAACTTGCAGGTGGAGACGCCCTTGCCGGTCGGGATCCCGGCGGCGGGCAGCACCTTGACGCCCCGCTTGTGCGGGCCCGAGCCGTCGAGGGAGCGGACGGCGACGGTGTAGGACAGCAGGCCCTTGCCGTCACGCTGCACGTCGGTGATGTAGAAGTGCAGGCGGTTGGCCTCGTCGACGTACTCGTACTCGCTGCCGGAGTCGGTGCCGGCGTGGAAGAGGGCGTCGGACAGCTGGCGGTAGTCGCCGATGGTGATCGGGACCGCGGTGCCGTCGGGCAGGACGTAGTCGGTCATCTTGATGTCCTGCGGGTTGGCGTCGATCACCCACTCGAACGGGGCCCTGTCCTGGTTCTTGGTCTTGGCCAGGAGCACGCCCGAGTCGGGGGTGAAGGAGTCGGTGCCCATCCGGTCGACGACCTCGACGGTGTAGTTCTCGTAGCCGCCGCCGTCGCACAGCGGGTCGCTCTGCCACTGGCAGGCGGGCGACTTGTCGCCGGAGTCGAACTGGATGTTGAGGCCCATGAGCCCGTCCGGTCCCGGCTGGACGGCGCGGGCGGTGACCTTGGCGGTGACCAGGCCGGACTCGTCGAGCGCGTCGCGCGACAGGCGCAGCACGTTCTGCTCGTCGACCATGTTCAGCTTGATCTTGTTGCGCAGCATGTGCTGGGCGCCCATCGAGCCGCCCGAGGTGGGCGGGATCAGCCAGCGGCTGTGCGGGCCGCCTGGGCCGTTGAAGCTGCCTCTGCTGAGCATCTCCCACACGCCGGTGTAGGCCCGGCGGACGGGGTTGGCGTAGGGGTTGTTGTAGTTGTCGAGCACGCCGAGGATGTGGCTCAGCTCGTGCGCGTAGACGGACATGCCCGAGCTCTCGGCCTGCACGGAGTTGACGCCGATCTCGGCGTTGGGCCAGAAGTTGGAGCCCGCCTGCCACGAGGTCCAGTCGACGTAGCGGGTCTTGACCCAGTTGGGCAGGCTGGGGTCCTCAGGGCCCCACTCGTCGGTCACGGCCTCCTTGTTCGGGAACTTCATCATCCCGAACTCCTGCCAGGTGGCCGACTCGTCCTGACCGGCGCTGAGGTAGAAGATGAAGTCGAACTTCTTGGCCTCCTCCTCGCCGATGGCGCCCACCCACAGCGCCTTGCCCTCGGTGCGCAGGTTCTTGTTGCACGTGTCGCCCGCGGGGCAGCCGGTGCCGCCCTGGAACTCCATGGCGTACTCGTGGTCCTTGCCCGACAGCGTGTAGGGGCCGAACCCGGTCAGGTCCACGCCGTAGCGCCCGCCGGAGTCCTCCATCCAGTACTCATGGATGGTGTGGCCGCGGTTGAGCGTGTTCGGGGTGTTGAGGAAGTCCTGGTAGAACTTGGCGACCTGGTCGCGGGGCACGTCGTGGGCCTCGGCGCTGGGGTTCCTGTAGATCGTCGAACCCTTGGGCTGGGTGGCCACGAACGGCTGGTTGGGGTAGTCGAGCAGCACCAGGGCGCCCTTGAAGGTGCGGGTGGAGCCCTTGGCGCCGGGGTCGGCCCAGTTCGTGTCCGGGATCTTCTTGTAGTCCGCCCACGTCATGTGGTCGGGGTTCTTCCAGTTCTGCGGGTCGATCGGCGCGATCGAGGGGGTGGGACGGCTGCGCAGGTTCTGCTCGGCCGCGGGCTCGTCGCGCTGCCACGGCTGCGTCTGGGGCCAGTGGTCCTGGCGCCAGGGAATCTCGGGGTCCGCGGGGGGATCGGCGGAAGCGGGGGTGGCCGCGAGGCCTAAGGGGGCCAGGACGAGGGCTGCCAGCAGGCCTTTCAGCAGCTTCTTCGGGAGGTTCACGAACTAGGACCGTATAGACGGTCTTGACGGAGATCACCGATCAGTTGTAGGGAAGAGGCCACCTCCTATTTCCGACAAATGCTGAAAAGGCCAGGTAGTGCTGCAGCGCAGCGTGGACGACTTAGCCATCCGCCTCGGGCGGCCCCTGTTGCTGGAGGACCACCTCCAGCGGGTCATCGCCTACTCCGAGCAGGACGGCGCGATGGACGACATCAGGCGCGACTCGATCCTGCGCCGCCACACCACCCCCGAGGTGCGCGGGTTCCTGCACGCCGCAGGCATCCTGGAGGCCACGGGTCCGCTGCGCACGCCCGGCGCCCCGGCGCTCGGCCTGCTGCCGCGGGTCTGCGTTCCCGTACGGCACGACGGCGCCCTGATGGGCTTCCTGTGGTTCATCGACAGCGCCCCCGCCATGTCGGCCGCCGAGGTCGACGAGGCCGTGGCGGCCGCGGGCACGCTGGCGCTGGCCCTCTTCCACGAGAGCCTGGCCACCGGCCTCGCCTCACACCGCGAACTGGAGGCCGTCACCGGCGTCCTGTCCGGTGACCAGGACGCCGCCCGCTCCCTCATCGAGGCCGGCTTCCCCCAGGCGCTGCCGGTCACCGCCCTGGTGGCCACGCCGCTGGCCGCGGAGCCCTCCGAGCGGGTGCGGCTGGCGCTGGAGCAGGGCATGCTCACCGTACGGCGCCGCCTCGGCGGTCTGCACCTGGTGCGCTACGACCACGCCACGCTCCTGACCACGGCAACGCCGCCCGCGGAGGAGGTGCACGCCGCGATGGCGCTGCCCGTCGTGGTCGGCATCGGCCGCCCGCGCCCGACGCTGGCCGAGGCGGGCGAGTCCTACACGGAGGCGCTGCACGCGGCGCGGGTGGCGGTCAAGGTGCGCGGGCTCGGCCGGTCGGTGGAGTGGACGAGGCTCGGCGTCTACCGGATGCTGACGCACGTGCCGCAGGCGGACCTGCATCCAGGGCTCGAACGGCTGCTCGCCGACGACCAGCATCTGCCCCTGCTGGAGACGCTGGAGACCTACCTCGACCTGGCGGGAAGCGCGGTGGCCACGTCGAAGCGGCTGCGGCTGCACCGGACGTCGCTGTACTACCGGTTGCAGCGGGTGGAGGAACTGGCGCAGACGGACCTGAAGGACGGAGGGGAACGGCTCAGCCTGCACCTCAGCCTGAAACTCGCCCGCCTGTCCGGCCGCTACCACCCCCGCACCTGACCCGCGCGAGGACGCGGGACAGGGGCGGCCTGGCGGCCCCGAGCGGAATCGGGGGCGAGCGTGAACGCCCTGCCCACGGGTATCGCCAGCACCGTGAAACCCAGCGTGTGCGATTGATTTGCCAGCAGTCGTGCCTTTTAATCACACAATGGGAGCGTTGACGCAGGGGTTCGGCTCGCGCGCCCCCGCGCCCGTCGTGCTCCACTCCGCTCCCCTCGTCCTGCCCGTCTCCGCCCCGCCCATCCGCGACGGGGCCGTCGCGATCAGGGGCGAGCGCGTGCTCCAGGTCGGGTCCAGAGCCGATCTGCTGACCTACTTCCCCGTCGACGACGAGATCCGCTGGTCCGGCCTGATCACCCCCGGGCTGGTGAACGCCTGCCGCACGGGACCGCTGGGTCCAGGCGTGACCAGCGCGGCCGATCTCGGCGAGCGTGACAGCCCCGGGGGCGTCACCTACCTGGAGGTCACCTGCGCGAGCGAGCAGGCGTGGGAGGACAGTGGGCGCGACGCGCTGATCACCGCCATCCGCGAGCATCCGGGTGCGGTGGGTGTGGCGGCGCACGCGACCGATCCGCTGGTGATGGAGGACCTGGCGGTGCTCGCGCGGACGTTCGGGCTGCGGCTCATGGCGGACCTCGGCCGCCACTCCCTCGCCGAACTGGATGAGACGGGCGTGCTCGGCCCGCACTGCCACGTCACGGGCGAGGGGCCGCTCGCTCCCGGCGAGCGCAAGCTGCTGCGGCTGCGCGGCACCACGCTGGCGGTGCTCGGCGGGGACGTCTCCGCGCTGGTGGAGGAGGGTACGGCGATCGCGTTCGGCGGCCCGCCGCTGGCGGTGGCGCGGGCCGTACGGGATGCCACGCGGATGCGCAGGCTGGAGCGGGTGCTCGTCGAGGCCGCTACGGTCGGCGGGGCTCGAGCCACGGGAAGGGCGGAGGGACCCGGCCGGGTCGGCACGCTCGCTCCGGGCAGCCGCGCCGACCTGGCCGTCTTCGACACGCGGGGCGGCCGTGACCCCTACGCGGCGCTGCTCGACCAGCCGCCGTGCCTGGGCAGGGTGATCGGCGGCGTGCCCGTCCCGAACCCTGGGTGGCAGGCCGCCCCCCAGCCGGGGGCGGCCAGGGAACAGGCGGGGTAGCGCTCCTTCAGTCCCTGTCGACCTCGCTCAGCAGTTCCTTCAGCCGCTCCCGCTGCTCCTGCGAGAGCACGCCGAACAGGTCTCGAGCGACCTCTCTGCGGGCCTCGCGCGACCGCTCGTAGACCTCGGCACCGCGCGGGGTGATCACCACCAGCGTGGACCGCCGGTTGGCGGGATCGATCTCCCTGCGCACCAGCCCCGCCTCCTCCAGCGCGTCGACGACGGGCGTGAGCGAGCGCGGCACGATGCGCAGCGCCTCGGCGAGCCGGACCATCCTGAGCGGCCTGCCGGCCTCGATGAGCTCGCGCAGCGCCCGCGCCTGGCTGGGGCTGAGGCCGAGCGGCTCCAGGCGGTGCCGGTAGCCGTGCCTGGACAGGCGGCTGATCCTGTGCACGAGTTCCAGCAGCTCGGAGGCGGTGTCCACGATCAAAGAGCCTACCGGCGGAACAATAGTGAGTTAACCTCTGTTTGAGAGAACATCTGAAAGGAGTTCTATGACCGCAGAACCACGCGCGCCCATGCGGCGCATCATCCGGCTGTTCACCCCCTACCGCGGACGCCTGTCCGCCGTTCTCGCCCTGATCGCGCTCTCCTCGCTGGTCTCCCTCGCCTCCCCGTTCCTCCTGCGCGAGGTCCTCGACGTCGCCATCCCTTCGCGGGACATGGCGCTGCTGAGCCTGCTGGCGCTCGGCATGGTCACCGTCGCGGTCGTCACCAGCGTGTTCGACGTGATGCAGACGTTCATCTCCACCACCGTCGGCCAGCGGGTCATGCACGACCTGCGCGCCGCCGTCTACGGCCACCTGCAGCGCATGTCGCTGGCCTTCTTCACCCGCACCCGCACGGGTGAGGTGCAGTCGCGGCTGGCCAACGACATCGGAGGGATGCAGCAGGTCGTCACCTCGACGGCGACCTCGATCGTCTCCAACCTCACCACCGTGGTGGCCAGCGTCATCGCGATGATCGTCCTCGACTGGCGGCTGACGGCGATCTCTCTGGCGCTGCTGCCGGTGTTCGTGTGGATCAGCCGCAAGGTCGGCCTCGAGCGCAAGCGCATCACGGCCGAGCGGCAGCGCAAGCTGGCCGCGATGTCGTCGATGGTGCAGGAGTCGCTGTCGGTCAGCGGCATCCTGCTCGGCAGGACCATGGGCCGCGCCCCCGAGCTGACCCGCAGGTTCACCGACGCCTCCGACGAGCTGGCCGAGCTGGGCGTGCGCTCGAGCATGGCCGGGCGGTGGCGGCAGTCGTCGATCCAGATCGTCATGGCCGCGATGCCCGCCATGATCTACTGGGCCGCCGGCATGACCTCGCTGGTGTCCATCGGCACGGTCGTCGCCTTCACCACGCTCCAGGCGGGCCTGTTCAGGCCCGCGGTCTCGCTCATGCGGACCGGCGTGGAGGTGCAGAGCTCGCTCGCGCTGTTCGGCCGCATCTTCGAGTACCTGGACCTGCCCGTCGACGTCACACCGGGCGCCCGCGAGCTGAGCGGGCCACGCGGCGAGGTCCGCTTCGAGCACGTCGACTTCTCCTACGGCGAGCGGCCGACCCTGTCCGGCGTCGACCTCGACATTCCCGCGGGCACCAGCCTTGCCGTCGTCGGCGAGACCGGCTCGGGCAAGACCACGCTCAGCTACCTGATCCCCCGCCTGTACGACGTCACGGGCGGCCGGGTCACGATCGACGGCGTGGACGTGCGCGAGCTGAGCTTCGAGTCGCTCGCCACGACCGTGGGCGTGGTCTCGCAGGAGACCTACCTCTTCCACGCCTCGATCGCCGACAACCTGCGCTTCGCCAAACCCGACGCGAGCGACGAGGAGCTGGTCGCCGCGGCCCGCGCGGCCAGGATCCACGATCACCTCGCCGCGCTGCCCGAGGGGTACGACACGGTGGTCGGCGAGCGGGGTTACCGGTTCTCCGGCGGCGAGAAGCAGCGCCTGGCGATCGCCCGCACGCTGCTGCGCGACCCGCCGGTGCTCGTCCTCGACGAGGCGACCAGCGCCCTGGACAACCAGACCGAGCGCGCCGTGCAGGAGGCGTTGGACGCGCTGGCCGACGGCCGCACCACGATCACCATCGCCCACCGGCTGTCGACCGTCCGCGACGCGGACCAGATCGTGGTCCTCGACGCAGGCATGGTCACCGAGCGCGGCACCCACGAGGAGCTCATGGCGCTGGACGGCCACTACGCGGCTCTCGTTCGCAGGGAAGAACCACTCATTTCCCTTTAAACGTGATATACGGCACAAACGGAAATCGGGGCAGGTAAAGCGGCGTTCAACTCTCTCGGTACATTCCCAAGAGATGGTCTCCCCTTGCTCTTCGCTTCCCTCAAGCACCGTAATTACCGTCTATGGGCAGCCGCCGACCTGGTCTCCGTGACCGGCACCTGGATGCAGGTGCTGGGCGTCAACTGGCTCGTCCTGTCCGCCACCGGCTCGGCGACGAGCGTCGGGCTGAGCCTGGTCCTCCAGGCGCTGCCGACGCTGGCCTTCGGCCTGTGGGGCGGCGCGCTCGCCGACCGGCTGCGCGCCCGCCCCGTCGTCGTCGCCTCGCAGGTCGCGCAGGGCCTGCTCGCGGTCGCGCTCGCCGTCGTGGCCTTGTCGGGGGTCACCTCCGTCCTTCCCGTCTACGGTGTGGCGCTGGCAGGCGGCCTGGTCACCGCGCTCGGCGGCCCCGCGCTCGGCCGGTTCGGCGCGGAGGTCGTCCCGCCCGCCGACCTGCCCAACGCCATGGCCCTCGGCTCGGTGGTCAACTCGGCCGGCCGCATCCTCGGCATGAGCCTGGCGGGCGTGCTGATCCCGGTCACGGGGCCGGGCGGCCTGTTCGTGATCAACGCGCTGAGCTTCCTGGCCGTGATCGGCGCCATCGCCGCGATGCGCGCCGATGAGATGCACGAACTGGCCCAGGCCCCCGCGGGCGCGAACGGGATCCGCGAAGGCCTGCGGTACGTCCTGCGCACCCGGTGGCTGCTGGTGGTGCTGGCGCTCTCGCTGGTGCTGGGCAGCCTGGGCCGCAACTACCAGGTGACGATGGCCGCGATGGCGGCGGGACCTCTCGGCGCGGGCGCCTCCGGCTACGGCCTGCTGTCCACGGTCTTCGCCGTCGGCACGGTCCTCGGCGGCGTCTTCGCCGCGAGCCGGCCGCGGCTGACGATGCGCCTGCTGCTGGTCACGGCCTTCCTCAGCAGCGTGGCACAGGCGCTCAGCGGCCTGATGCCCGAGCTGTGGACGTTCGCCGCGCTGCTGCTGCCGATCGCCGCGGGCGCGGTCGTCATCGACACCACGGTCGGCGCGCGGGTCCAGCTCGGCAGCCCCGACGAGTTGCGCGGCCGGGTGATCTCGGTACTGGGCCTGGTGAGCGCCGCGTCGGGCGCGCTGGGCGGGCCGCTGCTCGGCTGGCTGAGCGACGCCATAACTCCCCAGCTCGCCCTGCAGATCGGCGGTGTGGGCACCACGGCCGCCACACTGCTCGCCGCGCTCGCGCTGGCCAGGATCACAGGTGTCAGAATCCTTCGTCCGAGGACCGCGTAAGGTCAGATCCGTGCAAAACACCCGCTATGCCCGATCCGGGATGGTGTGCAGCGTCGACCATCTCGCCTCCGCCGCCGGCCTGACCATGCTCGACCGCGGCGGCTCGGCCGCCGACGCCGCCATCGCCACCAACGCGGTCCTCACCGTCACCGCGCCCCACATGTGCGGCCTCGGCGGCGATCTGTTCGCCCTCGTCCACGACGGCTCCGTCAGCGCGCTCAACGCCTCGGGCCGCGCGGGCTCGGGCGCCGACCCCGGCAGGCTCCGCGCCGAGGGCCACACCCGCATGCCGCACCACCACGACATCAGGTCGGTACCGGTGCCCGGGTGCGTGGACGGCTGGATCGCGCTCCACTCCCGCTACGGCAAGCTGCCCATGAGCACCGTGCTCGCCCCCGCGATCGCGCTGGCCGCCGACGGCTTCCCCGTCTCGCCGCTGCTGGCCCCCAACACCTCGATGGTCGGCCACCCCGACTTCGCCGGCGGCTTCACCCCCGGGCAGCTCATGACCAGGCCGGGCGTGGCCCGCACGCTCGAGGCGATCGCCACCTCCGGCAGGGACGGCTTCTACCAGGGCGAGTTCGGTCACGGCCTCCTGGAGCTGGGCGGGGGCGAGTACACGGCCGACGACCTGGCCGAGCCGCTGGCCGACTGGGTGGAGCCGCTGCGCGTGTCGGCCTTCGGCCACGACGTGTGGTCGATGCCGCCCAACTCCCAGGGCTACCTGCTGCTGCTCTCGCTCGGCATCGTCGAAGGCCTCGCCCTGCCCGCCGCGCCCGAGCATCCGCTGTGGGCCCACCTGCTGGGCGAGGCGGCCAGGATCGCGGGCCACGACCGGCTCGCCGTGCTGCACGAGCACGCCACCGACCTGGTGTCGGCCGCCGAGATCGAGCGGCGGCGCGCGCTGGTCGACCCCGCCACCCGCCTGAAGGTGCGCGGGCTGACCGCCGAGGGTGACACGACCTACCTGTGCGCGGTGGACGGCGACGGCATGGGGGTCTCCCTCATCCAGTCGAACGCCTCGGGCTTCGGCAGCCTGATCGTCGAGCCGAGCACCGGGATCAACCTGCACAACCGCGGCATCGGCTTCTCGCTGACCCCGGGACATCCCGCCGAGTACGGCCCCGGCCGCCGTCCCCCGCACACGCTCACCCCCGCACTCATCACCAGGCCGGACGGCTCCCTGCGATCGGTCGTGGGCACGATGGGCGGCGACGCCCAGCCGCAGATCCTGCTGCAGGTCATCACGAGGCTGCTGAAGCACGGCCAGACGCCCGGCGAGGCGATCGGCGCGCCCCGCTGGCGGCTGGCCACCGGCGGCACCGGGTTCGACACGTGGGAGTCTCCCGACGAGACCGTCGTCGAACTGGAGGAGGGCGCGGGCTGGGCCGACGGGCTCGCGGCGCTCGGTCACCCGGTGGCGGGCCGGCCGTACGGGACCGGTTTCGGGCACGCGCACCTGATCGACGTGCTGCCGGGCGGGGTTCTCGCGGGAGCCGCCGACCCGAGGTCGCTGATCGGCGCGGCGATCGGCCGCTGACGCCGGAGGGTTCCGGTCGTGATGGCGGGTAGGCAGTGACTATGACCGAAACACCACCGGACCGCTACGGACTCAGCGACGAGCAGGAGATAGAGGTCGAGGGCTGGACGGAGGACCTCGGCATCGACCACGTCATCGAGGAGGACGACCCTGGGCACCAGGACACCGCGGCCGAACGGCTCTGGCGCGAGGCGCCCGACAGGGTCAGGACGCCCCGCGAGGAGCACCGGCTGGTGGCGCCCGACGAGGGGCTGGGCGCCGATGTCGAGAGCGAGGAGATCGGTGAGGACGTGGGGGCCGACTCGGGTGACCTGTCCGCGGAGGAGCGGGCGGTCCGCGTCGACCCCGAGAGCCTCTAGTCCGTTCCGAGGCGCCGCAGGGCGGGGAGCACGCCGTACAGGTCGTCGATGACGACGTCGGCGGCCGATGCCTC
The DNA here is from genome assembly GCF_042681425.1 of Nonomuraea mangrovi. Lineage (NCBI taxonomy): Bacteria > Bacillati > Actinomycetota > Actinomycetes > Streptosporangiales > Streptosporangiaceae > Nonomuraea > Nonomuraea mangrovi. The sequence continues at coordinate 344,399 of NZ_JBHUFV010000033.1, read as the reverse complement.
CACCCTGTCGGCGTGGAGGTAACCCCAGGGCCCCCTGCGAAGGAGCGCGGTCCGCATGCCCGCCCTGCCTGCGGGCAGCACGTCGTTGTCGAGCCGGTCGCCGACGTACAGGATCTCCTCCGGACGCATGCCCGCCACGGCGGCGACCTTCGCGAAGAACTCGGGGGCGGGCTTGGCCACGCCCCAGCCTTCCGAGGTGTGGATGGAGTCGGCGGGCAGGTCCATGGCCAGCAGCGCGTCGTACGCCCTGGCGGGCTGGTTGCCCGCGATGATCACCTGGACCCCCGCCTCGCGCAGGCCCCGCAGGGCCGGGCGGACGTCGGGGTAGAGGTCGTCGGCGTCGAAGTGGTTGCGCAGACCGTCGGGCTCGTCCTTCTCCCATGCGGCGATCTCGGCCTCGATGTCGAGACCGGGGCGCAGGATCTCGAAGGCGTCGCGGTGCGAGCGCTCCAGGGCGGCGGTGCCGCCGAGCACGCCCATGAAGGCGAACCTCGACACGCCCAGCCTGTCGGCCCAGCGCGACCAGATGCGCGTCTCGTCGATCAGCGTCTCGCCGACGTCGAACACCGCTGCCTTGACCACCGTCTGACCTCCTTCGTCCGGCCCAACTCTACGGACTCCCCTCCGGTCCGCCCGCCCCGGCCTCGGCGGGACCGGGCACCCGCCGGTCAGGGACGGGCGCGGGACGAAGTCGCCCGGAAAGGAGTCGCCCGGGAAGGAGTCGCTCAGGACCACGCCGCGCGGGACCGGGCCGCGCGGGACCGGGCCGCCCTCGAGGGTCAGCCCGACGTGGGGGCGGGCCTGCGGCCGGCGGCGGTCAGCCGGACGATCGCCGGGATCGGGAACAGCAGCAGGTAGAGGTTCGGGATCCACCAGGCAGGCGCGAAGTCCCCTCGCAGCGTCCAGAACGCGATCGCCATCAGCCCCGAGGCCATCGTCAGCACCAGCGACACCAGCATCAGCGGCTCGCCTCGCGTCCCGCCGCCGCGCAGCAGCCACAGGCTCGTCAGGCCCGTCGCGCTGGCCAGCAGGTCGATCCAGAGGAACGACCAGTTCCAGTCCACCATCAGCGGGTTGGTGTAGTCGGCGAACGCCCAGGCGGCGGGGATCAGCCCCATCCCCGTCACGGAGAAGTACAGGACGAACCCGACGTCCGTCACCAGCATGAGGGTCTTAGTCGTTCTCAGCACGGTCGATCAGCTCCAGGAGGTAGCGGCGGGTGCTCTCGTGCAGTCCGGGCTCGGGTTCGCCGAGGCCCAGCAGCCTGACCGCCCACCAGCCGTCCACGGCCAGCCGTACGGCGGTCGCCACGGCGGGGTCGATGCCGTCGTCGGTCAGCCGCGCCTGCCAGGCCGCGAACCGCTCGCGCAGCGGCGTGAGCCCCGCCGGATCGACGAGGATCGCGGCCAGCAGCGCCGCTGTCACCCTGTCCGCGGGGGCGTCGGTGCGGGTCTTGGGGATGGTGGCCTCGACGTAGGCGCGCAGGAAGTCTCCCGGCCCGCTGCCCGCGGCGGACAGCGCGGCGTCGAAGGCCGCGGTGAGCCGGTCGACCATGGCGGCCACCATGGCCTGCTTGGTCGGGAAGTGGTAGAACAGCCCGCCCTTCGACACTCCCGCGCGCTGCGCCACGGCTTCCAGCGTCAGCGACTCGGCCCCGTCGGTGAGCAGCACCTCGGCGGCGGCGTCGAGCAGCCGCTCTCTCGAACTCGGTCTCGGCACGATTCCAAACTATACCGGCCAGCCGGTGAACTATGAAAGGTGATCGACACGCTCGATCATGGTGAGTCCCCCCGACCCCAGGAGGACCCGCGTGTCACGCTTACGGGCGACCCTCATCGCGCTGACCCTCGTGGCGACCACCGCGCCACCCGCCCAGGCCGCCGCCCCCGCGACCGCCCCGGCCATCACCATCGACGGCGACCGTTCACAACCCGTCTTCTCCTACGCCGACGCCGTCCGCGAGCACGTCTACGTCGAGTCCCCGATCGACAGCGACGCCGACGGCCGCCTCGACAGGGTGCGAGTGGACATCATCCGCCCCAAGGAGTCAGGCCCCTCGCTCAAGGTCCCGGTGATCATCGACGAGAGCCCGTACTACGACAACTCGGGCCGCGGCAACGAGGCCGAGCGCAAGGTCTACGACGCCTCCGGCAACCCGGTGAAGTTCCCGCTGTTCTACGACAACTACTTCGTCCCGAGGGGCTACGCGGTCCTCAACGTGGACATGCTCGGCACCACCAAGTCGGACGGCTGCCCCGACACCGGCGGGCAGGCCGACGTCCTCGGCGGCAAGGCCGTCATCGACTGGCTGAACGGCAGGGCGAAGGCCTACCGCGCCGACGGCTCTCCCGCCGAGGCCACGTGGGCCACGGGCAAGGCCGCCATGATCGGCAAGTCGTACGACGGCACGCTGGCCAACGCCGTGGCGGCCACCGGCGTCGAGGGTCTGGAGACGATCGTCCCGATCTCGGCGATCAGCTCCTGGTACCGCTACCAGCGCTCCAACGGCGTCGTCTACAACTACGACTACGCCTCGTGGCTGGCCAACGTCGTCGACACCGACCCCGACGCCAGGTGCGCCGCCGTACGGGCGAGGATGGACGCGGAGGACGGCGACGACACGGGGAACTACAACCCGTTCTGGCGGCTGCGCGACTACGAGAAGGACGTCGCCAACGTGAAGGCCAGCGTGTTCGCGGTCCACACGGTGAACGACCTGAACGTCAAGCCGGACAACTTCTCGGCCTGGTGGCAGGCCCTCGGCCGTCGGGGCGTGCCGCGCAAGATCTGGGTGGGCCAGTACCAGCACGTCGACCCGTTCGACTTCGAGGGCAGGCGCGACGTGTGGGTGGACACCCTGCACAGGTGGTTCGACCACTGGCTTCTCGGCGTGCGCAACGGGATCACCCGCGAGCCCGTCGCGGACGTGCAGGTGGGCCCCACACAGTGGATCACCGAGCGGGACTGGCCCGCACGCGGCGCGCTGCGGATGCCGCTGCGCCCCGCCGCCGACGGCAGGCTCGGGCTGCTGCCCGCGCGCAGGGGGACGACGGCGGCCTTCGCCGACGTGCGGATGCCGGAGACCGAGATGGTGGCCGACGTCGGCACCGCCAAGCCGGGCCGGGTCGCGTTCACCACCGGCGCGCTCCCGCGCGACCTGCGGCTGTCCGGCACGCCGGTGGTCGACCTGCGGGTGGCGCTGGACCGGCCGACCGCGAACCTCACCGCTCTGCTCGTCGACTTCGGGGACGCCACCCGCGTCGACTGGCGGCGCGGGCAGGGCATCCGCACGCTGACCGAGGAGGACTGCCACGGCGACTCGAGCGCGCAGGACGACGGCTGCTACCGGAAGGTGGCCACCAACCTGGCCACGCGCCCGCTGGAGATCGTCGCCCGCGGCTGGATCGACGTGCAGAACCGCGACTCGCTGTCCTCGCCCAGCCCGCTGCCCGCCGGCGAGTACGGCAGGGTCGCGTGGGACACGCTGCCGCAGGACTACGTCTTCAGGAAGGGCCACCGCCTCGGCCTGGTGCTTGCGGGCACCGACGCCACCTACAGCGGTGAGACGGCCACGGGCGCGACCGTGACCGTCGACCTGGCCGCCAGCAAGGTCACCGTGCCCTTCGTGCTCAGCGCGCCGCTGACCGAAGTGCCGGCCGACGCGACGAGGTGGTACGGCCCGCAGGAGGTCGAGCTGCCCACGCCGGAGAACGCGTTCTACTGACCGGAAGGGGACCGCGCCGCCGTGTCGAGCCTCACGGCGGCGCTCAGTCCCACCAGAAGGACCACGAGTACTGCCCGATGATCTGCTCGGCGTAGCCGTAGAGGTCGCCGGCGCCCTGCACGACGTTGTCGGGGCAGAACGCCCAGTGCTCGGCTGCGACGTGGACCGCGTGCTCGGGAGTGACAGGGGGCGCGGCCACGCTCAGCTCCAGCGTGTTGAACCCCATCGCGACGACGCGGGCGCCGAAGCGCTCCTCCCAGCTGCGCACCACGGCGGCCAGCGGGACCATCCACTCGTTGTGGTGCAGGGCGCCCTGCCAGCCCATCACGACGAGCGTGTCGGCGCCCCTGCGGGCGGCGGCCAGGCCGAGCGGCATACCCCGATCGGCCAGCACCCCCGCATACCAGTCGGCCACCAGCCCTGGGTCGCCGCGCAACTGGCCCGGGTCGGCCAGGCCGGGACAGATCGGCCCGAACGGCTCGATCTCCGCGAGCGACTCGACGGGCACCTGGGACACCCAGTCCTGCCACACCTCGGTCATGAACCCGGCCGCGGTGAAGGTGTCGACGAGGTCGGGTGAGTCGGGCGCCACCTGCGCCGACGACCACGGCTGCGCCGTCTCGTCGAGCAGCACGGGCCACAGCCCCGAATGCGGGTGCTCGGCCCGCATCGCCGCCCACAGCCCTTCGGGCGCGGGCTCGTCGCTCATCCAGAAGGCCGGACGCCTGGCCGTCCCGTCCGGCCACACGACCTCGCCCGCGGGCAGCCCGAAGGAGAGCGACCGCCCGCGGCCACCGTCTTCGAACAGCCGGCAAAGACTCGCCGGTAGCTGGTGCGTTTTCATGTCTCGGACGATGGTAATGCCCCGGGACTTTCGTCCTGATGAACACGGGATCGATGAATCTTCGGCTGATGCGGGCGATCCGCGACCCTGGAGGGGTGAGGATCCTGCTCGCTCCCGCGTTCCCGCTGGTGGGGCGCGCGGCCGTTCCCGGCCGGATGGCTGGATACTGGACGGGCGCCGCCGGGCCCGGCGTTTCGGCGAGCACCGTCCGGCGGTACTGGAGGTGAGGATGCGCCCTTTCTACGTCTGGGTGGCGGTGGCCTACTTCCCGGCGTACGAGCTGGCCCGCGCGCCGACGTGGGGCGGTGCGCTGGGCCTCGCCGTCGTGGTCGCGGCCTACCTGCTGTCGATCAGGCTGGCGTCGTGGCCGTTGCTGGTCCTTCTGGCCGTGGCGGCGCTCTCGACGGGCCTGGCCTACGGCGGCAAGTGGCTCTACCTGCTGCCGCTCGTGTCGATCGCGTGCGGGATCGTGGTGCGGGGGCGGGCGCTGCCGTACGCGCTGGCCGCCATCACGGTCGCCTCGATGCTGGTGACGCTGCGGGCGGGCGGCGGCGAGGACGGGGTCGCGGCCGTAGCGTGGGGCACGTTCATAGCGGGCGTCGTCGTGCACCTCACCATGAGGCTGTCGGAGGCCAGGGAGGAACTGGCCAGGGCCGCGGTCTCGCGGGAGCGCGAGCGCTTCTCCCGCGACCTGCACGACCTGCTGGGACACACGCTGTCGCTCGTGGTGGTCAAGGCCGAGGCGGTGCGCAGGCTGGCCCCGCGCGACGCGGGCGCCGCAGCGGCGCAGGCCGCCGACATCGAGGAGATCGGGCGCAGGGCGCTGAGCGAGGTCCGCGCGGCCGTGGCGGGGTACAGGGGGCGCGGCATGGCCGACGAGCTGGCGGCCGCCCGCCTGGCGCTGGAGGAGGCGGGCGTGCGAGCCGAGGTCGCGCCGTCGGAGGTACGGCCGCCGCCCGACGCGGACGTGCTGCTCGGCTGGGCGGTCAGGGAAGGGGTGACGAACGTCATCAGGCACGCGAGGGCGACGAGGTGCGTCATCTCGGTGAGGGACGAGGGTGACAGGGTGGTACTGGAGATCGTGAACGACGGGGCGGGCGCCTCGTTCGTCCGCGGCAACGGGCTGAAGGGGCTGGCCGAGCGGGGCGCCGAGGTCGACGCGGCCGCCGAGGGCGGCAGGTTCACGCTCAGGGTGGCGGTCCCGGCGTGATCAGGGTGTTGATCGCCGAGGACCAGGGCATGATGCGCGACGCGCTCGCCCTGCTGCTGGGCATGGAGGACGACCTGGAGGTGGTCGCCCAGGTCGCCGACGGCGACGAGATCGTCGCCTCCGCGACGGCGGTGCGGCCCGACGTGGCGCTGCTCGACATCGAGCTGCCGGGGCGCAGCGGCCTCGACGCCGCCGCCGACCTGCACAGGGCGGGGATCGTGGTGCTGATCCTGACGACGTTCGGCAGGCCGGGCTACCTGCGCAGAGCCATGGAGGCGGGCGCGGCGGGGTTCCTGGTGAAGGACGCGCCCGTCGAGGAGCTGGCCGGGGCGATCAGGAGAGCCGTGGCCGGCGAGCGGGTCGTCGATCCCGCGCTCGCCGCCGCGGCCCTGCACGCGGGTCACAACCCCCTCACCGACAGGGAGCGCGAGGTGCTGTCGGCCGCGCTCGACGGGTCCACGATCGCCGACCTGGCCGTCAGGCTGCACCTGTCGGAGAGCACGGTGCGCAACCACCTGTCGTCGGCCATCGGCAAGACGCACACCAGGAACAGGATCGAGGCGGCGAGGCTGGCCCGGCACAATGGATGGTTGTGACCTCCTCCTACGACGCTGTTCTCAGCGACCTCGACGGCGTCCTGCGCCAGTTCGACCACGCCGCGCAGGCCGACATCGAGGCCCGCTACGGCCTGCCGCTGATGAAGACGGCCTTCGCACCCGAGCGCATCCTGCCCGCCACGCTCGGCCGGATCACCGAGGCGCAGTGGGTCGAGTCGATCGCCGAGGCTCTCGGCGGCGACGAGCGGGCCAGGCAGGCCGCGGCCGAGTTCGCGCAGGTGCCGTTCTGGGTGGACGAGAAGGTCAGGGCCCTGCTGGCCAAGGCGCAGGAGCGGGTGCCCGTGGTCCTGCTGACCAACGCCATGGACACCTTGGAGGCGCACCTCGACCTGCTCGGCCTGACCCACTTCGCCGACGCCGTGGTCAGCAGCGCCAGGGTCGGCCTGGCCAAGCCCGACCGGCGCATCTACGAGCTGGCCGCCGAGGTGGCGGGCGTCTCGCCCGAGCGCTGCCTGTTCGTCGACGACCGGCTGGAGAACGTCGAGGCCGCCCGCGCGCTCGGCATGATCGGCGTGCACTTCACGGCGGCGGCCGACCTGGCCGAGGCGCTCGGCCACTGAACCGGGCCGGCCACTGAACCAGGTCGGCCGCTGAACCAGGTCGGCCGCTGGGCCGAGCGACCGCTACGAACGGTCCTCGGTCCCGAAGCCGTCGAGCGACTCGCGCTCCTCGAGGGCGCGCAGTTCCTCGAACACCGAGATGTGGAGTCCCGCGGGCGCGTCGAATCGCGCGTTCAGCGACTGCCACGGCGTGACGGTGGGGGGCGCGACCTCGTCGGCACCGGCCGAGAGCAGCCGCTCGGTGGTGGCCCGGGCGTCGTCGACCTCGAACGCGACCCGGATCTTGGGCGCCACCTGGCGGCCCACCTCGACATCGTCGATCATCCGCTTCTGCGCGGGGTTCGCGATCTCCAGCGTGGCCCGCCCCGCGTCGAGGATCACCACACGGGCGCCGTCCCCGCCGGAGAAGGCGGCCTGCTCGGGCAGGCCCAGCGCGTCCCGGTAGAAGGCGAGGGCGGCCTCGTAGTCCTCCGCCTCGACGACCAGGCGGAGCTGGCGAACCGTCTGCGGGCCGTCGTTACCCGAGTCCTTGGACGGGGTCATGGGGTCTCCTCCTCAGCCTGGGCTGTGTGTGGGGGCATCGGTTGCGATCGGACGGCGCATGGCCGCCGGCTCAGCCGGCGGCCATGTCGAAGAAGTGCTTCTCCAGTTCGACGGCCCTGCGGAAGACGCTCAGCACCTCTTGCCTGCCGTCCTCCCCGAGGGCGGGGCCGAGCCGGTCGAGCTCGCCCCGAAGGAACGCCACCCACTGCCTGAACGCCGGCCCCTCGTGCAGTTCGATCCATTCCCTGTACACGAAATCGTCGGGGTACGGCTGGGCCGCGCGCGAGGCCCAGCCCAGGTAGGTCCACTCCGCCACGCACAGCACCGCCACGATCAGCGGGTAGTCCTGGCTGGTCCTGGCCTCGTCCATCAGTGTGCGGAAGTCCTCGGTGACCGGTTCGAGCACGGCCGGTCCCGCGTCCGCGCCGAGAGCCTCGAGCGCCCGGTGGAAGTAGGTCTTCTCCTCGGTGGTGGCGACCTGCCCGAGGAACTGCCCGTACGGCACGCGGGCGTCGAAGCTGTCGGCGCACGCCACCGCCGCGCCGAGCAGCGCGGTGAAGGTGTCGACGAACTGGAAGTCCTGGATGAGGTAGCGCCGCATGTCGTCGGCGGCCGCCTCGCCCGTGCTGATCGCCGCCGCGAACGGGTGGGTGACGACCTCGGTCCATGTGGGCTCGCACTGCGCGCGCAGCCACTCGCTGAAGTTTCCCTCGCTCACGAGCGCACTTTATCTCCATGATGTCGATCACGACCGCCGAGGTGACCGGAGCGCGGCGTGTCAAGACCTGGATGAGCGGCCTGCGCTGAACGGCGGGCGTCCGGTACGGCCCGCGCCGGCCGTACCGGACGGTCAACAGCGCCCCTCCCCGACCGCGCCCGCCGCGGGGGGACCGGCACCCCTGAGAGCCGGTGCGCGGGGGCGGTCTGCGGGACGGCGGAGGCGGTGCGTCAGTAGCCGTATCCCGAACCAGGGGTGGAGGCGGCGGGCGACGGGACGGGGTTCGACGTGGACGGCGTCGACGACGGCGCCGACTGGGGTGCGCGGGCGCCCGCGGGGCGGATCAGGCCGAGCAGGCCGTGCTGGGCGCCCTCGATCCCGGCGGCGAACCAGAGCGCGTTCTCGCCCCCGGTGGCGGCCGTGCCCGGCTCCAGGTCCCACAGGCCCGGCAGCACGATCGCGCGGCCGTTCCCGTCGCGCAGCGGGCCGAGATGGCGGCCGTTCCTGAAGGCGTGGATCCAGCCGTCGCCGAAGTTGCCGACCAGGATCGCGCCCGCGTACTGCCCGAAGCCGCGCGGCGCGACGGTCACGGCCCACGGGGCGTTGAGCGGGCCGCGTGCGGCCAGCCGCCCGGTGAAGCGGCCCGAGGCGTCGAAGCGGCTGACGAAGCCCTTGCCTCTGCCCGCGACGGACTTGCCGGTCTGGGCGTCGCGCAGCGCGTAGGAGACCCAGACCGAGCCGCGCGCCACCGAGACGTTGAACGGGGAGTACCCCTCAGGCAGGAACGGGTCGCGGAACTGGCGGTGGGCCAGCCGTACGCGACTGAAGTCGTCGTCGAAGACGTGGACGCGGCCGCCCGCGAAGTCGGCGGCCAGCAGGAACGCGCCCTCCTCCGTCTTCATCATGGCCAGGCCCTTGTAGTCGGCGCCGCGGGTGAAGGCGCCGATGACGGCGTTCTTGGGATCGGCTTCGGCGTTCCACCCGGTGATGGCGCCGCTGGGGCTGGAGAAGATGAACGTGGCCGGTTTTCCCTTCACGGTGAAGCCGTCGGTGGGGTTGAAGACCTGCCCGGTGGGGGCGCCACCCGGCACGTTGACCTCGGTGGCCTCCTTCTTGCCCGCGCCGGAGTAGACGGTGGCGACGCCGGTGCCGGTGGCCGAGACCCACAGGGTCTTGCCCATGGCCAGCCCCCACGGGTTGACCAGCTTGGGATCGGTGACCTGCGCCCTGCCCCTGATGTCGGACACCAGGTTGACGACGTCGAACCTGCTCCTGGTCTGACTCGAGACGAGACCGGCCGACGCCGGGGTGGTGGTGCCGAGGATCAGCGCCGCTGCGCAGAGTATGACGATGCGTGGCCGCATCCTGCCTCCTTGGTATGTGCGCTTGTGACGCGAGATACGTGGGAGGATTGCGGCGGGTTCATCACGACTTTTCGGGGGCAGGGTCAGGGACATGGACGTTCTCGGCATCGACATCGGCGGCTCCGGCATCAAGGGCGCCCCGGTGGACGTGAAGGAGGGCAGGCTGACCGCCGAGCGGCTGCGCATCCCGACGCCGCAGCCGGCCAAGCCCGAAGGCGTGGCCGAGGTGGTGTCGCAGATCGTCGAGCACTTCTCGTGGGACGGTCCCGTCGGCGTCACCTTCCCCGGCGTGGTCGTCAACGGCGTCGTGCGGACCGCGGCCAACGTGCACCACTCATGGGTGGGCGTCGACGCGAGCAAGCTGTTCGGCGGGGCGCGGGTGGTCAACGACGCCGACGCGGCGGGCATCGCCGAGATGGCCTACGGCGAGGGCCGCGACCGCGAGGGCGTCCTGCTCATGCTGACCTTCGGCACCGGCATCGGCAGCGCGCTGTTCACCGAAGGCAAGCTGGTGCCCAACACCGAGCTCGGCCACCTGGAGCTGCACGGGAAGGACGCCGAGCGCCGGGCCTCGGACAAGGCGCGCGAGGACCACGACCTGTCGTGGGAGAAGTGGGCCGAGCGCGTCGAGGACTACCTCAAGCACGTGGAGATGCTGTTCTCCCCCTCCCTGATCATTCTGGGCGGCGGGGTGAGCAAGAAGGCCGACAAGTTCCTGCCGCACGTGAAGATCGACACCCCCGTGGTGCCCGCCGCGCTGCAGAACGAGGCCGGCATCATCGGCGCCGCCCTGCTGGCCTCCTCCGGGTGAGCGGCCCCTCCCGGTAATTGGGATGCGGGCCAGGGAATGAGTCGGGCACGATGAGCGGTTGATCCGCATGCATATCCTGATAGCAGTATGGGAACGCCTTCCTTGATCTCCTCGCTCACCGATCTCCAGTCACGCCTGCCCTCGTTGATGCCGCGCGACCAGCGGCGACTTCGGCGCAGGCTCGACGGCGCGCGCCGCGTGCGCTCCCGCGAAGCGCAACAGAAGATCGCCGCGGAGATCCTCGCCGACGTCGAACGCGCCGAACAGCGCGTGACCCGCCGCCGCGAGGTGGTGCCCGCCGTCCGGTACCCGGAGAACCTCCCCGTCTCGCAGCGCAAGGACGACATCCTGGAGGCGATCCGCGACAACCAGGTCGTGATCATCGCCGGTGAGACGGGCTCCGGCAAGACCACCCAGATCCCGAAGATCTGCCTGGAGCTGGGCCGCGGGGTGCGCGGCGTCATCGGCCACACCCAGCCGCGCAGGATCGCCGCCCGCACGGTGGCCGAGCGCATCGCCGAGGAGCTCGACACCACGCTCGGCGACGTCGTCGGCTACAAGGTGCGCTTCACCGACAAGGCGAGCGACTCCACGCTGGTCAAGCTGATGACCGACGGCATCCTGCTGGCCGAGTTGCAGAACGACCGGCTGCTGGAGCAGTACGACACGCTGATCATCGACGAGGCCCACGAGCGCAGCCTCAACATCGACTTCATCCTCGGCTATGTCAAGCAGCTGCTGCCCAGGCGACCCGACCTCAAGGTCATCATCACCAGCGCCACGATCGACCCCGAGCGCTTCTCCCGCCACTTCGACGACGCGCCGATCATCGAGGTGTCCGGGCGGACCTACCCGGTCGAGGTGCGCTACCGGCCGCTGTCCGAGGACGACGACCAGACGCAGGGCATCGTCGACGCCTGCAAGGAGCTGGTGGTCGAGGGGCAGGGCGACATCCTGGTGTTCCTGTCGGGCGAGCGGGAGATCCGCGACGCCTTCGACGCGCTGTCCAAGGCCGAGTTCCGCAACACCGAGATCCTGCCGCTGTACGCGCGGCTGTCGGCCGCCGAGCAGCACAGGGTGTTCCAGTCGCACACCGGCCGCAGGATCGTGCTGGCCACCAACGTGGCCGAGACGTCGCTGACCGTCCCCGGCATCAAGTACGTCGTCGACCCCGGCTTCGCGCGCATCTCCCGCTACAGCCACCGCACCAAGGTGCAGCGCCTGCCGATCGAGGCGATCTCGCAGGCCTCGGCCAACCAGCGAAAGGGCCGCTGCGGCCGTACCTCCGACGGAGTGTGCATCCGCCTGTACGAGGAGGAGGACTTCCTCGCCAGGTCCGAGTTCACCGACCCCGAGATCCTGCGCACGAACCTGGCCAGCGTCATCCTGCAGATGACGACGATCGGGCTCGGTGACATCGCGGCCTTCCCCTTCGTCGAGCCGCCCGACCAGCGGCAGGTGCGCGACGGCGTCAACCTGCTGCAGGAGCTGGGCGCCTTCGACGCCGCGGGCGGGCTGACCGCGATGGGGCGCAAGCTCGCCGCCCTGCCGGTCGACCCGCGCCTGGCGCGCATGGTGCTGGAGGCGGAGAAGAACGGCTGCGTGCGCGAGGTGATGGTGATCGCCTCCGCGCTGTCCATCCAGGACCCGCGCGAGCGGCCCTCCGACAAGCAGCAGCAGGCCGACGAGAAGCACCGCCGTTTCGCCGACCCCGAATCCGACTTCCTGTCCTACCTCAACCTGTGGAACCACCTGAAGGAGAAGCAGAAGGAGCTGTCCTCCAGCGCGTTCAGGCGGCTGTGCAAGGCGGAGTTCCTCAACTACCTGCGGGTGCGCGAATGGCAGGACATCTACAGCCAGCTGCGTCAGGCGCTCGGCGCCCACCCCAACAGCCAGGACGCCTCGCCGTACCAGATCCACGTCTCGTTGCTCGTCGGGCTGCTGTCGCACCTGGGTGTCAAGGACGTCATGGACAAGAAGTCCGGTGACGGGCGCAGGCCCATCCAGGAGTACATCGGGGCGCGCAACGCGCGCTTCGCGATCTTCCCCGGATCGGCGCTGGCCAGGAAACAGCCGGCGTGGGTGATGTCGGCCGAGCTGGTGGAGACCAGCAGGCTGTGGGCGCGCGTCAACGCCAAGATCGAACCCGACTGGGTCGAGCCGCTGGCCCAGCACCTGGTCAAGCGCACCTACTCCGAGCCGCACTGGGAGAAGAAGCAGGGCGCCGTCGTCGCCCTGGAGAAGGTCACGCTGTACGGCGTGCCGCTCGTCGTCGGCCGCAAGATCGGTTACGGCAAGATCGACCCCGAGCTGTCGCGCGAGCTGTTCATCAGGCACGCGCTCGTCGAGGGCGACTGGGACACCCACCACGCCTTCCTGCGCGAGAACAGGCGGCTCCTGGAGGAGGTCGAAGAGCTGGAGAACCGCGCCCGCCGCCGCGACATCATGGTCGACGACGAGGCGCTGTTCGACTTCTACGACCATCGGGTGCCCGCCGACGTGGTCTCCGCCAGGCACTTCGACGCCTGGTGGAAGAAGCAGCAGGACAAGGCGCTGCTGACGTTCTCCCCCGAGATGCTGGTCAACGAGGGCGCGGACGTCAGCGCCCGCGACTACCCCGACACCTGGCGGCAGCTCGGCCAGCGCATGAAGCTGACCTACCAGTTCGAGCCGGGCACCGAGGCCGACGGCGTCACCGTGCACGTCCCGCTCCAGGTGCTGAACCAGGTCAGCGCCGACGGCTTCGACTGGCAGATCCCCGGTCTGCGCGAGGAGCTCGTCACCGCGCTGATCAGGTCGCTGCCGAAGAACGTCAGGCGCAACTTCGTGCCCGCGCCCAACTACGCCAAGCAGGTGCTCCAGCATGTCAAGGCCGCAGGCGAGCCGCTGCTGGAGGCTCTGGAGCGGGAGCTGCTGCGGCTGACGGGTGTGCGGGTGCCGCGCGAGGCGTGGCAGCTCGACCAGCTGCCCGACCACCTGCGCGTCACCTACCGGGTGATCGACGAGCGCAAGCGGACCATCGCCGAGGACAAGGACCTCGACGCGCTGAAGAAACGCCTGGCTCCCAAGTTGCGGCAGACGCTGTCGGCGGCGGGTGACGACCTCGAGCGCAGTGGGCTGACCACCTGGAGCATCGGGACGCTGCCGAAGGTCTTCGAGCAGGGGCGCATGAAGGGCTACCCCGCGCTGGTCGACGCGGGCTCGTCGGTCTCCGTGAAGATCTTCGAGACGCAGGCCGAGCAGCGCAGGTCCATGTGGCTCGGCACCAGGCGGCTGCTGCTGCTGAACGTCACCTCGCCCGCCAAGTCGCTGCTCGGTGGCCTGTCCAACCAGGCGAAACTGTCCCTGTCACGCTCGCCGCACGGCGGGGCGGTGGCCCTGTTCGACGACGTGGTCAACGCGGCCGTCGACGAGCTGACGCGCGACGTCGGCGGACCCGCGTGGGACCCGGTCTCCTTCGACCGGCTCTACCAGCACGTGCGGGCAGAGCTGTACGACACGTCGGCGCGGATCCTGTCGAAGGTCGAGCAGATCCTGGCCGCCTGGCACGACGTCAACCTCAAGCTGGGGGCGCTGCGATCGTCCGCGTCGACGGAGGACGTGCGCGAGCAGCTCGGCAAGCTCGTCCACCCCGGCTTCATCACGGCCACGGGCTCGGCGCGGCTCTCCGACGTCTCCCGCTACATCAGGGCGATCGACCGGCGACTGGCCAAGCTCCCCGAGGAGCCGTGGCGCGACGTCGAGTGGATGGACAAGGTGCACAAGGTCGAGGACGACTACCTCGACGTTCTCGACAAGCTGCCACCGGCGCGGCGGACGGACCCTGACGTCGTGGAGATCCGGTGGATGATCGAGGAGCTGCGGGTCAGCTTCTTCGCCCAGACCCTCGGCACCCCCACCCCGATCTCCGAGAAGCGCATCGGGAAGGCGTTGGACAGACTCCTCCCCTGACGCCGAGCGCCTGGGCCCTTGGCGCGCTCCGCCCGGGTCGGCTCGCGCCTGCCCGGGATGAACCGGCACCGTCCGGTCGTCGTCGATAGGCTCGGCTCATGGTGACGGAGCTTGATCTGGGCGTGGGCGACGGCCGTACGCTGCACGTCTACGACACGGGCGCGGATGGCGGCCGCGACCGTCTCGCCGTCTTCTGGCACCATGGCACGCCGAACATCGGCGCGCCGCCCAAGCCGCTCTTCCCGGCCGCCGACCGGCTCGGCATCCGCTGGGTGTCGTACGACCGGCCCGGGTACGGTGGATCGACCCCCGACCGGGGCCGGGACGTGGCGTCGGCGGCCGCTTGCGTCTCCGCCGTCGCCGACGCCCTCGGCATTGATCGCTTCGCGGTGATGGGCCACTCCGGTGGCGCGCCGCATGCCCTCGCGTGCGGCGCGCTGCTACCCGGGCGGGTTCTGGGCGTGGTCGGCGTGGCCGGGCTCGCGCCGTTCGGCGCCGACGGGCTCGACTGGTTCGCGGGCATGTCGGCCTCGGGCGTGGCGTCCCTGCGCGCCGCCGTCGAGGGACGCGCCTCGAAGGAGACGTACGAGGCGTCCGCCGCGTACGACCCGGACATGTTCTCCCCGGCGGATCACGCCGCCCTCGCCGGTGGATGGTCCTGGTTCGGTGAGGTCGTCGGCCCGGCCGTGGAGGCGGGCACGGGCGGGCTGATAGACGACGACCTCGCCTTCGTCGCCCCGTGGGGCTTCGACCCGGCCCAGGTGGCCGCGCCGGTCCTGTTGTCGCACGGTGACCTGGACCGGGTCGTGCCCAGCTCGCACGGCCGCTGGCTCGCGCGCCACTGCCCGTCGGCCGAGCTGCGGCTGTCCCCGGAGGACGGCCACATCTCGATCCTCGACTCCGCCGTCGCGGCGTTGGAGTGGCTCAGGTCGCGCATCGGGTAGATCTCAGGCGCGGGGCGTCGAGCCTGAGCGGCAGGTTCCAGGTCGGGCCCCGCGCAGACCGGACGGTCGGGCGCGTGGGCGGTCCGGTTCCGGCCCACCGGGTACCGGGACAACGAGCGCGGAGGAGGAGAGATGAGCGGGCGATCCGGGCCGTTCTGGGACGCGGTGGAGGGGCGGTCACCGCTGCCTCGTGCCGCGGCCACACTGGGGTTGGAGTTCCTCGACGCGGACGTCGAGAACGGCACGATCGAGCTGGCGTTCACCGCGACCGACGACTTCACCAATCCTTCGGGCAACGTCCTGGGGGCCTTCCTCGCGGCGATGCTCTACGACACGGTGGGGCCCGCGCTCCTCGCCACGCTGCGGCCCGACCAGTTCCAGTCCACCCTGGAGCTCAAGGCGAGCTTCCTGCGGCCGGTCCGTCCCGGCCGGATCTTCGGCAGGGGTCGCGTGGTCCACCGCGATGGAGACGTGGCCCACCTGGAGGCCTCGCTCCTCGATGCCGATGAGGCGATCATCGCCACGGCCACCGCAACAGCCAGGATCATCGACCTCGACCGAGCGGCGGCCGCGCCTTGACGCCACCCCCGAGGGTGCCCCACCGGCAGATCGATCCCGGACCGGCCGCGGCCGCGCGCTGACGCCATCCCTGAGTGGCGCCCGGCCGGAGGGCGCCCGGAGACGCCGGCGAGCGCGACGTCGCTTCCTCGCCTCCGGCAGGCGCTGCGCGGCGACTCGGCCGGTCCGGACGGAGGTCACCGGCCAGGACGCGGACACGCCGGCAGATCACGTGTCGGGAGTTCCGAGCCGCCGCCGTGAGGTCCGGGGGCACATGGCCCTACAGGTCGCTCTGCTGCTGGTCGAGGATGGCGAGCGCCACGGACACCGCCGTCGAGGCGTCCCCCGCCTCGATGGCCGCAAGCAGTTCGTCGTGCGAGGTGTCCGATTCCAGCACCGCCCTTTCCATGCAGTGGTCGCTCCGCACGCTGTCGCGCAGGGCGTCGCTCATGCTGCGGTACAGGTCGCCCAGCACCGGGTTGTGCGCGGCCTGGGCGACCAGCAGGTGGAAGTCCACATCGGCGTCGGCGAAGGCGTCCACGTCGACCGAACGGCCGGCCTCGACCCTGCGGGCCAGCGCCTCCTTCATCAGGGCGAGGTCCTCGTCCGTCCGTTTGACGGCCGCCAGCCGTGCCGCCACCAGGTCGAGGCCGCGCCGTACGTCGATGATGTCCATCGCCGCCGCCCTGTCAAGCCGACGCCTCAGGGCCACCTGTGACTCGTCGCTGGCCGTCACGTAGGTGCCGTCACCCTGCCTGGTGGTCAGCAGTCCCGCGTGGACGAGCACCCGTACGGCCTCGCGCACCGACAGCCTGCTCACGCCGAGGGAGGCGGCCAGCTGGCTCTCCGACGGGATCTTGCTGCCGACCGGCCACGCCCCGCTCACTATCTCCTGGCGCAGTTCGGCGATCGCGGCGTCGACGAGCGAGATCCGGCCCACGTTCCGCATCAGTCCTCTTCTCTAAACATCTGATGTCTGATAACTCTAGTGCGGAGTTCTCCTCAGAGTAAGGGGATCACCTCCCATGAGCTCCGTGCTGTTCACCAACATCCGTCCCCATGACCTGCTGGTCGTCGACGGCCGCATCGCCGACCCCGCCACCGCGCGGGAGAACACCGTGACCGTCGACGGGAAGGGCGCGCTCGCGCTTCCCTCCCCCGTCGACGCGCACATCCACCCTGACAAGACGACGTGGGGCCAGCCGTGGCTGAGCCGTGCCCACGCCGAGACGCTCATGGATCTGATCGAGGGCGACGTGCGGGCGCGCGCCGAGATGTCAGCGTCGGTGGCCGAGCGGGCGGGGGCGCTGATGGACGCCGCCGTCGCCCGCGGCACGCGGGCCTGGCGCGCCCACGTGGACGTGGCCCCCGTGTACGGCCTGGCCAACGTGCACGGCGTGCGCGAGGCCGCGCAGGCCCGCAAGGACCTGCTCGACGTCCAGATCGTCGCCTTCCCCCAACTGGGCCTGCTGACCAGGCCGGGCACCGCCGACCTGATGGAGCGTTCCCTCGCCGAGGGCGCCGACGTCATCGGCGGCCTGGACCCCATCGGCATCGACGGCGACCTGGACGGCCACCTGGACGTGCTGTTCGGCATCGCCGAGCGGACCGGCGCGCCGATCGACATCCATCTGCACGACGGCGGCGAGCAGGGCATGGCCCAGGTGAAGGAGATCGCCCGCCGCGCCGGCGGGCACTCCGTCACCATCAGCCACGCCTTCTGCCTGGGCGAGGGCACCGCCGAGAGCAGGGCCATGGACGACCTGCTCGCGCGCAGCGGGGTGGCGCTGGCCACCTGCGCGCTCGGCGCGGATCCCGTCCTGCCCGTCGGCCCGCTGACCAGGGCGGGCGTGCTGCTGGCCGCGGGGTCCGACGGGGTCCGCGACCCCTGGACGCCGTTCGGCGACGGCGACATGATCGCGCGGGCGCACCTGCTCGCGTATCGCACCGACGCCCGCACCGACGACGAGCTGGCCGCTTGTTACGCGGTCGCGGCGCACGGGGGCGCCGCGCTGCTCGGTCTGGAGCGGGTCGAACTCCAGGTCGGCGACCCCGCCGACTTCGTGCTGGTACAGGGCGGCTCGGTCTCCGAGGTCGTCGTGGACCGGCCCGTCCCCCTGTTCGTCGTCCGTGGCGGGGTCGTGATCGCCCAGGACGGACGCCTCCTCGAAAGGTCCCTTCGATGATCCGTCGTGCCGTACCCCTCGCAGGGCTCGCCCTTGCCCTCGCCGCCTGCGGCGGCGCGCCCCAGCAGCAGGCGCAGGCGCCTGCGCAGGACACGCCTGCGGCGCTCGACCTGAAGACCTCGACCACCGCGGCGGCCAAGGGCCTGGACAAGGTGACGTGGAACCTGCCGTACGAGCCGCAGACCGTCGACCCGATCAGGTCGTTCAACTACGCGGAGAACACCGCGCTGGCCAACATGTGCGAGAGCCTGCTGCGGCTCACCCCCGACTTCCGGGTCGAGCCGGGCCTGGCGGAGAAGGCGGACAACCCGACGCCGACGACCTGGGTCTACACGATCAGGAAGGGCGTGAAGTTCTGGGACGGCAAGGAGCTGACCGCCAAGGACGTGGCCGCCAGCCTGAACAGGCATCTGGACCCGGCGCTCGGCACCTGGTGGGGTGACTACTTCCACACCGTCGACACGATCGAGGCGACCGGGCCGATGCAGGTCACGGTGACCCTGAAGCAGCCCGACGTGCTGTTCAACCAGGCCATGGCCACGGCGGCGGGCGCCATCGTGTCGGAGGAGTACGCGGGCAAGAAGGACCTGGGCTCGCCGACCACCGGCGTCATGTGCACCGGGCCCTTCACGTTCAAGGGGTGGAAGTCGGGTGACTCGCTCACGCTGGCCCGCAACGACTCCTACTGGGACCCGGCGCTCGCCGCGAAGTCCAAGGAGCTGGTGTTCCGGTTCATCGCCGACGAGACGACCGCGGTCAACGCGCTGCGCTCCGGCGAGGTGGACGGCCAGTACTTCTACCTGCCGCCCGCGGGGCTGGCCCAGTTGCGCGGCTCCACGACCGGGTCGGTCACGCTGGGCAAGTCGCTGACGTTCTGGACGCTGCTCAGCGCCGCCAAGTCGGGCCCCTACGCCGATCCGAAGGTCCGCCAGGCGCTCTCGCTCGCACTCGACAGGGCGGCCATCTCCAAGGTCGTCTTCCAGGGCACCGCCGCCCCCCAGCGCACGCTCGCGGGCGCCGAGTACTGGGGCTACGAGCAGGCCGCCTTCAAGCAGGCCTACGACGCGTTGCCGCCGGAGACGCAGGACCTGGCCAAGGCCAAGCAGCTGCTGACCGAGGCCGGCTCGCCGACCCAGCCGATCACGATCGGCATCCAGGGCAGCGCGGCCACGCACGAGCAGACCGCCAACCTGATCAAGGCCACGGGTGAGGCGCTCGGCCTGAAGATCGAGATCAAGGTCATCCCGGTCGAGCAGTACGGCAACCTCTACAGCGACCCGAAGGCGCGTGAGGGCATCGACGCGTTCTTCTCCACCTGGTACGGCAACGTGCCCGACCCGCTCGACATCTACACGGTGTTCCTGGCCGGCGGCAGGACGAACTTCAACGACTACCCCGCCGTGGACGCCGACATCAAGAAGGCCAGGGCCGAGTACGACCCGGCGGCCCGCGCCGCGCTGGTCACCGCCATCCAGGACAAGGTCACCCGTGACGTGGCGTGGATGCCGTTGAACAACCTGCCGGTGATCCTCTACATGAACAACAGGGTCACGGGCGCCGTTCCGTCCTTCCCCTACCTGTACTACCCGTGGGCCGCCGGCCTGGGGGCCAAGTGAGGTTCGCGTTGAAGCGGCTGGCAGGACTCGCCGTGGTCCTGCTGGTCGCCTCCTTCCTCGTGTACGGCCTGCTGTACCTGGTGCCGGGCGGCCCGATGGCCTTCCTGCTCGGCAACAGGAGCGGCACGCCCGAGCAGGTCGCCGCGATCAGGGCGCAGTACCACCTGGACGACCCTTTCCTCGTGCGTTACGTGTCGTGGCTGCGCGACGCGGTGACCGGCGACTTCGGCAGCTCGCTCGTCTACCGGCAGGACGTCTCCGCGCTCATCGGCTCGCGGGTGGCGACCACCGCGCTGCTGGTGGTCTACGCGACCGTGCTGATCTCCATGGGAGGCGTCGCGATGGGCCTGCTGGCGGGCCTGCGGGGCGGCAGGGTCGAGGGCGTCATCGGCGTCGTCTCCTCCGTCCTGCTGGCCACGCCGCCGTTCGTCGTCGGCGTGCTGCTGGTGATCGTCTTCGCGCTCGGGCTCGGCTGGTTCCCCGTCTTCGGGGCGGGTGAGGGCCTGCCCGACCGTCTCTACCATCTGACGCTGCCCGCGATCACGCTGAGCCTGGCCAGCGCCGCCTTCCTCGCCCGCATCACCCGCGCCTCCGTGCAGGAGGAGCTGGGCCGCGAGCACGTCGAGACGGCCCGGGCCCGCGGCTTCGCCGAGCGGCACGTCGTCAGGCGGCACGTGCTGCGCAACGCCTCGATCCCCGTCGTGACGGTGACGGGGCTCAACATCGCGGGCCTGATCGCCGGCTCGGTCGTGGTCGAGAACATCTTCGCCCTCGACGGGCTCGGCTCGCTGTTCGTCCGGGCGATCCTGCAGCGCGACTTCGCCATCGTCCAGGCGGTGGTGCTCGTGCTCGTGACCGCCTTCGTCCTGATCAACCTCCTGGTGGACCTGTGCTACTCAGCTCTCGATCCGCGCCTTTCGCGGTGACCCGCCTGGGCGGCCTGGGTACGGCGTCCGCCGTCCTGCTGGCCGCCGTGGCGGCGGTGACCCTGCTGGCGCCGCTGCTGGCGCCCTACGATCCCGACTTCCCCGACCTGATGAACGCGCTCAGCGGCGGCACGGCGGCGCACCCGCTGGGCGCCGACGCGCTCGGTCGTGACGTGCTGTCCAGGCTCATGTACGGCGCGCGGACCACGCTCATCGGCCCCGTCCTGATCATCTGCGTCTCCACCGTCGCGGGGACCACGCTGGCGATCGCCGCCGCGTGGGCGGGTGGCAGGGTCGACGCGGTGATCTCGCGGCTGCTCGACATCCTGTTCGCGGTGCCCGGCATCGTCTTCGCCCTGGTCACGGTGGCCGTCCTCGGCCCCGGCATCCCGGGTGTGGTGACCGGTCTGGCCGTGGCGTACACGCCCTATGTCGCCAGGGTGGTGCGCTCGGCGGCGCTGCGCGAGCGAAACCTGCCGTACGTGGCGGCGGCGTGGGTGCAGGGCCGGTCGGCCTTCGCCATCTGCACCCGCCACCTGCTGCCGAACCTGCGGCCGATCATCGTGGCGCAGTCGGTGTCGGCGCTGGGCTTCGCGGTGATCGACGTGGCCGCGGTCTCCTTCCTCGGGCTGGGCGTGCAGCCGCCCACCGCCGACTGGGGGCTCATGGTCAAGAGCGGGCTGGACAGCGCGCAACGCGGCCAGCCGCTGGAGGCGGTCGCGGCGGGCGTGATGATCGCGCTGGTCGTGGCCGCGGTGAACGTGCTGGGCGACCGGCTGGGGAGGCGGCGATGAGCCTGCTGTCGATCGAGAGGCTGGCGCTGGCCGTTCCCGCGGGGCGCGAGTGGAAGACCCTGGTGGAGGAGGTCGACCTGACGATCGGCCGCGGCGAGGCCGTCGGCCTGGTAGGCGAGTCGGGCTCGGGCAAGTCGATGACCGCCCGCGCGGTCATCGGGCTCACGCCGCCCGGCGCCAGGCTCAGCGGGAGGATCCTGTTCGAGGGTGTCGCCGTGCCGTCCGGCAGGGCGCTGCGCGAGCTGCGGGCCAGGCGGATCGCGATGATCTTCCAGGATCCCCGGGCGCACATCAATCCGGTGCGCAGCGTGGGCGACTTCCTGACCGAGGCGATGGTGACCAATCTGGGCGTCCCCGCCCGGGAGGCGGTCGCGCGTGCGGTACGGCTGCTCGCCGAGGTGGGGATCGGCGACGGGGCGCGGCGGCTGCGGCAGTACCCGCACGAGCTGTCGGGCGGCCTGCTGCAGCGGGTGATGATCGCCTCGGTGCTGGCGGTGGAGCCGGACCTGATCCTCGCCGACGAGCCGACGACCGCCCTCGACGTGACGACGCAGTCGGAGGTCATGGCGATCCTGGACGACCTGCGCCGCGAGCGCGGCATGGCGATGCTGCTGATCACGCACGATCTGGAGTTGGCGGCGGCGACCTGCGACAGGCTCGCGGTCATGTACGCGGGAAGGATCGTGGAGGCCAGGCCCTCGCACGAGCTGACCGCCGCCCCCCTGCACCCCTACACCAGCGGGCTGCTCCTCTCGCGCCCCAGCCTGGAGGAGGTCGCGCACCGGCTGCCCGTGATCCCAGGACGGCCCGTGGCCGCCTTCGAGGCCGATCCCGGCTGCGCCTTCGCGCCCCGCTGCGCGCACGCCATGCCCTCGTGCGGCGAGGCACGGCCGCCCTTCGACGGCACGGTCGCCTGCGTCCGCGCCGCCGAGCTGACCCTTCAGGGAGAGCCATGACCGGGCTCGTCGAGGTCATCAGCAGTCACAGCACCTTGGTCATGAGACCGGCGAAGGAGGGCCCATGACAGTGGTACAGGCCGAGGGGCTGCGCAAGGTGTACGGCGAGGCGGTCGCCGTCCAGGAGGTGTCGTTCACCGTCGAGGAGGGTCAGTCGCTGGCCATCGTGGGCGAGTCGGGATCCGGCAAGACCACGGTAGCCAGGATGCTGCTCGGCCTGGAGACGCCCACGAGCGGGACGATCACCGTCTGCGGGCGGCCGCGCCCGGCCGGGCGCGTGGCCTCGAAGGAGCGGCGCAGGCGGGCCAGGGAGATCCAGATCGTCTTCCAGGATCCCTACTCCTCGCTGGACAAGCTGCAGCGCGTCGGCGACGTCATCGCCACCAGCCTGTCGCTGCACTTCACGCTCACCCCTGCCGAGCTGCGCAGGCGCACGACGGAGCTGCTGGAGTCGGTCGGCCTCGCCGAACGGCACGCCGCCATGCTGCCCAGGCAGCTGTCCGGCGGGCAGCGGCAGCGCGTGGCCATCGCCCGCGCGATCGCCGTCGAGCCCCGCGTGCTGGTGCTGGACGAGGCCGTCGCGGCGCTCGACGTGTCCATCCAGGCCCAGATCCTCAACCTGCTCGCCGACATCCGCGAGCGCGGCCGGATCAGCTACGTCTTCATCTCGCACGACCTGGCCGTCGTCAACCAGATCAGCGACACGGCCATCGTGATGCACAAGGGCGAGGTCGTGGAGCGCGGCCCCACCGCCGACCTGCTGCGCGACCCGCGCGAGGACTACACCAGGGCCCTGCTGGCCGCCGTCCCCCGTCCCGGCTGGAAGCCGACCAGGAGAAACAGAGAACAGTGAGCACCACACTCGTCAAGGCGTCGTACGTCATCGGTTTCGACGGCGCCGACCACGTCATCCACCGTGACGGCTGCGTCGTCTACGCGGGCGACTCGATCGTCCATGTCGGCGCGGCCTACGAGGGACCCGTGGACGAGGTGATCGACGCGGGCGAGGCGATCGTCGGACCCGGTTTCATCGACCTCGACGCGCTGTCCGACATCGACCACGCGATCATCGACACGTGGCATGCCGCCTCCGACGGGCTGAACTGGTCCCTCGACTACGCCACCACCCGCAGGACGGCGGTCTTCCCCCTGGGGGAGACGCTGTTCATGCGCGAGTACGCGCTCACGCAGCTCATCCGCAACGGCATCACCACCGCGATGCCGATCGCCGCCGAGACCCACAGCGCGTGGGCCGAGTCCTACGAGGAGTTCGCCGGCGTCGCCGAGATCGCCGGACGGCTCGGGCTGCGCATGTACCTGGGGCCCAGCTACCGGTCCGGCGTGCCCGTCCAGGCCGCCGGCACACGGGACGTCCACTGGGAGCCGGCCCTGGGCGAGAAGGGGCTGGCCGACGCGGTCAGGTTCGTGCGCGACTTCGACGGGGCCTACGGCGGGCGGCTGCGCGGCGCGCTGCTGCCGTGCAGGATCGAGACCGTCACCCTCGATCTGATGCGGGCCACCGCGCGGGCCGCCGAGGAGCTCGACTGCCTGGTGCGGCTGCACTGCATGCAGGGGTTGACGGAGCTGCGGCTGCTCGAGGAGTGGTACGGCAGGCACCCACTCGACGTGCTGGACGAGGTGGGGCTGCTCGGCCCGCGCCTGCTCGTCCCGCACGCGCTCTACCTGGGCTCGCCCGGCACGCCGTTCGAGGGCTCGCCCGACCGGCTGGCGTCGCTGGCGGGCATCGTGCACTGCCCGCTGACCATGGTGAGGTACGGCGACGCGCTGCGCGACTTCGACCGCTACCGGGCGGCGGGGGTGAACGTGGCGCTGGGCACCGACTCCTTCCCGCCCGACATGATCCGCAACATGGACTACGGCAACAACCTGGCCAAGCTGGTCACGGGGCGGCTGGAGGCGGGGTCGGCGGCCGACTACTACCGGGCGGCGACGCTGAACGGGGCCAGGGCGCTGGGCCGCGAGGACCTGGGCAGGCTCGCGCCGGGCGCGAAGGCGGACCTGCTGGTCGTCGACCTGTCGGGACCGCGGACCGGGCCCGTCGACGATCCGATCAGGACGCTGCTGATGAACTGCTCGGGGGCGGACGTGTCGACGGTGGTGATCGACGGGCGGATCGTCATGCGGGACGGTGTGATCCCCGGCGTTGACGAGGCGGCGTTCAGGGCGCGCGCCCAGGCGTACTTCGAGGAGATGAAGGCGGCGTACTCGCTGCGCGACCACCTGGGCAGGCCGGCGGACGAGCTGTTCCCTCCGTCGTTTCGCCTGCTCTGAGAGACGCATCGATCAGCAGATGTAATCGATCATTATATGTAATCGTCAGCGTGGGGAGGGGCCCATGGCTCTATGATCATGCCCGTTGTCATGCGATATGTCAGGACATATCGTTACATGGAGGGCACGATAAGCATGCGCATACGCGCGATGACCCTGTTATTGGTCACCCTGGCAGGCACCGCCACGATGATCTCCCCGACCGTCGCGGCGGCCGCGGAGAAGACCGTCACGTTCGCGTCCGAGGAGGACAGCTACGTCAGCCAGGCCGGACCGGGCAAGACGCACCACACCGTCACCTGGCTGTCGGTCTGCACCACCCCCTGCGACGGCGCGAACGCCTCCGAGCGCGGTGCCTACATGCGTTTCACCGTCAAGGACGTCCCGGACAACGCCGTCAACGTCAAGATGACCCTGGACGTGCAGTCCGTCAGGACCACCGACACCACCCTCGAGGTGCGGCCGGTCACCGGCGAGTGGACCGCCGACACGCTCACCTTCGACAACCGTCCCGCCGTGGGTGCGGTGATCACCACCCACAAGGGTCTGACCGCCGGCGGCACGGCGAAGCTGGACGTGTCCTCCGCCTTCACCGGCAACGGCGCCTACGACTTCGCGCTGACCTCCCCGTCAGGCGCCCACGGCGTGCTCCACTCCTCGCGCGCCACGGCGGGCCAGGGCCCCAAGCTGTCGATCAGCTACGACACGCAGGCGGCCACGCCCAGCGGCCCGCTGCCGTTCGCCATGCCGTCCCTCGCGGCGCTGCGGGGCTCGGAGCGCAAGGTCTTCGCGCACTACTTCACGCCGTATCCGCTCTCGCTGAACAACAAGGCGGGCGCCGACGACTACTACACCAAGCACTACCTCACCCCGACCGGCGAGAACGGCAAGCACGCCGCCTACGGCGGCCTGCTCAGGGACCGTCCCGTGCCGAGGGGCGTGCTGTCAGGCGACTGGCAGCTCGCGGACATGAAGAAGGAGATCCAGACCGCCGCAGCGGCCGGTCTCGACGGCTTCACCGTGGACGTCCTGTCGCTCACCAGCGCCCACTGGGATCGCCTCCAGGTGCTGATCAAGGCGGCTGAGGCGGTGGACCCGGGCTTCAAGATCGTCCTGATGCCCGACATGACCTCGCTGAAGACCGACGCGGCCACGCTGGCCGCCTCCATGGCCAAGCTCGCCGCCTCCAAGTCCGTCTACCGCCTGGCCGACAAGCGCCTGGTGATCTCCCCGTTCAAGGCGGAGGGGCAGTCGGCCGCGTGGTGGCAGAACTTCATGAAGATCATGAAGGACACGCACGGCATCACGGTCGCCTTCGTCCCCGTCTTCCTGAACTTCCCGTCGAACGCCGCGGCCTTCGCGCCGATCAGCTACGGCTTCTCCAACTGGGGCAACCGCAGCCCGGCGGGCCAGAGCGGCATCGCCTCGAACGTCGCCAAGGCGCACGGCATGGACAAGATCTGGATGCAGCCGGTGTCCGTCCAGGACGAGCGGCCCAACCAGAGCATCTACGACGAGGCCAACAACACCGAGAACCTCCGCCTCACCTGGGAGAAGGCCATCTCGGAAGACGCGGACTGGATCCAGCTGACCACCTGGAACGACTTCTCCGAGGGCACCCAGTTCGCGCCCAGCGTGCACAACGGCGGCGCCTATTTGGACATCTCGTCCTACTACCTGACCTGGCTCAAGACCGGCAAGGCGCCGGCCATCGTCCGCGACACGCTCTACCTGACGCATCGCACGCAGTTCGCGGCGGCCAGGCCGACGTCGGGCACGCAGACCAGATTCATGGCCCCGCGCCCTGGTACGAGCACGCCGCGGGACACGGTGGAGGTGCTCTCCTTCCTCACCCGCGACGCGACGGTGAAGGCGAGCATCGGCGGCGCCCAGAAGACCTACGCGGGACAGGCGGGGCTCCAGGCCAAGACGTTCCCCCTGGCGTACGGGGAGAACAAGGCATCGGTCGGCGCGGTGACGGTCACCTCGCCCTGGCAGGTGAAGAAGGACTTCGCCGTGCAGGACCTGCAGTACCACGCGGTGAGCAGCGGCCGGAAGTGAACAGGTGCGGGTCCCCCTGCCGGGGACCCGCACCCCTGGGGACCGTCAGCCGAGGCCCTGGACGGCCTTCAGGCCGGCCTGCGCGAGGGCCTCGTCGATGTCGCCGGAGGGCGCGCCCCCGACGCCGATGCCCGCGATCGGGGCGCCGTCGACGGCCACGGGGATGCCACCGGCCAGCAGCAGCGTGCCGGGGATGGCCGCCAGCGCCTGGTTCTTCGACAGCGCGCTGGTCGCCTGACCGAACGAGACCGCGGTGAACGCCTTGCGCCTGGCCGACTCCTCCGTCTGCGGGCCGGCGCCGTCGCCCTTGAGGATCAGGCGGGTCGCGCCCGAGCGGTCCACGATCGCCACCGTCACGCGCTGCTTCTGCTTGGCCGCCTCCTTCTGCACCGCGTCGGCGATCCTCAGGGCGGCTTCGGCGGACAGCACCTTGGTCTCGACGACGGCCGGGCCGGCCGCGGCGGCCTGGGCGACCTGGACGGTGGCGACGCCACTGGTGAGAGCGAGGGCGGCGACGGCTCCAGCGACCAGGCGGGTACGGATCTTCATGGTGTCGTTTCTCCAGGTCGGAACGGCTTGACTGGTTCCAGGTTGCCGTCCGGCGCGCCCCGCTCCATCAGGGATCCGGATGAGCCTCCCATCAACCGATCGGTTGATGCCGATCGTCCCCGAGAGCCCCCTCATGGGATGGTTCCCGATGGTTCTACGCTTGTCGGCGTGACCGTGCTGATCGATCCCCCCAACTGGCCCGGCCCCCGAGGCTTGCTGTGGTCCCACCTGGTCAGCGACACCTCGCTGGAGGAACTGCACGCGTTCGCGCTGCGGCTGGGAGTGCCGGAACGGGCGTTCGACCGGGACCACTACGACGTGCCCGAGACCGTGCACTCGCGCGCCGTCTCCATGGGCGCCGAGCCCGTCACCTCGCGGGAACTGCTCGCCCGCCTGATCGCCGCGGGACTGCGCCGCCGCAAACTCCGCTGACCGGGGCCGCTGGTCAGCTTTCGAGAGCCGCCAGCTCGGCGGCCATGTTCGCGCGGGCCTTCCCCTCCCACAGCTCGTGGGCGAGCGCCGTGCGGTACAGGCGCGGCGCGGCGAGCAGCCGCCGCAGCACCTGCGCCCTGCCCTGCCTGAACAGCTCGTCGGGGACGTGGGCGTACTCCCGCCTGACGGCACTCGCGTAGGCCGGGTAGGCATCGCCCGCCAGCACGGCCAGGTCGGCGTCGCACAGCACGGCGCCGTTCGCGTCCCGCCCTGACATCGCGCCCGCGTCCCGCCCTGACGCCGCGCCCGCGGTCCGCCCTGACGCCGCGCCCGCGTCCCGCCCTGACGCCGCGCCCGCGTCCTGCGCCGGCCCGGCCGCGGTGTAGTCGGGGTCGTGGGTGGCGGTGAGGCGGACGAGCCTGGCCACCTCGGCGACCCGCTCCCCCGGCACGCCGCACCTCGGCAGGCGGGACAGGGCGAGCTGGGCGCTGCGCTCCTCGTCCGAGCCCGCCCTGCCCTCGTAGACCGCGTCGTGGAACCACGCGGCCAGCCGTACCGCGTCGAGGTCGGCGGCCACCGGCGCCAGCGTGTCGATCGCGGCGAGGACCGCGCGCAGATGGTCGGGGGTGTGGTACCTGCGGTGCGGCTCGGCCCACCTGGCGAGCAGCTCGGCCCCTACGGCCCCGGCCGCGTGAGACGGCCCCACCAGCCCGGTCCAGCCGTCGGCGAGAGAGTGCGACACAGGCCGAGCCTACTGATCGGCCCGGTGGGCGGCTCCGGCCGGGGGCGGTGGTCAGCGGACGCCGCGAGGCCTGAACTGGATACTGACGCGGGGGCCGACGGGACGCGCCGTCTTGGGGATCGCGTGTTCCCAGGTGCGCTGGCAGCTGCCGCCCATGACGATGAGGTCGCCGTGACCCAGCTCGTGCCGGACCGTCGCGCCTCCGCCGCCGCGGGGGCGCAGCATCAGGGCGCGGGGAGCGCCCACCGAGACGATGGCCACCATGGTGTCCTCGGTGCTCCCCCTGCCGATCGTGTCGCCGTGCCAGGCCACGCTGTCGCGGCCGTCGCGGTAGAAGCACAGGCCCGCCGTGACGAACGGCTCGCCCAGCTCGGCGCCGTAGTGCTCGTCGAGCGCCGCCCTGGCCTCCTCCAGCATCGGCTCGGGCAGCGGCTCGCCCTCCTCGTAGAAGGCGAGCAGCCGGGGCACGTCGACCACCCGGTCGTACATGTGTCGGCGCTCGGCGCGCCAGCGCACTCCGGCGATCAGCCGGTCGAGCAGGGCGTCGGCGCCGCCGATCCAGCCGGGCCTGAGGTCGATCCAGGCGCCGCGACCCAGGTCGACGCGCCTGACCGTGGACCCGAGCGGTCCTGGACCGTCCGAGGAGAAGCAGTCGAGCAACGAAGCCTGAAACATGTGTTCGATTATAGGCTCGTGACCCGCGGAGATGACAGCAGACCCCGGTTGTCCCGTGACAGCGCCAGGGCCGCGCCCATCACCTTGGGCGGATCATGACGAGGTCAGGGAGGAGTCCCGCATCCGCCCGGCCGGTGGTCCAGTGCGGGGGGAGGGCGAGGGCGGTGACGGTGTGCCCGGCGCCGCGGTGAGTAGACGGCACCGGCCACGGCCGCACATCGCCATATTTGTCATGTGCCTTGAGAAATTCCGTAAGGCGCCTTACGATCTCCGGATGATCAACACGGAACGGCTGTCGTACGACGAACACGTGGCGCTGCTCGGTGTCCCCTACTCCGTCGAGGACGCCCGCGCCCGCTGGGCCTCGCTCGTGGAGGAGGCCAGGAATGGCAGCACTGTCATGATCACCCGAGAGCGCTGGCAGTGGGCCGGGCTGGTGCCGCTGTCGAAGGTGGGCGGGGTATGGAGCGGCCTGCCCCTCGTGCCGGTGTCGACGGCGCGGTCCAAGCTCGGCGACCTCGTACGCCAGGTCGCCGACCCGCACGGGGAGCCCGTGCTGCTGGGCCGCCACCGCTCCCCGGTCGCCGGCCTGGTCGCGGCCCATGTCTTGCTGGGCAGAGCCGCTCCCTCGGACCATCCGGCCGCCGATGCGATGCTGGTCGGCGGCCACACCATTGCCCTCTCTCACGATTTCGTGGAAGGCCTCGTCGTGGCCGTCGCCCGCGATCAGGACGGCGCCGAGGTCTCAACCGGGGCGGGGCGCAACTCCCGTGAAGCGCTGCGCGCCCTCGCCGAGCCGCCGCCGTGGAGTCGGCCGGGCCGGCCCGCGGCCGGCATGACCAGCGCGTCTGGACCGGAGTAGGCGAGCGACTCATGCCCGTCCTGGCGAAAGGCGCACAAAGGTGGGCAGCCGCCTTTTGCGCGGATCGGCGCCCGGCAACCCTCCAGGCGAGGTTTCGACTCGAGTGCCACCCCTGTCGGCGCCACGAACAGCGGGTGGCCTCGGCCCACCACACACAACCAGGCGCTCGTCGGCGCAACCAGGCTTGCACGGTTACGTGTACATGCCTGTGCACGTCTTCCGGTAGGCGACACACGAGATAGTCGGCTGCTATCGCGCGCCGAGCGACGTGCTGCCACCAGCGTGTCCATTGATCGGGTGACTCGGGTGGCTGGTCGGCGGTCAGCAGGTGGTCTCCGCAGAGCGGGCAGCGCGCATCCTGCCTGGTGAGCAGGCGCAGCGTCTACCGATCCAGCACAGGTGAGACCCGCGTGTGGCGGTGGCGAAGTTCGCCCCGAACAGAGGAATCCACGCCGTGGTCTCGGGCGTGATCCTGATCTTCGCCGGCGTGTCACCCGGAGTCCAACTGTCGCCCGACGGACCGGTACCGCCCTAAGCGCTCCCCAGACGGGCCAGGGTGAACGATCTCTTGGTCGATATTTACGCATCGATGCTTTCTGCCCTCTGGCGAGAGCCAGAGACTGATAGGCGACGTGTGTCGAAGGATCCTGAAGCCCCGTTCCGGGAGGAGCGCCATGGAAGCCGCGAGCCAGGATGTTCATCAGAACGCCGTCCAGGCATACATCTACGGCTATCCACTGGTGCTGATGGAGACCACCAGACATTTCTTGACCAACGTCGAGGAACCCGACCCCGTCACCCTTAGAGCGCCCGTCAATCAGTTCGCAAAGGCGAACGCCCTCCCCGACCCCGGTTTCAAGCAGGTCGTCTCACCCAACCTCGACACGCTCTACACGTCCGCGTGGCTGGATCTGGCCCAGGAGCCCATGGTGCTGCACCTGCCCGACACCCGCGGCCGGTACTACCTCATGCCCATGCTGGACGCCTGGACCAACGTGTTCGCCTCACCCGGGACACGGACCACCGGCACCGGCGAGGGCGACTTCGCCATCACCGGCCCGAACTGGAACGGCACCCTGCCAGACGGCGTCGAACAGCTCACATCCCCGACCGACACTGTCTGGATCATTGGCCGCACCCAGCTCGACGGCCCATCCGACCTGCCCGCCGTGGCGGAGCTCGTGGATCAGTACACCCTCCAGCCGCTCAGCGCCTACGGGCGCGGCGCCTACACGCCCCCGGCCGGCAAAGTCGATCCCGGCATCGCGATGGCGTCACCGCCCCGGCAGGTCGAGCAGATGGACGCCCAGACGTTCTTCTCCCAGCTGGCAGCCGCAATGCGGACCGACTCCCCGACAGCCGCGGACAAGCCCATGGCAGTCACACTCGCCCAGCTGAACATCCAGCCGGGACAGCCATTCGACATCAACGCCGTCGATTCGACCACCGCGCAGGCCCTGCACGCAGCGGTCCCCGCGGCCCAGGAGCAGATCAAGGCCGCCGTCGCCGCGATAGGCGAGAACGTCAACGGCTGGCAAGTCGCCACCAATCTGGGCAGCTACGGCACCGACTACCTGCGGCGCGCCGCCATCGCATGGCAAGGACTCGGCGCGAACCTGCCCCAAGACGCCATCTACCCGATCGCCTTCGTCGACGGCCAGGGCCAGCCGCTCAACGGCGCGAACAACTACACCATCCACTTCCCTGCCGGCCAGTTGCCTCCGGCCAACGCGTTCTGGTCGCTGACGATGTACGACCCCACCGGTTTCCTGGTCGACAATCCGATCAACCGATACGAGATCGGCCATGTCGCGAAACCCACCGCCGATCCCGACGGGTCGGTGGATCTCTACATCCAGCACGACGCCCCCTCCGACATGCAACCCAACTGGCTGCCTGCCCCGGCCGGAGGGTTCAACCTCATCCTGCGCATGTACTGGCCCGAGCAAAGCGTCGTAGACGGCACTTGGGCCCCGCCCCCGGTCACCAAGACCCCCTGACACCCTTCACAAACGGCGTCCCCCGGATCGGAGAAAGCACGTCCGCCCAGCGGCCGAGCCGAGCCGCTTGGCGCCAGTCGCTCAATGATCTACAAGGCCCTCCGCCCGAGTCCGTGCGACCAGGGATGCCTTGAGCTCGCGCCATCGAGGTGTGAGCGAGTCAGGGGCTGGTCGTGGTGGACATAGAGCCCGATAGTGCGGCCTACGGCCCAAGCCGCCATGCGCCGCAACCAATGACCCATACGCGAATCTGTCCCACTATCGTCGTACTTGATCGACGACAACCACGCCAAGGATGCCACCGTGGAGGATGGCCGACGGCACGCCGTACAGACAAGGAAGGCGTATGACCACCACCGCGCTCATCGTCGGCGACCTGCAGGCCGGCATCGTGGACAACTATCCCTTCGCCGCCGGCGTGCTTCCCGTCATGGAGAGGGTTGTCCCCGCGGCCAGAGCCTCCGGAATTCCGGTGATCTTCATACGTTTCGGGGTCCGGGCCTCGGGCCTTGATGTGTCATCGGGAAACCAGTTGATCAGCTCCCTGCACGGGGCGGGGACACTGTTCCACGAAGAATCCCCCGAGACGCTCGTGCACTCGCGCATCGAGCCGTTGCCGGGTGAGTCCGTCGTCGTCAAGCGCCGCGCCAGCGCGTTCGCGGCGACCGACCTCGATCTGCTCCTGCGCGCCCAGCGCATCGACTCGATCGTGCTGACCGGTGTTGCGACCGGGGCGATGGTCGCCGCCACGCTCTACGACGCCGCCGATCGGGACTATCGCGTGACCGTGCTCAGCGACGCCTGCGCCGACGAGGAGCCGGACGTGCACGACTTCTTGATCAACCGCGTCTTCCCGGCCAGGGGTGCCGACGTCCTCACGAGCCACGAGTGGACCGCCCGCCTGTGACCAGCCGTCATCATGGGGGATCTGGGTCATGCTCGCGATGAGACGGCGCACGTGACCCGCTCGGCCTTCGATGACAAGAGCGTGACGCCGACCGGCAGTCCGGTCCCGGGGATTACAGGGGGGCGACGAGGTCGCCGGTGAGCAGCAGTGCGAGCCTGACCATCTGGACCCGCGTGCCGAGGCCGGCCGCGACGTCGTCGCCGAGCGCGAGCTCGGACGCATATGAACGTTCAGATAATACCGTCTTGCCACCCGGCAAAGGATGTGACATGTTACACATCACGTAGCCCATCGCGGCCGGCCGGATGTTCGGGGGCCCGGCCCTACCGCGCTCCACCCCCAGGAGTAGCGATGAGAATCGCGAAGTCCCTGCTGAAAGCGGCTGTCGTGGCCCTGACGCTCACCCTCGGAGCGGGCGGCCTCGCCCCTGCCTCCCACGCCGCCTCCCTTGAGTTATCCGCGGCGGCCCCGCCCTCCGCGGTCGCCGCCACGACCGAACGCACCGCAACCTCCGAACCAGCCGCGCACACCTCAACCTCCGAACCGGCCGCGCGCACAGGAAGTCCCACCGCAGCCGCGAACGCCGTGAGCCCCACGGACGCCGCGGGCCCCGCGCAGGCCGCGGCGACGTCGGGCCGGGCCCCGTCGGGCGACCGGCCGCCGCCCGCCGGAGACGACTCGGCCGCCCGCCCGCACCGGCAGGCCGAGCCGCTGCCCGCCACCGAGCTTCCGCCGCTCGCCGAACCCCGGAAGGAGAGCAGGCGCGACTACGACGATCCCGCCGCGACAGAGCGCACGCGCCCGCGCCCCTCCGCGCGCTCCGCCAAGGCGGCGGCCTGCGACGTCACCGACTTCACCACCAGGACGGGCGACGCGCTCGTGGCCGCGATCAAGGCGGCGCAGGTCTCGTGCGTCAACACGCTGTTCACGCTGACCGGCGCCGACGCCCGCGGCGCCTTCAGGGAATCGCAGATGATCACCGTGGCGGACGCCCTGCGCGGCGCCGCGCCCTCCTACCCCGGCGACAACTCCACCTCCGTCGAGCAAATCGTGCTCTACCTGCGCGCCGGCTACTACGTGCAGTGGTACAACGAGGACGCGGTCGGGCCGTACACCGAGAGCCTGCAGGTGCCGGTACGGGCGGGACTCGACGCCTTCTTCGCCGCGCCGGCCTCCAGGACCGTCTCCGACGCCAACGGAGAGGTGCTCACCGAGGCGGTCATCCTGACCGCGAGCTCGGGAGAGAACGCCCGCTACATCCCGGTCATGAAGCGCCTGCTCGACTCCTACGACAGCGCCCACAACGCCTCGTGGTGGATGCGGAACGCGGTCTACGAGGCGTTCAACACGATCTTCCGCGGCCATTGGAGGCCCGACTTCGTCGCCGCCGTCGCCGCCGACAACGGCCTGCTCCACTCCCTGAAGGCCTTCGCCGCCGACCATCTCGACCTGCTCGGCACCGACTCCGCCT
Organism: Nonomuraea mangrovi; assembly: GCF_042681425.1. Classification (NCBI taxonomy): domain Bacteria; kingdom Bacillati; phylum Actinomycetota; class Actinomycetes; order Streptosporangiales; family Streptosporangiaceae; genus Nonomuraea; species Nonomuraea mangrovi. The sequence continues at coordinate 310,086 of NZ_JBHUFV010000033.1, read as the reverse complement.
TCATGACCGTCAACGCCGGGCGGGAGCTGGCCAGGTTCCTCACCCACCCGGAGCTGGTCCCGACCGTCAAGCCGATGGTGAAGGCCATGCTGGTGGAGTACTCGATGACCGGCAGGACCGCTCCGCTGTGGATCGGCATCGCGGACGTCACCTTCGACAGCGTTCCCGCTGACTGCGCCTTCTACGACGTGTGCGACCTTCCCGCCAGGCTGAAGGCGGTGGCCCTGCCGCTCACCCACACCTGCGGACCGACCCTTCGCATCCTGGCGCAGGAGATGACCGCGGCGCAGTTCGCCACGACCTGCGCGAGCCTGGCCGGCCAGGACGCCTTCTTCCACAACCTGGTCGACTCCGGCGGCAGACCCGTCGCCGACGACGGCAACACCACGCTGGAGGTGGTCGTCTTCGACTCCAGCGCCGACTACCGGACCTACGCGGGCCCGATCTACGGCATCGACACCAACAACGGCGGCATGTACCTGGAAGGCGACCCGGCCGCGGCGGGCAACCAGGCGCGCTTCATCGCCTACGAGGCGACGTGGGAGCGCCCCGACTTCGCGGTGTGGAACCTCAACCACGAGTACACGCACTACCTCGACGGCCGCTTCGACCTGTACGGGAACTTCGGCGCGCCGACCACGCCCGTCGTGTGGTGGAACGAGGGCCTGGCCGAGTACGTGTCGTGGTCCTACCGCGGCCTGCCCAACACCACCGCCTACACCGAGGCGGGCAAGCACAGCCACACGCTGCGCGACCTCTTCGACACCGCCTACGGCCAGGGCGAGAACCGGATCTACGTCTGGGGCTACCTCGCCGTCCGCTACATGTTCGAGCGGCAGCGGGCCGAGGTCGCCACGCTGCTCGGTCACTACAGGACGGGGAACTGGAGCGCGGCGGGCGCGATGCTGCGCTCGCTCGACCACGAGACCGACTGGAGGACGTGGCTGACCGCGTGCGCGGCGGGCGCGTGCGCCGAGCCGTCCACCCTGCCCGACTGCACCGGCGCCGACCCGCGCCTCATGGGCGAGGACTGCAGGCGCACCGGCATCGGGCACACCAACCAGAACTACGCCTACTTCTACCTGTGGATCCCGGCGGGCGTGACCAGGCTCAAGGTCACCTCCTCGGGCGGCACGGGCAACGCCGACCTGTACGTCAGGCGGGCGGGATGGGCGACCCGCACTTCTCATGACGCCGGATCCACGGGGCCCGGCACCTCGGAGAGCCTGGTGGCCGACGTCACGCCGAACAGCTGGAACTACGTCAGCCTGTACGGCGTGACGGACTTCAGCGGCGTCACGCTGACCACCGAGTACTGACCCGCACGATCGGGCGCGCCGGGGGTCTTCCCGGCGCGCCCGATTTACCCTAATATGAACGTTCATACCTCCCCCACCCCCCTGGAGCCCCTCATGCGGCGAGTAGACGATATGAACGTTCAACTCGCCCGCTACCTGGCGCGATTCGACGAGCTTCCCGGCTACGTCGACTTCGCCAGAGTCGGGCCGATCTCGCACGACGTCGCCATGACGCTCGTCGAGGCGGCACGCCTGAGCAGGGGCGAGCAGGTGGTGGAGGTGCTGTCGGCACGGGCCGAGGCGGTCCGCGCGGGCGCGGCCCTGTTCCTGGGAGCCGCGCCGCACGAGGTCGGCTTCGCCACCTCCACCAGCCACGCCCTGTTCGCGACCGCGGCCGCCTTCCGTCCCTGCACCACCGGCGAGGGCGGGAACGAGGGCGACGAGGGCGTGGTGCTGGTGCGGCGCGGCGAGTTCCCCGCGAACGTCTACCCGTGGCTGCGGTTCCAGGACCGCGGAGGCCTGCGGGTGCGCTGGATCGACGCCCCCCGGGTGACCCCCGAGAACGTCGCCGCGCACCTGACCCCCGACGTCAGGGCCCTCACGGTCAGCGCCGTGGACGCCCTGACCGGCCACAGGCCGCCGCTCGGCGCGCTCAAGGAGGTCCTCGGGCCGGACAGGGTCCTGGTCGTGGACGCCATCCAGGGTCTCGGCGCGGTCCCGCTGGAGCTCGAGGCCGCCGACGTGCTCGCCTCCGGCGGCCAGAAATGGCTCAGGGCGGGATGGGGCGCGGCTCTCCTCCTGGTCCGTGACCGTGTCGCCCACCTGCTGTTCCCCGGCCTCGGCGGGTGGCCTGGCGTCCGCGACCCCCTGGCGGCTGACGACCATCCGCGCGAGCCGCTCGACGGGGCGAACGCGCACGCCATGACCAACCCCGACTATCCGGCCGTCAGCTCCCTCGGCACCGCCCTCGACCTCGTCACCGCCGTGGGCGTCGAGACGATCGCCGCGAAGATCGCCGACACGCTCGGCGCCCTGCTCGACACCGCCAGAGCCGCCGGCGCGGAGATCCCGCACGACGAACTCATCCCCGCCGAGCGCGGCGGCATCGCCTGCCTCCGCCTGCCCGGGCACGACCCGGTGGACGTCCACGCCGCCCTCGCGAAAGCGGGGCTCGCCACCACCCTGCGCGGCCGCTGGATCCGGCTGTCCCCCCATGCCACCACCCCGAGCCAGGCCGTGGATCGCCTGGCCGAGGGGCTGCGTACCGCACGCAGGCCCTGACCCCCCGAAAGGAACGAAATGATCAACCGTCGCGCGGCCCTCGCCGTCCTCCTCACCGGCGCTCTCACCGCGGCCTGCGGCACCGCAGGGGAACCGGAGCAGACGGGCCCCGTCAAGATCACCGTCTGGTCGTGGAAGCCCGCCTCCGACGGCCTGGCCGCCGTCGCCAAGGACTTCGAGAAGGCCAACCCGAACATCAAGGTCACCGTCCAGGCGGTCGGCAACCCCGCCATCTGGGACAAGATCACCATCGGCATGGCCGCGGGCGGCAAGGGCCTGGGCGACGTGCTGCACATCGGCATCGACTACCTGCCCGGCTACATGGACAAGTTCCCCGGCGGCCTGGCCGACCTGCGCAAGCTGGGCGCCGACTCCCACAAGGACGCCTTCGCCAAGGGCCTGTGGCCGACCGTGACGGGCAAGGACGGCGGCGTCTACGCGATGCCGTGGGAGGTCAACCCGGTCGGCTTCTTCTACCGCAAGGACCTGTTCGACAAGGCCGGCGTCGACCCCGAGAAGATCACCACGTGGGACGAGGCGATCGAGGCAGGCAAGAAGCTCAAGGAGAAGACCGGCGCCTTCCTCATCGGCCTCAACAAGCCGGCCGCCAACGGCGTGGACATGGACTTCTACCAGGCGCTGCTCCAGCAGCAGGGCGCCTTCTACTTCAACAAGGAGGGCGAGGTCACGCTCGCCTCCGCGCCCGCCGTCCAGGCCATGACGCTACTCAAGAAGATGAACGACGCCGGCATCGTCGCCGACACCTCGGGCGAGGGCACGGCCAAGCAGCTCATCAGCGGCGGCAAGCTGGCCGTGCTGCCGTGGGCGGCGTGGGCGGTCAGCTACATCCCCGAGATGCGCCCGGAGCAGAAGGGCCTGTGGCGCGTGATGCAGCCGCCCGCCGTGACGCCCGGCGGCAAGCGCGCCGCGATCGTCAACTCCACGCACCTGGCGGTGTCGGGCACCAGCCCGCACCAGAAGGAGGCGTACAAGTTCGTGGAGTACGCGCTGACCAAGCCCGAAGTGATCAACAAGGTGTTCAAGGAGGGCGGCGTCTTCCCCGCGCTGACCGCGGCCTACGCCGACCCGAGGTTCACCGCGCCCCAGCCGTACTTCGGCGACCAGCCCGCGCTCAAGACGTTCGTCGACGCGCTCACCGAGGGCGCCGACGCCACCTACTACTCCGGCGACTATGCCAGAGCTCTGAAGATCGCCAGTGACGCGCAGACGAAGGTGCTGCTCAAGGGCGCCGACCCGGCCGCCGCGCTGACCGAGGCCGCCACGCTGCTGTCCCAGCAGACGAACAGGAAGCTGGCCGGATGACGCTCACCCTGTCCAGGCCGCGGGAGCGGGCGCGGACCAGGCGGTCGTACGTCACCAGGCGGAACATCCCCTACCTGCTGATCATGCCCGCGCTGCTCGGCTTCCTGGTCTTCAAGGCCTATCCGATCCTCGCCGCGATGTACATCAGCCTGACCACCGGCGCGGGCGCGGCCCGCAGCTTCGTCGGGCTCGACAACTACGTGCGGTTGGTGAACGACCCGCTGTTCTGGACCTCGCTCTGGAACACGGGGCTCATCCTGGTCGTCCAAGTGCCGATCATGCTGCTGCTCGCGCTGCTGCTGGCGCTCGGCCTCAACTCCCCCTCCCTACGGCTGCGCGGCCTGTGGCGGCTCGGCGTGTTCATGCCGAGCCTGACGGGCCTGGTCGCCTACGGCGTGATGTTCTCGGTGATCCTGCGCAAGGACTCGGGCCTGCTCAACTGGATGCTCAGCCTCTTCGGCGTGACGCCGATCGACTGGCTGGGCAGCCCCTTCTGGGCGCGCATCGCCATCGTCATCGCGCTGACCTGGCACTACACCGGCTACAACGCGGTGATCTACCTGGCCGGCCTGCAGAGCATCCCCAAGGAGCTGTACGAGGCGGCGATGGTCGACGGCGCCGGCGCGGTCCGCAGGTTCTGGTCGATCACGGTGCCGCAGCTGCGGCCGATCCTCGCGCTGACCATCGTGCTGTCGACGATCGGGACGCTGCAGCTGTTCGACGAGCCGTTCGTGCTGACCGGCGGCGGGCCCGACAACTCCACACTGACGATCTCGCTTTACCTGTACCAGAACGGCTTCCGCTACTTCGACTTCGGTTACGCGGCGGCGATCGCCTACGCCCTGACGTTGATCGTGGCCGTGTTCGGCATCGCACAGATGAGGTTGCAGAAGAAATGAAGGGCTGGACGCTGACTTTCACGCTGGCCGTGGTGTTCGGGCTGTGCGTCGGCCCGTTCTACTGGCTGGCGATGGCCGCCACGCACGGCAACGCCGAGATCTTCTCCTGGCCGCCGAAGTTCTACCCCGGCGACCAGCTGGCCGCGAACACGGCCAAGCTGGAGGAGTCGATCGGCCTCATGCAGGTGCTGGGCAACACGCTGTACGTGGCGGTCGTGCAGACCGCGGGCGCGATCGTGGTGTCGCTGCTGGCGGGCTACGCCTTCGCCAAGTTCACCTTCAGGGGCCGCAACCTGTTCTTCGTGCTGCTGCTGTCGACGCTCGTCATCCCCGGCGGCGTCACCATCATCCCGATCTTCGAGATGATGAACGACATCGGGCTGATCGACAGCTATCCGGCGCTGATCCTGCCGAGCCTGTCGGTACCGTTCGGCATCTTCCTGATGCGGCAGTCACTGCTGGCCGTACCCGACGAACTGCTGGACGCGGCGCGGGTGGACGGCGCCGGCGAGCTGCGGGTGCTGTGGCGGGTGGTGATCCCGGTGATGCGCCCCGTGCTGGCCGCGCTGGCGGTCTTCCTGTTCCTCGGCGCGTGGAACGACTTCCTGTGGCCGCTGATCGCGCTGCGCACGCCCGAGATGTACACGCTGCCCGTCGCGCTGGCCACGCTGCAGGGGCTGGCCAGGACCGACTTCGGCCAGGTCATGGTGGGCACGGCGATCTCCTCGCTGCCCATGATGATCCTCTTCCTCGTTCTCCAGCGACAGTTCATCTCCGGCCTGCTGGCCGGTGCCACGAAGGGATAGACATGCAGATCTGGGAGCCGCACGCGCTCGACGAGACGACCGTGGTCCACGCGGGCGAGGTCGAGGTGGCGGTCGCGGGGACCACCGGCGTCACGGTGACGCCGGTCGCCGAGGGCGTCTGGCTGATCGACGCGCCCGAGGCGACGGCGGCGCAGTGGAAGGTGCCGTGCGTGAAGACCGCCGCCTTCTGGACGCCGGGCAGCGGCACCCGCTGGGTGCCGCCGATCTGGAACGCGCCGATGTCGGCCAGGCTGACCGTGGGCGCGCCCGTGGTGAGCCTGGTCGGTACGGCGGGCACCAACGTGTGCACGGCGGCGCTGGCCGAGTCGGTGGCACCGGTGAGCTTCACCGGGGGGCTGATCGAGGAGACCGGCGAGTTCGTCTTCACCCTGCAGGGCGACGGGCTGCGCATCAGGCTCGACCTGTCGGACCGGCTGTACTCCGCGGCCCTGGCGGGCGTGGCCGAGTGGTGGCAGGCGGGCCGCGAGCTGCCGCCGACTCCGCGCCAGGCCAGGCTGCCGGTCTACTCCACCTGGTACAGCATGCACCAGGAGGTCACGGCCGAGTCGGTGGAGCTGCAGGCCAGGCTGTCGAAGCGGCTCGGCTGCGACACGATCATCGTGGACGACGGCTGGCAGACCGCCGACCGGGCCCGCGGGTACGCCTTCTGCGGCGACTGGGAGCCCAACCAGGAGGCGTTCCCCGACATCGTGAGCCATGTGCGCAAGGTTCAGGGCAACGACATGGCCTACCTGCTGTGGTACGCCCTGCCGTTCGTCGGCAAGCACAACGGGGCCTTCGAACGCTTCGACGGCAGGTTCCTGCGCTACCTCGACCACATGGACGCGGCGGTGCTCGACCCGCGTCACCCCGAGGTGCGCGCGTTCCTCATCGACAAGCTCGCCCAGGCGGTCGAGCTCTGGGGCATGGACGGCCTGAAGATCGACTTCGTGGACCGGTTCGCCACGCCGGGCGGCGATCCGGCTCCCTCCGAAGGCGCCGACTGCGCGGCGGTCGACGAGGGGGTGCGGCGGCTGCTGCACGATCTCGACGCCCGGCTGCGCCGTACCAGGCCCGAGGTGCTGATCGAGCACCGCCAGCCGTACACGAGCCCCGGGCTGTGGCCGTACGCGAACATGGTGCGAGCGGCCGACTGCCCCCTCAGCCCGCAGGAGAACCGGCAGCGCACGATCGACCTGCGGCTGACCGCGGGACCGCTCGCCGTGCACTCGGACATGATCCTCTGGCACCCCGACGAGCCCGCCGAGCAGGTGGCGGTGCACCTGATCAACGCGCTGTTCTCGGTGCCGCAGGTGTCGGTCGACCTGGCGGCCCAGCGGCCCGACCAGCTGGCCGCCATCGAGTTCTGGCTCGGCGTCTTCCGCCGCCACCTCGACACGCTCCAGTTGGGCGTGCTGGAGCCCTCGCAGCCTGAACACGGCTATCCGCTCGTGCGGGCCTACGATGGGCAGACCACGATCATCGCCCGCTACGCTCCCCTCGCCGTGGACGTGCCGGGCACGGGCGAGGTGCTCATCGCCAACGCCGACCCCGACCCCCGCGTGGTCCTCTACGGCGAGGGCGAGGCACAAGCCGAGGCCCTCGACTGCGGAGGGACGCTCGTCTGGGCCGGCAGGCTCCGGTTCGACGCGGGAGCGAGCATGGTCGAGGTGCCCACAGGCGGCCTGCTCAAGCTGAGGAGAGACTGAAGTGACGGCACGTCGGCCGCGCGAGCGCGGGCTCACCATCGAGGACGTCGCGCGCGCGGCCGGCGTGTCCCGTCAGACGATCTCCAACGCGCTCAACGCCCCGCACCGGCTGAAGGCCGAGACGCTGGAGCGGGTGACGGCGCTGATCGAGGAGCTCGGCTACCGGCCCGACCAGTCGGCGCGCAGCCTGAAGTCGGGCACCAGGCGGATCATCGCCTACCCGACGCCGGTGGACGATCCAGCCAATCCCAACCCCTTGATGGGCGGGTTCCTCGAGGCGGTCGTGGCGGCGGCGGGCGAGGCCGGCTACCGGATCCTGCTGGTCAGGCCGCGCCCAGGCCAGACCCACGAGCAGGCGCTCGACGAGCTGATCGCCGCCCGCACAGTGGACGGCTTCCTGCTGTCCGACATACTGCGCGACGACCCCCGCGTCGCCCATCTGGCCGCCGAGGGCTTCCCCTTCGCCGCCTTCGGGCGCACGGAACCCGAGCACCCGCAGTCGTGGGTGGACGTCGACAGCGTCCAGGCGGTGACCGAGCTGGTGGGCCTGCTGGCCGCCCGAGGGCACCGCAAGGTCGCCTTCCTCGCCTCGTCGAGCGGGCAGCCGTGGATGGACGACCGGCGCGACGGGTTCCTCGCGGGCGTGCGCCGCCACAGCCTGGCCGGACAGGAGTTCTCCGTGCGGGGCGACGAGCCGGGCGAGATCGTCGCCGCCACCCGCGAACTGCTCGCGAGCCGCGCCCGCCCGACCGCGATCGTGGCGGCGGGCGACTGGCTGGCGCTCGGCGTGTACGCCGCCGCCAGGGCCGAGGGCGTGGAGATCGGCGCCGACCTGGCCCTCGTCGCCTTCGACGACCTGCCCATCACCGCGTTCCTGCAGCCGGCCCTGACCACCGTGCGGCTGCCGCTCCGCCGTATCGCCGAGGCGCTGGTCAGCCGGCTGGTGCGCATCGTCGAGGACGGCGTCAATCCCCAGGCGGGCCTCCTGCTCCCAGGCGAGCTGGTGATCCGCCCCAGTCTCGGCCCGTGAGGGCCTCGCGATCGGAACCCTTCATGCGTATCGACTCCTCCAGCGAGGAGCTGGTGGCGATGTTCGAGTGGGCGCGCGACAGGGCGCTGCGCTGGGCGCACCCCGCCGGGTCGCGCGGCCCGCTCAACGTCGACGAGCGGCAGCCGCACGGCACAGGCGAGGGCGCCTACCTGCCCTCGTACTGGGCGGGCTACGCGCACCGCAGCGGCTTCTACCTGCGCGACTTCGTCCACCAGCTCCCCGGCGCCCACCTGCTCGGCCTCCACGCGGCCAACCTGGCGATGCTGCGCTGCTTCGCCGCGTCGGCCACCGAGGAGCACGGCCACCGTCCCGTGTGGGCCTTCAACTTCGACGGCTCGTACCTGTCGATCGACTACCGCAGCCCCGATGCGTTCGTCAGGGAGGCGCCCGCGGTCTACGAGCTGGTGGAGGCGGGCGCCGCCGCCTACCGGTGGACGGGTGACCGCTCGTACGTGGACGACCCCGTCCTGTGGGACTACTACCGGCGGGCGGTCGACCTGCCCCCGACCGCCATGGGGACGGGCATCTTCGACGGCACCGCCACCTACAACGAGCAGGACGGCGAGCCGCTGGCGGTGGCCGGTGACGGCGTCGCCGCGCAGTACGCCGCCTTCCTCGCGATGGCCGAGCTGTCCAGGGCGCGCGGCCTGGACGGCGACGCGTACGAGCGGCGGGCTCTCGACCTGCGCCGCCGCTTCGCCTCCGAGTGGAAGGGGGCGCGCGGCTTCACCAGGGACGGCACGCCCGTCACGGGCTGGGGCATGGAGAGCAGCTGGTTCCCCGCGCTCAAGCGGCTCACCGCCGACGAGGACCTCCTGGACCACATCGACGCCCAGACCCGCGGGCCCGGCAGGCCGCACAACGTGGAGGCGTGGACGTACCTGCCGGACACGTTCTTCCGCCACGGCAGGACCGAGACGGCCTGGCGGTGGATGAGAGAGATCTTCGCCTCCCGTGAAGGGGAGCACGTGGCGGGCGGGCGCAACGGCGACTACCCGGAGGTGTCGTTCACGCTGGTCAGCCAGGTGGTCGAGGGCCTGCTGGGCATGCGGCCGCACGGCGACGCGATCGTCACGGAGCCCTCCCTGCCCTCGGGCGTCGACTGGCTGTCCGTCTCCGGCATCCCCGTCGGCGGCGGCAGCGTGGCGGTCCACCACGAGGGCGGCACCACCACGCTCACCAACCTGTCGCGACACCTCACCTACACCTGGACGGCCTGCGGGCTCACCCAGCGGGTACCGCCGGGCGCCACGCTCACAGCACGTCGGACAGGAACTGCTTGAGCCTGGGGCTGACCGGCGCCTCGAAGATCTGCGACGGCGGCCCCGCCTCGACCGACACCCCCTCGTCGAGGAAGACCACGGTGTCGGCCGCCTCGCGGGCGAAGCCCATCTCGTGGGTGACGACCACCATGGTCATCCCCTCCCCGGCCAGGTCGGCCATCAGCCCGAGCACGCCCTTGACCAGTTCGGGGTCCAGCGCCGAGGTGGCCTCGTCGAAGAGCATCACCTGCGGCTCCATCGCCAGCGCCCTGGCGATGGCGGCCCGCTGCTGCTGGCCGCCGGACAGGTGGCCGGGCCTGGCGTCGGCCTTGCCCGCCAGGCCGACGAGGTCGAGCTGGCGCCTGGCGATCGCCTCGGCCTCGTCGGCGGACACGCCTCTGATCCTGCGCAGCGGCAGCGTGAGGTTACGCAGGATGCTCATGTGCGGGAACAGGTTGAACTGCTGGAACACCATCCCGATCCGGCGCCGCAGCCGGTCGGGGTCCTCCCCCAGCACGCTCCGCCCGTCCAGCAGGACGTCGCCCCTGGAGGGTTCGAGCAGCCGGTTGATCGTGCGCAGGAACGTCGACTTACCCGAGCCGGAGGGACCGATCACGCAGGCCGTGTGCCCGTGCTCGACGTCGAGGTCCACGCCGCGCAGGACGGGCGTGGCGCCGAAGGACAGGTGGATGTCGCGGGTGACGACGCCGCTCATGCCCTCGCCTCCTTCGGTGCGGCCCGCAGCCGCCTGTCGATGTGGTTGACCAGGTGCGTGAGCGGCACGGTGAGCAGCAGGTAGAACAGCCCGGCCAGCACCAGCGCGGACTCGTTGCCGGTGTTGGCCGCCGCGTCCTGCCCGATCCTGAACAGCTCGCGCTGGGTGGCCAGCAGGCCGAGGAAGTAGACCAGGCTCGACTCCTTGACGAGCGCGATGACCTGGTTGACCAGCGCCGGCAGCACCCGCCGTACGCCCTGGGGGATGATCACCATGCGCAGCGCGGCGCCGCGGGAGAACCCCAGCGCGCGGGCGGCCTCCAACTGGCCGCTCTCGACGCTCTGGATGCCCGACCTGAAGATCTCACCGATGTAGGCGGCGGCGATCAGGGAGAGCGCGAGGATGCCCAGCGGATACGGGTTGGGCCCCCAGACCTGCATGCCGAGCGGCGCGAGCCCGACCCCGATGAGCAGGATGGTCACCACGGCGGGCAGCCCGCGGAAGACGTCGGTGTAGACGCGCGCGGGCCACCTGAGCCATCTGGCCCTGGCGATGCCCGCCATGGCCAGCAGCATGCCGAGGACCGTGCCGAGCACGGCGGAGAGGCCGGCCAGGATCAGCGTGTTGGGCAGCCCGACGGTGAGCATGTCGGGCAGCGCCTCGCGCATGGACTCCCAGTCGAAGAACATCCGCCACAGCGTCGACAACCAGTCCATTTACTTGGCGCCCGCGCTACCCGGCTTGAAGTCCGCGGGAATCGGGCGGCCGGGGTAGTACTGGTCCTGCAGCTTCTTCCACGTGCCGTCGGCGATGACCTCGTCCAGCGCCTTGTTCAGCGCGGCCAGCAGTTCGGGCTTGTCCTGCGCGACCGCGAAGGCCGTCGGCGAGGGGCTGAGCTGCTTGGCGGCGAGCACGATCGCGCCGTCGCTCTCCTTGGCGCTGGTCTCGCCGATCTCGGCGGGGGAGATCCAGGCGTCGGCGGTGCCGGCCTTGAGCTGGTTGACCGCGCCGTTGTAGTCGGGCACCCGGACGGGGTCGAGGCCCTGCTGGGTGGCGTAGTCGTCCTGGACGGTGCCCTGGACGACGACCACCCGCTTGCCCTTGAGCTCGTCGAAGGACTTGATCGCCGAGTCGGAGGGCACGTCGAGGCCGAAGTAGCCGAAGTCGTAGCCGTTGGTGAAGGCGACGGTCTTCTTGCGGGCCTCGGTGATCGTGATGGAGGAGCTGCCCACGTCGAACTTGTGCGTGGCCACCTGGGACAGGAGCGCGGAGAAGTCGGTGCCGACGAACTCGACCTTCAGGCCCGCCTTGGCCGCGACCGCGGAGAACAGGTCGTTGTCGAAGCCGGTGAACTTGCCGTCCTTGAGGAACACGTTCGGGGGCGCGTCGGTCAGTGTCCCCGTCCTGACGATCCCGGGCTGCAGGAGCTTGTACGGGTTGGCGGTGGCACCTCCCGCGGTGGCACCTCCCGCGGTGTCGCCTGATCCGTTCGACCCGCAGGCGGAGACGGCAAGGAGGGCGGCGAGGGCAAGGGCGATGCGCTTACTCATATCACATATCCAAGTAGGAAAAGCAGGGAATTTACCGAAGAAGACGGCCCGTCATCGCGACGGGCCGTCCGGTAATCTACTAATCAGGTAGGATTTGTGTCAATTGTGATGTAGGTCTTACGCATCGTCTCGTGCACCACCCACGTGCCCTTCCAGCCGTCCCGCAGCACCACGGTCGAGCCGGGGCCGAGCTCGGTCACCTCGCCGTCCTCGGCGGTCAGCGTGGCCCTGCCGGTCAGGATCTGGCAGATCTCGTGGAAGCCGTCACGCACGGCGGTGAAGGTGCCGGGCTCGCACTCCCACACACCCGCCTCCGCGCCGCCGTCACGCCACAGCTCCAGCGTCGACTCTCGCTGCCTGGTCAGGCTGGTGGGCTTGGGGACGGCGGGAGGAAGCGTCACGGTCACGGCGTCGGTCAGATGCGTCATCAGCGCCCCGCAATCAGGTTGGCCAGGCGGGCGTACCCGGAGGTGGTGGTACCCCTGTCGTTCTCGCGCCGGTCCGCGGCGCGGAACAGCGTGTAGATGAGCTGCACGCCGGCGTAGCGCAGCGGCTCGGGCTCCCACTGGCGGACCTGGCGGCCCACCCACGGCAGCGAGGTGAGTTCGGTGTCCTGGCGCAGCACCAGGTCGCGCAGCGTGCGCCCGGCCAGGTTGGTGGTGGTGACGCCGCTGCCGACGTAGCCGCCGGCCCAGCCGAGGCCCGTCTCGTGGTCCAGGTGGACGGTCGAGCACCAGTCGCGCGGCACGCCGAGCACGCCGCACCAGGAGTGCTGGATGCGCGCGTCCGCCGCGGCGGGGAAGAGCTTGACCAGCATCCGCCACAGCGACTCGACGGTCCAGCGCTGGGTGGCGCCGCGGTCGTCGGTGCGCGAGCCGTAGCGGTACGGCACGCCGCGCCCGCCGATGGCGATGCGGTCGTCGGCGGTGCGCTGGGCGTAGATGTAGGCGTGCGCCTCGTCGCCCAGCAGCTCGCGGTCCTCCCAGCCCAGGTGCTTCCACACGTCGGCGGGCAGCGGCTCGGTGACGATCATCGAGCTGTTCATCGGCAGCCACTGGCGGCGCTGCCCCTCGATGCCCGCGGTGAAGCCCTCGGTGGCGCGGATGACGTACTCCGCCTTCACCACCCCCCTGGTGGTGATCGCCTGCCTGGGCTTGATCGCGGTGACCGTGGTGCCCTCGAAGATGTCGACGCCGAGCGCGGCGACGACCCTGGCCAGGCCCACGGCCAGCTTGGCCGGCTGGATGCGGGCGCAGTGCGGGCTGAAGGTGGCGTCGAGCGCCCCGGCCACGCGCAGGCGCGACTCGCGCTCGTCGCGCTCGAGCAGGCGCAGGTCCTGCTCGCCGTACCCCCACGCGCGCAGCTCGTCGAGCTCCTCGTGCAGGCGGCGGCGCTGGGCCGGGTTGGTGGCGGTGTGGATGAGCCCGCCCTTGTGGATGTCGGCGTCGATGCCCTCCTCGCCGGCGACGCGGATGACCTCGTCGACCGAGGTGAACATGGCGTGCTGCAGGTCGATCATCGCCTGGCGGCCGCGCGCCTTGGCGTGGCGCTCGCGCGAGCCCGCGAACTCGGCCGACAGCCATCCGCCGTTGCGTCCCGAGGCGCCGAACCCGGCGAACTCCTTCTCCAGGATCGCGATCCGCAGGTCGGGCTGGGCCTTCTTCAGGTAGTAGGCGGTCCACAGGCCTGTGTAGCCGCCGCCCACGATGGCGACGTCGTAGTCGCGCGAGCCCGGCAGCGCCGCCCTGCGGTCGGGGATGCCGATCTGCCGGTACCAGAAGGAGACTCCTCCGTTGGCGAAGTCCTTGGTGACGTTCACGTGAGCACAGCCTCCGCGTCGCTTTCGTCGGGTAGGAGGACGGAGTCGGCGACGCGCCAGGTCAGCGTCACCTCGTCGCCCACACGGGCCTCGCTCAGGCCGCCGGCCTGCTCGCGGACCAGCGCGGGAGAGCCGTCCGGCAGCTGCAGCTCCAGCTTACGGCTGGAGCCCAGGTAGATCTCGCCGGTGACGGTGCCGGGCAGGGCGTTCCATCCAGGCTCGGCCTCGTGTCCTGGCTTGCGGACGGCCAGCCGCTCGGGCCGCACCACCAGGGCGCCGTCCTTGGCGTCGATGCCGCCCTGGACGTGCAGGTGGCGCGCGCACACCCCGATACCGTGGTCGGAGACGGGCCCGCGCAGGACCGTCGACTCGCCCAGGAACTTGGCCACGAACAACGTCTTCGGCCGCTCGTAGAGCTCGGCGGCGGGTCCGACCTGCTCGATACGGCCCTTGTTGAACACCGCGATCCTGTCGGACAGCACCAGTGCCTCGTCCTGGTCGTGCGTCACGTAGACGAACGTGGTGCCGAGCTCGGCGTGGATGCGCTTGATCTCCAGCTGGAGCCAGTCGCGCAGCTTCTTGTCGAGCGCGCCGAGCGGCTCGTCCATCAGCAGCACGCGGGGGTTGTAGACGATCGCGCGGGCGACGGCGACGCGCTGCTGCTGGCCGCCGGACAGCTCGCGCGGGTAGCGGTGGCCGAAGTCGCCGAGGTGGACGGTCGCCAGCGCCGCCTCCACCATCTCGGCGCGCTTGGCCTTGGGCACCTTGCGCTGCTTGAGCGGGAAGGCGATGTTCTCCGCGACCGTCATGTGCGGGAAGAGGGCGTAGTGCTGGAAGACCATGCCCATGTCGCGCTTGTGCGGCGGGGTGGAGCCGATGGAGGTGCCGTCGACGGTCAGCTCACCGCTGGTCTGCCTGACGAACCCGGCGATGATGTTGAGCGTCGTGGTCTTGCCCGAGCCGCTGGGCCCGAGCAGCGTCATGAACTCGCCAGGCTCGATCGACAGCGACACGTCGTCGACGGCGACGAAGTCGTGGTAGGTCTTGGTGAGGCCGGTGAGCTGGATGCTACTTGGCACGGGTCCTCCTGGCGACGAAGAAGGTGGCGACGAGGACGAGCGTCGTGGTGAGCACGATGATCATGGTGGCCGCGGCCGCGATGGTCGGATCGGTCTCACGGGTGACGCTGGCGTACATCTTCACCGGCAGGGTCTGCAGATACGGACTTTGGATGAACAGCGAGACGACCACCTCGTCGAAGCTGGTCACGAAGGCGAACAGCGCCCCGGAGGCCACGCCGGGGGCCACGAGGGGAAGCGTCACGCTACGGAAGGCGGTCCACCTGCTCGCTCCGAGGCTGGCGGCCGCGTCCTCCAGCCGCCTGTCGAAGCCGCGCAGCGAGGCCGTGACCGGGATGATGACGAACGGCAGGGCCAGCACGGTGTGCGCCATGACGAAGCCCACGAGGGTGCCCACGAGCTGGAGCTTGAGGAACACCGCGTAGGTGCCGATGGCGAGCACGACGCCGGGCACGATCATCGGCGCCAGCAAGGAGCCCTGGGCCACGGCGAGACCTCTGATCTTCGCCCTGGTCAGGCCGAGCGCGGCCGCCGTGCCGAGGACGGTGGCCACGACCGTGACCAGCAGCGCCACCTGCACGGAGGTGCCGAGCGCCGACATCCACGCCGAGTCGCCGAAGAAGTTGGCGTACCACCGGGTGGAGTAGCCGTCAGGGGGGAACTTCAGTGACGGCTTGTCGGTGAAGCTCAGCGGCACCACGATCAGCGCGGGCGCGACCAGCCACACGCCGATCAGCGAGCAGAAGGCCCAGAGCAGCCCGCGGGCCCTCATCCTGTCACCTTCCTTCCGGTACGGCGCAGCGTCAGCGCCAGCAGCGCGATCATGGCGAGCGTCAGCCCGAGCAGCACGACGCCCATCGCGCCGCCGCGACCCCACTTGAGCAGGCCATTCACCTGAGTGAAGATCTGCTGCGAGATCAGCGCGTCGGTCGGCGAGCCCAGCAGCGCGGGGGTGACGTAGAACCCGAGCGCGCTGATGAACACCGTCAGGCACCCGGCGGAGACGCCGGGCAGCGACAGCGGCACGTACACCTTGAGGAACGCCTTGACCGGGTGGGCGCCGAGGCTGGTGGCCGCGGGCAGCAGCCGCCTGTCGATGCCGCTCATCACCGCGTACAGCGGCAGCACCATGAACGGCATCAGCAGCTGCACCATGCCGATGACCACGCCGGTCTGGGTGCGGATGAGGCTGAAGGGCCCCATCCCGAGCACGCCGAGCATCTTGTTGATCACGCCGGTGTCCTGGAGGAGGATCACCCACGCGAACGTGCGCACCATGAGGCTGGTCCAGAACGGCACCAGCACCAGGAGCGTCAGGACCGCCCTGGCCTTCGCCCCCGCGATCGTCATCGCGTAGGCGTAGGGGTAGGACAGCGCCAGCGCGACCAGCGTCACCCAGAACGCGGTGCCGAACGTCCTGCCGAGCACCTGCAGGTTCGCCTGTTCACCGAAGAACCAGGCGAAGTTGCCCAGCCCTGGCTCGGGGTCGGTGAAGGCGCTGACCAGCATCGACACCAGCGGGTAGAGGAAGAAGACACCGAGCGCGACCAGCGCGGGCAGCAGGAGGAGCGCGGGCCCCGCCGTTCTCTCTTTCACGGCGTGCTCAGCCCCCGAGCCAGGCGGACCACTTCTCGATCATCTCGGACTGGTTCTCCGCCCACCACTTGTCGTCCACCTTGAGCCGCTTGTCGGCCACCTCGGGGCGGGTGGTCAGGAAGGAGGTGCCGAGCTCGTCGAGCTGGGGCTTGGCCTCGGTGTTGATGGGCGAGTAGGAGGTCAGCTCGGTGAGCTTGGCCTGCTGCTGGGCGCCCAGGTAGTAGTTGATCATCGCCATGGACGCCTTGGGGTTCTTGGCGTTCTTGGGCACGGCGAGGGAGTCCATGATGGGCATCCACTCGTTCCACTGGACGTCGAACTTCGCGCCGTTCTTGATGCCGGCGTAGGCGCGGCCGCTCCACATCATGACCATGTCGACCTCGCCGGACTCCAGCAGTTGCTGGGACTCGGCGCCGGTCTTCCAGAAGACCAGGTCACCGCGGACGGTGTCGAGCTTCTTGGTCGCCTTGGCCACGTCGATCGGGTAGAGCTTGTCGGCGGCCACGCCGTCGGCCACCAGCGCGGCCTCGAACGGGCCGGGCGCCGAGTCGCCCGGGTTGCCGGGGATGGCCCGCTTGCCGGGGAACTTCGCCGTGTCGAAGAAGTCCTTCCAGCCCTGCGGCGGGTTGGACCCGAACTTGTCCTTGTTGTAGGCGAGGACCATGCCGTACTGCATGGCGGGGACGCTGCACTCGGTGGCCAGGCCGTCAGGGACCTTCGACTTGTCGATGATCTTGTAGTCGAGGGGCTGGAGCAGCTTGCCGCACTGGGCCGCGGCCCAGATGGAGTCGGTGTCGACGACGTCCCAGGTGACGTTGGAGGAGTCGACCTGCGCCTTGATCTTGGCGTAGTCGGTCGGGCCGTCCTGGACCACCTGGGCGCCCGACTCCTTCGCGAAGGGGTCGATGGCCGCGTCCTGCTGGCCCTTCTGGTAGACGCCTCCGTAGGACACGAAGGTCATGTTGACGCCCTTCAGGGCGTCCTTCTTGATGGCTCCGGACTGTGCGGGCCCTGAGCCGAGGTCGACGTCCGCGGGCGCCGCGGCGCCTCCGCCGCAGGCCGCAGCCAGCAGGAGGGAGGCCGCGGCGACAGCCGTACCGGCCAGTCGCTTGGGTCGCATGAGCATGGTTGCCCCCTCGTTGATCGTGAAATGGGGTTCTTGGGGGGTGGGGTCAGGGGGGTGGGGTCAGGGGGGTGGGGTCAGGGGGGTGGGGTCAGGGGGGTGGGGTCAGGGGGGTGGGGTCAGGGGGGTGGGGTCAGGGGGGTGGGGTCAGGGGGGTGGGGTCAGGGTGGTGGGGTCAGGGTGGGATCGGGGGGTGGGATCGAAGGTCAGTCAGGTGTGGGCGGGCCGATGATCCAGAGGACCTCGGCCTCCTCCTCGCCGTCGTTGACGACGCGGTGCGGGACGGAGGTGCGGTACTCGACGCTGTCGCCCGGCCCCATCCGGAGCAGGCTCTTCTCGCCCAGGTGGACGGCTACCGCGCCACGCAGGACGAGCAGGATCTCCTGGGAGTCGCCGTGGGTGTACTGCTCGTCCCCTGTGGAGGCGCCTGGCTCGAACTCGCCGCTGTACACCTCCAGGTTCTGGAGCGGTCGCTGCGAGATCAGGTACTTGCGCGAGCCTTGTCCCGCGTGCAGTTCGGGGCGCTCGGCCCTTCTGACGACGCGATGGCCGCTCGCCTCCTCTTCGCTGAACAGGTCGGCGACCGTGATGCCGAGCGCCACGGCGATCCGCCGTAGCATCCCGACACTCGCACTGGTCTGACCGCGCTCCAACTGGCTGATGAAGCTGGCACTCGCCTGTGCCTGCGCCGCCAGACCCCTGACGGTCATCTGGCGCATGCTGCGATAGGCGCGGATCCGGTCGCCCAAGGGCTCAGATGCCATCGAACGTCTCGATTCTCTGCACTGAACAAGTTGTTAAGTGGCAATGAAGGGACCGTACAAACGCATCAACCGCCCCAGCAAGAGGGCGGTTGGTTACAAATCGGTCAACTGTGATCACGCTCACGTCAAAGAACGCGCAAAACCGCTGGTGACGGGCGTGTGGGTGAGAGGCAAAAATCACGGGGGCGTTCGAGGACGCGGCCGGCCCCACTGTTCCGGTCATCAGGATCGAACAGCTGCAGCGCGAGCGCCTCCATCCACGCCGGCACCCGCGCGAGCTCCTTGAACTCCTTGCGCTCAGCGGCGCGAACCTGACGCCCTCGCCCGGCTCGCCGCGGATCAGCCTCCCGCCCGCACCACGCCCCACGGCGGGAAGCCCGCCTGCTCACCACCCGGGCCTCGCCGCACCGCCGGCCCGGGGCTCGAGGCCCACCCACATCACGCCCCCCCGGAGGCCCGCCACCGCTTGCCGCCGCAGAGACCCGCACCACCCGCCGCCTCCGGCGGTCCGCACCCCTCGCCCTCCTCGTCTCGCGCACCCGCGAAGAAGGCGCTCGCGGGCGGCGCCGCCTGGCGCCGAGAAAGGCCGGTTCACAGCCAACCACGAGACACCCCGCGAGCCAGCGCCGGAGACAGGCGTGCCCGTCGAGCCGGTGCGCTGGGGCGGGCGCGCCCGCCGAGCCAGCACGCCGGGGGGCCTGTTCCGCGAGCCGACGCTGGAGGCAGGCGCGCCCGTCGAGCCGATGCGCCGAGGGCGGGCGCGTCCGGCGAGCCGGGTTGGCGTGTCGAGCTCGCGCGCGAGGTCGAGGGCGGCAGCGCGGCCGGGCGTCGGGCGGCCCGTCGTCAAGCGCACAGCCGAGCGCACAGCCGAGCGCGCGCCAAGGAAGGGCTAGCGCTCCGGCTTTATTCAGCGTACTTTACTCAGAACTCATTATTCAGCGTGTGACATAGTACATCCTGGAGCGGAAGTGAAAGCTCTCCTTGCCGCCGTGGCGGCACTGGTCACCCTGACCGGATGCGCGACGGGCGGCGTCCAGCAAGCCGCGCCGTCGATCGCGCCCAGCTCCCAGAAGCTGTCCGGCGAGGTGAAGGTGTGGTCCTTCGACGTCGGGGCCAAGGCGCTGCAGCGTCTGGCGCCAGAGTTCATGAAGCTGCATCCCGGCGTGAAGGTCGAGGTGACCGACGTCGGCTACGACAACGTCTACGACAAGATCACCGTCGGTCTCCAGTCCGGCTCCGGCCTGCCCGACGTCGTGCACCTGGAGGACGAGCGCGTCTCGGCCTACGCCAAGAACTTCCCCAACGGCCTGGTCGACCTCGCCCCCGTCGCCGGCAAGTACAAGAGCGACTTCGACCCCGCCAAGTGGCAGACGGCGTCCGGTCCCGGCGGCAAGCTGTACGCCCTGCCGTGGGACTCCGCGCCCGTCGGCCTGTTCTACCGGCGCGACTACTTCGAGCAGGCGGGCGTCAAGGCCGAGGACGTCACAACCTGGGACGAGCTCGTCACGGCGGGCCTGCGAGTCAAGGCCAAGACCGGCAAGCGGCTGTTCGTCTCCGATCTGGGCAACATCACCCCGCTGTTCACGACCCTGCTCCAGCAGCAGGGCCAGGGGATCTTCAAGGACGGCAAGGTCGCGGTGAACTCGGCGGCGGGTGTGAAGGCGCTGACGCTCATGGCCCGCCTCAACAAGCAGGGCCTGCTGCAGAACGAGAAGGGCTGGGACGGCAGGGTCACCGCCACCAAGGAGGGCAAGGCCGCCACCGCGCCCACCGCCGTGTGGTGGAGCGGCACGCTGACCTCCGAGATGCCTGAGCTGTCAGGAAAATTCGGGGTGGTCCCGCTGCCGGCCTTCGAGGCGGGCGGCGTGCGCACCTCGGCCAACGGCGGCTCCATGCTCGCCGTCACCGGGCAGACCCGCAACCAGCAGGCCGCCTACGCCTTCGCCGAGTTCGTCACCGCGAACAAGGACAGCCAGCTGTCGATGATGAAGACCGAGAGCCTGTTCCCCGCCTACCTGCCCGCGCTGGCCGCCCCCTACTTCGGCACCCCGGTCGACTACTTCGGCGGCCAGCCCGTCAACCAGATCTTCGCCGAGCAGGTGCGCGACATCCCGCCTGTGGAGTCCACGGACGACGACGCCGAGGCGGCCGAGCTGCTGAAGACGCTGCTGTCGCGCGCCGTGGTCGGCGGCGAGGATCCCAGGACCGTCCTGGACGAGGCCGCCAAGCAGATCTCGGCCGCCACCAAGCGGGAGATCGCGGCGTCGTGACCGCGCTGACCGAGAAGCTCGTCGGGGCTCCGGCCCTGACGGGTCCCCGCCACCGGCGGCTCATCCCGTGGATCTTCGCGGGCCCCGCCACCGCGCTGTTCGCCGTCTTCTTCGCCTATCCGCTGGCGGCCTCGCTGATGCAGAGCTTCCAGCGGACCGAGGACGGCGTCACCTCGTGGGCGGGCCTCGACCAGTACGCCAGGCTGCTGGCCGACGCCAGGTTCGGCAGGTCGCTGCTGAACGTCGGCCTCATCCTGGTCGTCCAGGTACCGATCATGATCGGGCTGGCGCTGGTGCTCGCCTATGTCCTCAACCAGTCGTGGCTGCGCTTCCGCGCCACCCTCCGGGTCGCCTTCTTCCTGCCCGCCGTGACCACCCTGGTGGCGTACGCGGTGGTGTTCAGGGTGCTGCTGAAGACCGAGGGCGGCATGGTCAACCAGCTGCTCGGGCACGAGATCGGCTGGCTGGATGACCCGATGTGGGCGCGGGTGGCGCTGATCGCCTCCATCACCTGGCGGTGGACCGGCTACAACATGGTGATCCTGCTGGCCGGTCTCCAGTCGATCGGCAAGGCGCAGTACGAGGCCGCGGCCATCGACGGCGCCGGCCCGTGGCGGACGTTCACCAGCGTGATCGTGCCGCAGCTCAAGCCGGTGATCCTGTTCTGCTCGATCACCTCCACGATCGGGACGCTGCAGCTGTTCGACGAGAACAAGGTGCTGACCGACGGCGGGCCGGACGACGCGACGCTCTCGCCGATCCTGCTGCTGTTCCAGGTGGGGTTCAAGCAGTTCGACTTCGGTTACGCCGCCGCGATGGCGTGGGTGATCGTGCTGATCATCGGCCTGCTGTCCTACGCGCAGTTCAGGTGGTTGAAATGAGACGGTTGCTGGTCTGGCTGCTCGTCGCGGCGGGCGCGCTCGTCAGCGTCGTGCCGTTCTACTGGATGGCGGTGGCCTCCACCCACGACACGAGCGAGCTGTTCCGCTCGCCGCCGCCGTTCCTGCCGGGAGACGACCTGCTGGCCAACCTGCGCGGGCTGGAGGAGGCGGTCGGCTTCAGCAGGGTGATCGTCAACAGCCTGGCCACCGCGCTGGTCTACACCGCGGGTAGCGCGCTGGTCAGCGCGATGGCCGGGTACGGCCTGGCGAAGTTCCGTTTCAGGGGCCGCGGCGTGCTGCTGGCGGCGGTTCTCGCGACGATGATGATCCCCTTCCAGGTGTTGCTCGTGCCGCTGTTCCAGATGATGGCGAGCATCGGCTGGGTCGACACCTACCAGGCGATCGTCATCCCGTTCCTGGCCAACTCCTTCGGCATCTTCCTGATGCGGCAGGCCTTCCTCGACTTCCCCGACGAGCTGATCGAGAGCGGGCGTCTGGACGGCGCGGGCGACCTGCGGATCTTCTACCGGCTCGTGCTGCCCGTGGTACGGCCGCAGCTCGGCGCCCTGGTCATCTTCACCTTCATGAGCCAGTGGAACTCCTTCATCTGGCCCCTGCTGATGCTCAACTCCGAGGAGAAGTACGTGCTCCCCGTCGCGCTCAGCCACCTGACCGGGCTGACCCGTGTCGACTACGCGGGCCTGATGCTCGGCGCGCTGCTGGCGACGCTGCCGCTCATGCTCGTCTTCCTCGTCTTCCAGAAGCAGTTCGTCTCCGGCCTGCTCGGCGGGGCGGTGAAGGGCTGACCCTGAGGACCCGCACCCCGCGGCCGCCCATCCCGCGGCCTCGGGCGGTGGCCGTCCGGGGAGGGATCAGTAGCCCCGCGACCACCGCACGACGTTGCGCAGCGGCTCCCCCGCGACGAACCTGCGCCAGTTGTCCTCGAACACCTCGAGGATCTGGCCCGACTCCTGGTCGGAGCCGCCCGCGGTGTGCTGGGTGAGCAGCGTGTTCGGGGTGCTCCAGAGCGGGTGTCCGGCCGGCAGCGGCTCGGTCGCCGTCACGTCGAGGACCGCCCCGCCGAGCCGTCCCTCCCGCAACGCCGCCACCAGCGCGTCCTCGTCGAGGAGCGAGCCGCGCCCTGCGTTGACGAGGATCGCGCCGGGCGGGAGCAGCGCCAGCCGCGCCGCGTCGACCAGGCCCGCCGTCTCCTCGGTGCCCGGCAGCAACCCCACCAGCACGTCGGTCTCCGGCAGCAGGGCGTCGAGCTCGGCCAGGCTCATCCGGCGCGAGTAGAGCGTCACACGGCAGCCGAAGGGGGCCAGCAGCTCGGCCAGCCGCCGCGCGATCGTGCCCGCGCCGAGGATGACGACCGACGCCCCGGTGAGCAGCCGCAGCCTGGGTCTGATCGGCTCCTTCGACCAGGTCCGCCGCTCCCCCAGCCGCGCCAGCTCGTCGACGCCCCGGTACAGCGCGAGCAGGCCCGCGAGGCAGGTCTGCGCGACGGGATCGGCGAACGTGCCCGACAGGTTCGTGACGGTGATGCGCCGCCCGAGCTCGGACCAGTCGAGATCCAGGTATCTGTCGATCCCCATGGACGACAGCTGCAGCCAGCGCAGGTCGCCGGCCTGCGCCAGCCATTCGGGCGGGCAGTTGCCGACCGCGACGCTCGCCGCGGCGAACGCCTCGACGTCGCGCCGGGTGTGCTCCTTGGGCTGAGCGAACCACACGGGCACGTCGCCGGCGAGCGCGCGGACCCGCTCCCGCTCGGCGGCGGTGAGCGCCAGCTCGACGTACAGGCTCGTGTTCCGGTGCTCGCCGGTCGGAGGCGTCATCGTGATCAGTCCGCCCAGCGAAGAGCCTGGGCCATGCCGGCGGCCGGCGTCTCGGTGGCCAGCTCGCGGAGCTGGTCGGCCAGCGCCAGCGCCTGCTCACGGGACATGCGCGGCTCGGTGCCCGTGTAGAACACCACGATGTCCCCCGAGGGGGAGCGCACGGGGGTGAAGGGAAGCGAAGGGGAGATCACCATGATGGACATCAGTCTTTCGTACCCGACCGACAATTTCGGCGGGTTCAGCGGTGGGTTTCACTCGGCGATGCGGTCGACCAGCTTCGTCCAGAAGGCGATCAGCTCGTTGCCGGTGAAGCGGATGTAATGGATGCGATCATGGCCCCGGTAGACGGCCACCTCGGTCAGCGGCGCGCCGCCCTCCTCGAAGCTGGTGTAGAGGGAGGTCCAGTCGTCGGGGCCGGGGACCCACTCGGGGAAGGCCAGGCGGGCGGCCTGGTCACGGAGTGCGGAAACCCAGCGCTCCTCCGAGGAGTCCATACTTCAAGGTGCCAGGAGCCCCACCAAGACGTGGCAAAAACACCACATCAGGATGTTTCGCGCAGACGCTCGCGAACCATGAAGAAGTATCACAACCCTCCCCTCCAGGCCTCATCTCCCCCTTGATGAACACGACCTCTCACTTGACGGGCCCTTGCCGCCCGGGTCGATAGCCTGCCGGGCAACGATCACCACAGGGGGACTGACAATGAAGCGTTTCGCGATCATGACCGCCGGCGTGGCGCTGGCACTGGGCGTGGCAGCCGCGCCGGCCGTCGCCGCCGCCGGCGCACCGGCGCCGTTCCACGCCAGCGGCAACCCCGTCTCCGACCTGCTCGGCAAGCTGCTCGGCGGCGGTGGCGGGCTCGGCAAGCTCCTCTAGGACCGGGTCCTGTGAGCGCACCCGGACGTCAGGACCTGACGAACCCGTTGATCACCATCGGCAACGAGGCGTCCAGGCCGGCGACGTTGAGCACGCCGTCGTCCTCCGGATCGCCGATCGTGTAACCGGCGGCGGTCATCGCGACCACGACGGCCCTGGCGTCCGGGCTGACCGAGCGGCGGTAGGCGGTGAGCGCCTGCGACGGGTGGGAGCGGCCCGCCCACGTCTCGTTGTCGGTGAAGACGACGATCCCGTCGGCGCCGAACCGCTCGCCGGCCGCCCACGTGAACGGCAGCGACAGGTCGGTGCCGCCGCCCGAGGGCGTCCACGAGGACAGCTCCCGCAGGTTCGTGCGCGAGGTCACCCTCGACGCGTGCACCGCGGTGTCCACGTCGATCACGTGCACGTTGCCCCTCTCGATACGGGCCAGCATGACCGCCAGCGCGCAGCCCGCCTGGTAGGCGGTGCCGAGCAGCGAGCCGCCTGAGTAGACGCCCTGGCCCATCGAGCCGGAGGAGTCCACCGCCACCAGCAGCCTCCTGCCCGACGGCGCGACCGCGCCGAACGACAGCTCGTAGGTCTCCTCCAGCGCGTCGAGGATCGCCGGGACCGGCGTCCACGTCTGGGCGTCCGCCTTCCTGTTCGGCTGGGCGCGGCCCGAGCCGTACACGCGC
Organism: Nonomuraea mangrovi; assembly: GCF_042681425.1. Taxonomy (NCBI): domain Bacteria; kingdom Bacillati; phylum Actinomycetota; class Actinomycetes; order Streptosporangiales; family Streptosporangiaceae; genus Nonomuraea; species Nonomuraea mangrovi. Next base: position 285,275 of record NZ_JBHUFV010000033.1, on the reverse strand, counting down.
ATGGCCAGCCACGCGTCCATCGGGTGGATGCGGGCCTTGCGCACCGCGTCGGCGTCGGACAGCCGGGCGACGGCGCGCGCCGTGGCCTCGCCCATCGGCGTGAGCGTGCCGATGCGCGTCATCCGGGCCAGGTTACGGATGAGCGCGGTCATCCCGACCGTGTCCACCAGCGCGTCCCACACCGCGGGCTCGCGCAGCATCGCGTCGGGCAGGAACTCCCACGGCACCCGCGCCTCGCTCACCACGCGCACCGCCTGCTCGACCGACGTGACCGCCTTGGCGCTCAGGAACCGGTCGACGGCGGGCAGCACGTCCCTGGCCACATCGTCGTGGACGTTGCCCGCGATCCACCCGAACAGCGTCCTGCGCCGCTCGTCGTCGGGAACGGGGTGGGCGATCCTCAGCACGTCACGCAGCGAGAACGCCTCACCCTGCGGCGTCCTGCGCTGGGCGGCCTTGCACGCCTTGAACGCGACATCGTCCGCGTCGCCGGTCAGGAACCACGAGCCGAGCGCCGTGCGCAGGCTACGGCCCACGACGGGCGCGCTGCCCCTGCCGGTCGCCTTACCGCCCAGGTTCTTGTAGTAGCCGAAGAACTGAGCCAGATGGTCGGTGGTACGGGCGACCCTGGCCAGGGCCGACTTGGCGGCCTGCCTGGTGTCGGCGTCGCCCTTGGCATAGCAGGCGGCCAGCGCGAACAGCGCAGGACGCTGCTTCGGCGCGCGCGGCGGCCTGGCCGTGGCGATGCCGGTCAGCAGCGCGACCACCCGGGGCCCGTCCTCGCCGATGGCCTGGAACAGCACATCCGCGTTCTCGGCCGTCAGCCTGTCCTCACCGACGTAGTAGGTGCCGCCCGTGGTGCCCAGAATGAGGAAGTCCTCCAGCCTGGTCCACAGGTCCTTGGCGAAGACGTAGCCGCCGGCCGCGTTGGGGACCTGGTCGGTACGGCCGGAGATCGGCCGGCTCTGCGGCGTCGCGGTCGTCGAGACCGCGGCGAGGGGATCACGTGCCACGGTGGTGCTCCTTCGGTTTCGACCCGCCGTCGAGGCGGATGTGGGGGAGGCGATCTACGCGCGACCCCACATCCGAATATCCGGCGCCACCCCGATCACCTGGTGAACCACCAGAAGGCGACCACGATCGCGGCGACGAGCAGGGCGACGGCGTACGCGAGCAACGCTCTGCCCAGGCGGCGGCGGACATAGCCGGGGCGGTGACGGTCAGCGGTCATGATGTCCTCCAGCGGTCGGAATACGAACTCTTTGGCCCGCATGCCGGGTTTTGGTCGGCAGGGTAGGGCAGGTTCCCCACGACAAGGGGGGATCTTAGATGATCAAGAAGTTGCATCAGATGGGCCTCAGGTCCGGCCACATGTACGTCGCGGGATTCGCCGCCATCGGCGCGTCCATCTGCTCCTGGCTGATCTCCGCGTCGGCCGAGGACGCGGGGATCGACAGGGCCGACCGGTGGGGAATCTTCATCGGCGAGTGGGCGCCCACGCTCTTCATGCTCGGGGTGGCGCTGCGGATGGAGGAGACCCACGTGGACAAGGAGGACACCTCTGAGATGGCCATGTTCGACAAGTCGATGGGCGGCAGCAGCCGCGCCCGCGCAGGCGTCTAGCCGCCTGCTCGCGCAGGCCGCTGCGTGGTGCACGGCCTGCGCCCCTCCCCCTTCCCCTCGCCCCCGACCCCCTCTCCCCTTCCTGCAGGCGCTTGCGTACGACTACGCGCGCCCCCGTACCGCGTGCCACACGTGCTCGTCCCGGCCGCCGCAGCGGGACGACTCGCTCTGACCGTGGGCGGCATAACCGTGGCGACACGCCGTTAGATCACCATCTTTATGCCGAAATATCCGTATACCCGCATGGAATTTTGTGTCCGGATTGTTGCGCGGACCTCTTTGCCCGTACAACGAAATCACGGCGAAATTTGCTCCATCCGGCGATCGGCGGAGACCCGCTTGAGGCGGCATTGACCCAGTTCCGGCAAGGTATGGGAATCCTGTGCGAGGTTTATCGGCGATTTACCGTAAATCGCCTTTTGATCTTCCTGAGGTCTCGCCGCAAAGAGATGTTCAATATGCACGACAATTGATGATTCATCCCGATTTGGGTGCTAACGTCCTGTTGTGAGAGACAGCACATCACGGGGAGGAAAAATGACTCTCAACAAACTGTTCCCGAGCCCGACGACAAGCGCGAGCTGGTGGGGCTGTCGCCGGCGTAGGTGCGGCTGCGGTGGCTGGGGTGGCGGCTGGGGCTGGCGCCGACGCTGGTGGGGCGGATGGTGGTGATAGGTAGTTCCCGTGAGAGCCGATGGATTTCCCGTCGGCTCTCATTTACCGCCCGGGACCGATCTCCCCTCGCTCCCGCCGTCACCATCCGCAGGACATTCGGGGAATTCTGGCCCTACACCCGCGGCCTCCGGAAGCTGTTCGCCGCGGGCGTCGTACTCGCCATCATGGCCGCACTGTGCGAGGTGGCGACGATCGCACTGTTCGGCTACATCACCGACGCGGTGCTCAGCGCAGGTGATCTCGGGGCATTCTGGCGCCCCGCCCTCGCATGGCTGGGGCTCGCGGTGGTCGCGGGCCTTTTCTCCTTCGCCGGCTCCTACGTCACGGCGCTGGGAGCCGAGCGCTTCCTGCTCAAGCTGAGGGACGCCGTCTTCGCCCACCTCGAGACCCTGACGCCCGACTTCTTCGACAACCGCAAGCTCGGCGACCTGATGGCCAGGCTCACCGACGACATCCAGGCGATCGAGGAACTCGTCGGGTCGGGGCTCGTCAAGGTGGTCACCACACTCGCCAGCGTGATCTTCTTCGCCGGCGCCGCCTTCTACATCAGATGGGACCTCGCGCTGGTGACGATGGCGCTCGTTCCCGCGTTCCTGCTGGTGTCGAAGCTGTTCGCCGGCCGGTTCAGGACCGCGGCCGCCCGCGAGCGGCTCAGCAACGGCGCGATGAACAGCGTCATCGAGGAGAGCCTGTCCAACCAGTCACTCGTCCAGGCCTACAACCGTCAGCGGTCGGAGTCACGCCATCTGCACAGGGAAGGGCGCACCTGGCTGAAGGCCAACATGACGCAGGCGTGGCTGTCCGGCGCGTACGGCCCCGCCGTACAGGTGCTGGAGACCATCTGCCTGATCGTCATCATCGGCTTCGGTGCCTGGGAGATCGCCTCAGGACGCCTCACCATCGGTGGCCTGCTGGCGTTCGCCGCCTACCTGGCCTACCTGTATCCGTCCGTCCAGAGCCTCGGCGAGATCGCTCTCACCGTCAGCGAGGCGGCGGCTGGCTCCGACAGGGTCATGGAGGTGCTGCGGGCACGTCCCGCGGTCGCCGACAGGGCCACCGCCGTACCCCTGGCCGCGCGCAGCAGGGGGTACATCGAATTCGCCCACGTCTCCTTCACCTATCCCAAGCGCCGCCAGCCGGCGCTGCTGAACCTGTCGTTCACCGTCTCACCCGGCGAACTCGTCGTGGTGACCGGGCCGAGCGGCGCGGGCAAGTCGACGCTGGCCAAGCTGCTCCTGCGTTTCTACGACCCTCTGACCGGAGGGATCCTGCTCGACGGCACCGACATCCGCGACATCACCATGGCCTCCCTCCGCGACAACATCACGCTGCTCCACCAGGAGAGCCTGCTGTTCTCGGGGACCGTCCGCGACAACATCGCGTACGGCAGGCCGGAGGCGACGCTCGACGAGGTCGTGCAGGCGGCCGAGCTGGCAGGGGTGCACGACTTCGTCAACACCTTGCCCCAGCGGTACGACACCCCGATCGGGCAGCGGGGACGTCTGATGTCGGGCGGGCAGCGGCAGCGCCTCGCGATCGCGCGGGCCATCCTGCGGGACGCGCCGGTGCTGGTGCTCGACGAGCCGATGACCGGCCTGGACGAGTCCACGGCGGCACGGATCATGGAGCCGCTGGCCCGGCTGATGGAGGGGCGCACCACCATCATGATCACCCATGATCTGCGCCATGTTCCGGCAATGGCACGCACGATCACGCTCGAACCGGCACGGCGCGCGAACCGGATCACGCTGAAGCACAGGACACCGCGTAACGCGCCCGCGTGACGGGCCGTCAGATGCGGCGTCATGATTCGGCGTTGCGACATTCTGCAAGGGAATGTCAACGGTTTGCGGGAAAGCGTCGAGAAGAAGAAGCGGGTCCGGCCCGGCCTTCCCCAGGGAATGGCCGGGCCTCCTCTTGCTCCCGGCCAGGCACGATATCCGTTCCTATATCGATGGACGGTCAATATCACTATTGGACACGTCGCCACGCGGCTGGTCTGATCTCCCGCATGAAGCGCCCCATGATGATGTTGAACGCCGCCCTCTTGACGGTCGCCGCCCTGACAGGCGTCGCGGCCCCCGCCACGGCGACCCCCGCACCCGCCCAAGCCGCCTCCCCCGCCGGTCCGATCGTCAGGGACGACCTGCGAGCCCTCTTCGACCAGGCCGGCGTACGCGGCACCTTCGCCCTCATGGACGTCGGGACCGGCCGTACCACCGTCGTCGACCGCGCCAGAGCCGAACGCCGCCTGATCCCCGCGTCCACCTTCAAGATCCCCCACGCCCTCGTCGCGCTCGAGACCGGCGCGGTCAAGGACGAGAACGAGGTGATCCCCTATGGCGGCAAGCCCCAGCCGTTCCCCGAGTGGGAGAAGGACATGAACCTCGGCGACGCGATCAGGGCCTCCAACGTCCCCGTCTTCCAGACGATCGCCCGCCGGATCGGGCTCAAGAAGGAACGGCAGTGGCTCAACCGCCTCGGGTACGGCGACCGCGAGGTCGGCACCGTGGTCGACCGGTTCTGGCTCGACGGTCCGCTGGAGATCTCGGCCGTCGAGCAGACGCGCTTCCTGTCCAGGTTCGCCCGCCAGAAGCTGCCGGCCTCCATCAAGAACCAGCGACTGGTCCGCGACATGCTGAAGATCGAGGAGAAGGACGGCTACGCCCTGTACGCCAAGACCGGCTGGGCCTTCGACGTCAAGCCCGCCATCGGCTGGTGGGTGGGCTGGGTCGAGCGCGACGGCCGGCTGTACACGTTCGCGCTGAACATCGACGTCAACGCCGACGGCGACACCGGCAAGCGCGTCCCGCTGGCCCGCGACCTCCTGAAGCGCCTGGACGTCCTGCCCGCCTCCTGACCGCCGCGCACCGCTGGAGCTCCCGCGAGGCTACTTGACGGTCCGTGGCCAATTGATTACTAATGGCAAGGTTCCCCATGAAAGGACTTGCCCGACCATGCGCGTCTCTCACCGCACAGGTGCCGTTCTCACCGCGTCCGGCCTTCTCGCCGCGACCCTGCTCGCCCTCCCCGGCCAGGCCGCCGCGGCGGTCCCTACCGGCAACGCCCCGACCTGTGTCACCGTCTGGGAGCGCACAGGACGCATCATGAAGACCGGCTATGCGAGAAACGACTGCGACTACTCGCTGAACCTCAAGATCGTGTGGGCGCGCGGCACGGACGGGCCCTGCGAGACCGTGCGACCGGGGCAGACCATCAGCACACAGGTGCCACGCGGCGTCCGAAGCTTCGACGGCGCGAGCAGATGCTGATGTGACCGCCTGCGGTGGTCACGAAGCCCGGTGGCGAGATCGCTACCGGGCTTCTTTCACGCCTGACGGCGGTGCGCCGATCAGCAGGCGACCGGGGCGACCACCGGAAGTTCGAACCAGACGCTCTTCCCCTCAAGGGTGCGCTGGCTGCCCCAGCAGCAGGCCAGCAGGTCCAGCACGGCCAGTCCGCGGCCGTTCTCGTCGCCCGCGTCGACGTGGCGGAGTTGGGGCAGGATCTCGTCCGCGTCCTGGACCTCACAGCGCAGCAGGTCCTCGACGACGTAGAGAACCAGCCGGTACGGCCCGCGCGCGTGCCGTACCGCGTTGGTGACCAGCTCGCTGACCAGCAGCTGCGCGACCTCTGAAGGCCCATCGAGGGCCCAGGAGGCCAGCCGGGCCCTGATGAGGTGTCTCGCCCAGGCCACCGAGGAGGCGTCGGGCGGAAGCGACCACGAGGCGCATCGCACGTCCGCGTCCAGCTGAGGCTCGCGATAGGCGGGCTCGACCGGCGAACGCCTGTCTTCCAGGTTCTCCACACACGCGTACTCGGGAGCGGCCCCGCCCTGCGCATAGGTCTGCCGGTCCGCGCTCCTGCCGATGACGCCGGCTACCGAGCACTTGTTCATCTCGCACCTTCCGCCCGGGGCGGATCCGCTCACGTCCAGGCTGGCGTCCTTCCAAGACCACCAGGCCGCTACGCCGGATCCGCCCCCCTTCTTGCTGACACGACCAGCATGCGCAGACGACGGGCGTATCCGGGGCGGTATAAACCCCCGTATAGGTACCTGTTCTTACGTACGTAGACGCTCGGTCGTGGCCGTAGACCGCACCGGCCGCAGCAGAGGTAGCCGCCCCTTGAGGCGTATCGAGGCGCCGACCGCGGTCACGCACGCCGGCGACCTGGTCCCGGCATCCCGCAGGACGTCGACCCGCTCCCCTCGCCCGCCGACCCTGCCGATGGTACGGATGTGGGGTGACCGACCGGCCGTATGACGTGCTAGGCCGCTACACCACACCGCCCGGAGGCGGCGCCGGGATTCGAACCCGGGTCTCCGCTTTTGGAGAGCGATAACCGATCGAGATTCGACCCGTACCACCGGCAGGGCTGACGGACGATCAGGTCTGGAACCGGCGCGGATGTGGGAGGGCCCACCGGCCGATACGGTGCTCTACCGCTGAGCTACACGGACCCGAAGTCCGTGACGGGATTCGAACCCGCGACCACCGGCTTAAGAGGCGATAACCGACGAGCTTCGACCCGTGCCGGCCCAGACCTGACCAGCCCGCCAAGCCAGAAGGGGATACGGCTCCGACGAGGAGCACCGGCGAGTCGCTGAACGACAACCGGCACCCTTCACCCCGCATCCACATCAAGCCCGACGAACTTGGACCTACCGTACCGAGCATCGCGACGCCCCACACCTCAATATCGAGCCCACTCGGGACGCCGGGCACCCTCGCGTTTCGGACGGAGGGCGCGATCACCGCCGACCGTCACCCAGGAACCGCCGCGCGCCGCGCAACGTGGTCCGAAGCCGGCGCTGAGTCATGGCGCAGTCCAAGCGCACGTCCAGGGGGCCGGGCACCCTGCTGTCCGCCCGCCGGCCCGAAGGCAGACGGTCCGCGTCGAGGCCGTCGCGGCGAGCGATGAGCAGCCCAAGCTCGTATCGGCTCACGGCATCGGCTCCGGCGACGTGGTGGACACCCCGATACTCGGATGCCGCGAGTTCCAGGAGCGCCGCGGCAAGGTCGACCACATGCACGGGACACCGCACGTCGTCGGTGAACAGCACCCCTCGCGCCGTGCCGGTGGCCAGTGAATGCACAAGGGCCTCGTGCGAGGAGCCCCCGTCGCCGATGATCAAGGATGTCCTGGCTGTCACCGCAGCCGGCATAATCGCGTTCACCGCCGTCTCGGCGGCGGCTTTGGCCGCGCCGTACGGGGTGATCGGGTCGGGGACGCACGTCTCGTCATAGCGAATCGCGGCGCCGGAGAAGACCGCGTCACTCGACACGTGAACGAGGCGTCCGCCCGCCGTGGAGACAGCGAGAGCCACGTTCACGGCGCCGATCGCCGTGGTCGTCCAATCCGCCTGCCGGAAGGCGGCGTTGACGACCACCTCCGGCCGGAAGGCGCCGACCAGCACGTCGACGTCCTCTCGCCGGCGCACGTCGAGCGGCGACCACTCAACGCCGGCGATCTCTCCAGGCCGCCGGGTCAGATAGGTCGCGGCCACCTCGTGCCCCGCCAGCGAACACTGTCGAGTGAGCTCGCTGCCGAGAAAGCCACTGCCGCCGACGATGAGCGTCCTCATGACCGGTCACCATAGTTGATCAGCAGCTCCGAGACGGCCGCCGTTTCCACCAGTGCCGCGCACGCCCACCTGCGGCAAGAGCCCGTCCCCAGCTCCCTGCGTAAGCTCCTTGGTTCCTCGGGACGACGAGGAACTCGCGGCAGGACGGGCTCGTCGCAGGTCGCAGGACGGGCTCGAGCAGGATCCCAGCCGTCTAGCGTTGCTTGAGGCGGAGCGCTTCCTTGCGGGTCTCTGCCTGGATGGACCGCTCGCGCTCCAGCCACGCCGGGTTCTCCGCCTTCAGCGCGTCGATCTCAGCGGTGGTGAGCGGTCCGGTGATCCCGCCCCTGGTCAGGCCGGAAATGGAGACCCCGAGCTTCGCGGCGACGACCTGCTTGGGGTGCGGACCGTTGCGGCGCAGGTCAGCGAGCCAGGCGGGAGGCCTCGACTGCAACTCGTTCAGCTCGTCCCTGGAGACGACACCCGCCTGGAACTCGGCGGGAGTGGCCGAGAGGAGGACACCCAGCTTCTTGGCCGCGGTCTCGGGCTTCATCGTCTGGATGGTCTTCGGCTTGGACGAGGTCATGGCGCCAAGAGTAGTCAGTCGGAACGGTTCCCCTGACATCGGTACCCTGAGCACGTGACTGATGGGGAGACCGGCAGGGTGTTCCGGCTGGCGTACGTGCCCGGGGTGACACCCGCGAAATGGGTCAACGTCTGGACCGAGAGGATGCCCGGCGTGCCGCTCACCCTGGTCGCGGTTCCCGCCGCCGAGGTGGTGGGACTCCTGCGGGACGGCGGCGCCGACGCCGGTTTCGTCAGGCTGCCGGTCGACCGCGACGGGCTCAGCGTGATCCCTCTCTACGTGGAGACCACGGTGGTCGTGGTGCCCAAGGACCACGCGGTGGCCGCCGCCGACGAGGTGGCCATCGCCGACCTGACCGACGACGAGGTGCTTCATCCTCTGGACGACACCATCGAGTGGACGGTCCGGCCCGGGCTGCCCGCGTTCACCCGCCCGGCCACGACGGCCGACGCGGTCGAGCTGGTAGCGGCGGGCACCGGGCTGCTCCTGGTTCCGCAGTCGCTGGCACGCCTCCACCATCGCAGGGATCTCACCTACCGGCCGGTGCCGGACGCGCCGCAGTCTCAGGTCGCGCTGGCCTGGCCCACGGACGCGACCACTGACCTGGTGGAAGATTTCATCGGCATCGTCCGCGGCCGGACAGCGAACAGCTCGCGCGGCCGTACCCCCGCCTCCCCTCCGGAGAAACCGGCACAGCGGCAGGCACGAAAGCCCGCGCAGAACGGCTCCGGCCGCCGGGCCGTGCCGGCCGGCCGGAAAAAGAAGGGCCACCGGCCCCGGTGACCCGCAACCCTCCGGTTCGTTCCTCGCCCAGTTCGCACGGGGACGGTTCGTGCCGCACTGATCTACCCACCAGGTACGGCTGAAGCGGACCACAAGTACCTGCCCTGATCTGGGCATACCGCCCATGGCGGTCTCTCGCCGTCCGGACTCGTCCATGGCCGTTGTCACCCAGATAGTCACTCAGCGCCGGATGAGGCTCACCCCCGAACAATGCAGAGAACAGCAGGCCGCGCTCATCGCCGGCCTCGCCAAGCGCCCGCGAATTCGAGAGACACGATCCCGCAACTGAGATGCGGCGCAGATTCGGCACCGTTCGAACCACAACGCCGTGTCGAAGCGACACGATGTCGCTCCTGTCCCCGCATGCCAAGGAGAAACCGCTCATCGTGCCCGCGCCGTGTGGACAATGAGCCCATGCTTCCCGACAGATTCTTCCACCCCCTCAAGCCCACGCAGGTGCTCGACACCGTCTACGACCAGTTCGGCGAGCCTGACGAGGTCGGCGAACTCACCAACGAGTCTGCGGCCAGGGAGACGGTCCGGCAGGTGCTGCTGGATCCGCGCAGCCAGGGCGATCCCGGGGTGTTCGAGCTTGCCTGGGAACTGGTCGACCTCTATGACGACGACGAACTCCACGACGCGGTCGAGCTGCTGACCGAGGTACTCAACGCCCACCCCGACCAGCGCTTCGCCCTGGGCGCCCTGCGTGCGGCCCACCGCGACGCCGAGGGTCTGGCCGAGATGGAGGCCCTCCATCGCGACATGTCGTTCCTGCTACCAGAGCGCCGCGACGTCCGTTTCTACTACCTGGCTCCGGCCTTCCTCGCCGAACAGGGTCAGACCGACCGTGGCGCGCTCCTGGCCAGGGAGGGGGCCGCTCTGGCCAGAAGCCTCGGGCTTGAGGAAGAGTCCAAGCGGATCGAGGAGCGCAGCCCCGATCCCGAACACCGGCAGCAGTCGAGGGCCCGGCTTGAAAGTGCGATGGAGGAACTGCTCAGCGCAGCCCGCACTGCCGCCACGCCCTCCGGGAAACGTGCGCTGGGCGGGGAGCGCTCCAGGCTTCGGATGGCCTATCTCCCCGCGCGGGAGTACGCCAAGGGCCTGGCCGAAGGGCTGCTCGACGCCACATTCCCCCTCGACCACGAGGACTACCGTCGCGAGCTGGAGTCATCGCTGCTCGACTCGGCCGAACTCGGCAGGGTCTCCGTGGTCGCGATCGACCTGGCGGAGGTCGACGCGTTCGCCGAGCGGACGGGACGCGACCCACAGCGTCGAAGTACACGGCTGGCCTACCTGTCCACGCTGCCGGCCCGGGACGCGATCTCCTGGCCACCGGAGCGCAACGCGCCCTGCTGGTGCACCTCTCAGCGCAAGTACAAGAAATGCTGTGGCCGGCCCGGATTCCGCGACCAGCCGGTGCCCGACAGAGGGCGGGCAATCCTGCGTGTCGATGGACCACAGCCGCTCCGGGTGCAGGTGCCCTCCAGGATTCGGCTTGACCGGCTCCACGCGCTGATCGACGCCGACGCCGGCGCGGGCGGCCACTACAGCTTCACGGTCCAGGACGGCGAAATCGACGCCGACCAGGCTCCGGACGCGACCCTTTCACAACTCGCCAACGAGCCCGGCCAGTCGTTCGGCTATCACAACGGCCGCGACCACAGGGTGACGGTGGAGGAGATCGTCCCGGTGGACCCGGCGGACAACCAGCCCCAGGTGATCTAGCGACACGCTGTCTTGATGGGTGACTCCCATCGTGCACGGCCCCTCGACGAGCCTGGAGCCGACCGCTCCAGCCCGGCAGACTTTCTCAGGCCCCGGTCTACGACGGTCCCATCCGTCGGCTGCATTCCACATCCGGACCCAGGCCGACTCGGCTCAACCGCGAGGGGACCAGGCCCGGGCGACAGCGCGGGCACCGACCGAGGCGGACCGCAAGATCGTCAACGCGCTGGCCGCCATGGTCGCCAAGTCCTCATGGCACGAAGCCCGGCAGCAAGATCGCTACCGGGCTTCTTTGCGCTGGTGGGCGATACTGGTATCGAACCAGTGACCCCTCGCTTTTAAGGCACGCCAGGAGAAGTCGGGATCTTGGGTGATTCACGGTCTCGCCTCGGCAAACGTTCCGCCCAAGTCCTCGGCCGTCCTCGCTCGTCCCTGGCCGTTGTCATTCAGATAGTCACTCAGTGGGACGACCCGTGCTTCAGATAGGCCTTCTCCTGGTGAACGGGCGGTGGCGGCGGCTTTGGGACGACTGGCAAGGCGCTCGATCAGGAGGCTAGTGACGTCGGCGGCGCCGGATGGGGAACGCCTCGGCATCACGTCGATCGGGAACTCGTCAGGCCATGCGATGCTCGGACAGTCGGCTCCGGGGCGCCGGACTCTCGGTGGCGACGCGTCTGGAGGCGCCGAATCGGAACCGGATGAAATGTAACCAGAACCCGAGTAAATGTAACCAGCACATGGTTACATTTACCTATGAGCCACAGCGTGAACGAGTTGGTCGCACGTCTCCGCACGGCCGGAGGCGACTACGACGATGTCGAGGTCAAGTCGGCGGCAGGAGGGCTGCCGCAGTCGCTCGCCTCAACTCTGAGCGCACTGGCAAACCATCCGGGCGGCGGGACGATCATCCTCGGCCTCGACGAGGCCACCGGCTTTCGTCCGGTACAGCTTGCAGATCCGCAAGCTCTCAAGCAGGGCCTCGCTCACAAGGCTCGCTCGTTCTCGCCGCCTGTCCAGCTTACGATCAGTGACGCGGAAGTGGATGGGGCACCGGTCATCGTCGCCAGAGTGCATGAATGCGATCCGTCGGCCAAGCCGTGTCGAATCACGGCGTCAGGTACGGCATACATGCGGGGGTACGACGGAGACTTCCCACTGTCGGATCTGGAAGAGCAGGCATTCCTTGCCGCCCGGAAGCCACCGCTCTTCGACCGGCAGCCCGTGACAGGCGCCACCCGGGAGGACCTGGACAGCGACCTTGTCACAGCGTTCCTACGTTCGGTCCGCGAACGGGATCCCCACGGCCTGGGCCGTTTCCCTGACGATGCCGAGTTGCTCCGGCGTGCTGGAGTGACTCTGCCCGACGGCACTCCGACCGTCGCAGGGCTGTTGGCTTTGGGAGTTCATCCACAGGAGTGGTTTCCGCGCTTCGTCATCCAGGCTTCGGCGGAGCCGTTGCCGACCGATCCCACAGGATCGCGGGCTCGGAACCAGACGACGATCACTGGGGCCATTCCACGGATGCTGGAAGAGGCCCTGGACTGGGCACGGCGAACCTTTGACACCAGCGTCGTGTCAGCGCCGGACGGAACTGTTCGTGATCGGCCCGCCTATCCATATATCGCGTTTCGCGAGATCATCGCGAACGCTCTTCTCCACCGCGACCTCGATCATTGGTCGGCCGGCATGGCCGTGGAGGTTCGGCTCCGCCGTGACCGGCTGATCGTCTCCAACCCGGGCGGCCTGTATGGCATCACGGTCGACCGGCTCGGCCAGGATGCCGTCACTTCCGCACGCAATGCGCGACTCGTTGCGATCTGCCAATACGCTCGCACACCAGAAACAGGCGCGCGAGTGATCGAGGCTCTGGCAACCGGCATCCCGATCGTGGCCCATGCCCTGGCAGAGGCCGGGCTTCCGCCTGCGCATTACATCGACGCCGCCATCCGATTCACCGTCGTCCTGAGGCAGCAGGCAGTTCCCGTCATACGCCCGGGCGACGACCTGAACGAGACGGAGCTACGTGTCTACGACGCCTTGGCCGCCGGGACACGCACTGTCGCCGATCTGAAGCAGGAATTGAACCTGTCCGCGCCTAACATCCGCAAGGCACTACGCGAACTGAGATCGAGAGGGCTCGTCGAGCAACTGGGGGGCCGAGGGCGGCCGACGACCTACCGGAAGCTCTCGGATTAGGGAGGGAGCAGCTCCAGTACTTGCCCTGATCTGGACACACCGTCCATGGTGGTCTCTCGCCGTCCGGACTCGTCCATGGCCGTTGTCACCCAGATAGTCACTCAGCGCGGCCCAGGCAGGCAGGAGTTGTGGGGGCACTACGCATGCCTCGGCAGTTAGAGCGCAATATGATCACCCCTCGAGCTAGATCCACTGCACGCGGATGATGTATACCTCGCGTTGGGGCTCCAACACCAGATAGGTCACGAGCCCACGTTCTCCAAATGGCATGACGCGCATGTTGCCGTCGGGCTTGCCGGGCGTTTGCGGTCCGCCGGCCCAGGGCTCCAGCTCAATCAAGTCCAGCACTCCGGCCAGATACCGCAAGGCATCCTCGGGGAGCGCCGCGATCTGTTCTTGAGCGACAGGATCGGGCTCAACGATCGAATACACCTACCGCTCGACCCCGCGCTCAGCCAGCAGTTGGCGCCATGTCTTGTCGCCCCGAGGGATCGGCTTGCCGCCATCGGCCAGTTCCTGGACACGGGCAGCCCGCTCGTAGAGATCTCTCCGGCCCTGCGGATCCTTGATCGAGTCGCACGCGACAAGCCACCAGGTATGGATGAATTCGCTGAGTCGGCCGAGGTCCAAACTGGCGCGGACCTCAGCCAAGACGACGTCAAGACCTGCGTCGAACCCATCTCGGTCCTGCGGGACGACCAGCGCTCTGCGGATGGCGCGCAGATTCTTCTCCAGCGGGGGGCCTTCGGGGGAGAACTCCTGCGGTTGCGCGCTCATGCCGCCAGTGTATGTACAGGTACTTCGCGCGGCCCAGCCGAATCGCACGACTTGAGAAGGTGATTCGGCTTGCGGACCTCCGCGCGGGTCCTGGAGGTAACCGACTCACCCATCACCGGGGCGGCACGAGCAACTGCCCCACTGCCTGGCGAAGCAGCATCAAGCAGGCGTGATGACGCTCGTCCTTGACGTTGCCGGCGGCGAGAGGACATCTGTGTCACAACGCAATCTCCTCATGACACTCGGCCAGATCAGACTCACCCTCGAACGATGCAAACTCCGGACGCGACCCTTTCACAGCTCGCCAACGAGCCCGGCCAGTCGTTCGGCTATCACAACGGCCGCGACCACAGGGTGACGGTGGAGGAGATCGTCCATGTGGACCCTGCGGACAACCGGCCCCGGGCGATCTAGCGACACGTTTCGGCACGTCGACTTCTGCAGGCCCGGTCTGACGGTCCCATCCGTCTGCCACATCCCACATCCGGACCCAGACCGACTCGGCTCAACCGCACGGAGACCTGGTCCTCGCTACAGCGCGGGCACCGACCGAGGCCGACCGCAAGATCGTTAACGCGGTAGACGCCGTGATCAGCTCGACCTCATGGCGCGCTCATGGCACGAAGCCCGGCAGCAAGATCGCTACCGGGCTTCTTTGCGCTGGTGGGCGGTACTGGTATCGAACCAGTGACCCCTCGCTTGTAAGGCACCCTCGAAGAGGGCGGGACCACCTCGGATTACGAGGCTCACCTGCGCTTACGGTCCAGGGTGATCCCCTCTAGTCCATGGTCGTCCGAGGCGATTGTCACCCAGTTAGTCACTCGGTATGCCGCCCGTCCAGCCGACTACCAGTCCCCTCAAAACGTTCAGTCGTCGGCGGCGACCAGGAGCGACAGAGCCTTGGCAGGGCGATCGATGACAACCAGCTCGTGGAAGTCGTTATGAACCCCGCCCCAGTCGTGAAACGCCTCATAACCGAGATCCTTGAGCTGGTACCTCTCAGTGGCTCCTGCGACCAGTGCATGAACCTCGCGTTCCAGCCGGGCGGACAGAGCCACAGGAAGAGGACCGAACTGTGCCGCCCAGTCGCGGAGAATAGCGTTCGCGCTCGCCTCATCAACGAGCACGTATGCGGCCGGGCTCACGTTCCGTAGCCAGTAGGGGCCATGACGGAGCCCATTGGCCTCGACTCCTCCTCCGGCATAGTCATCCCGGTACTGTTCTTGGCCAATCAGCTCCGTCAGCAGATGGGTAACGTCGGCGTCCGGGCGGGACAGACCGAAGCGCTTGATGTCGACCCAGCGACGTGCATGATCGCCTGAGGTGAACTGACGAAAATTGATGAATGTCTGATCTTGATACGTGAGCATCCGATCTTCTCAATCGTCTTCTCAGAATTCGTCGTACCCGGAGACCTGTCCGATGGGGAAGATGTGCCGGTTGGCGGCGCAGATCGTCTCCAGGACGTGGATGGGCGTGCCCTCGGTGGAGTAGCTGGCTCGGAGGACCTGGACGATCCACTCGCTGGGCTCAAGCTCCAGAGTCTCCCGCTCGAAGGGCGTCGGCGGCCTGGCGGTCAGGTTCTCCTCCGCGTGACCGAACGTGTAGCCGAGAGCGGTCAAGGCGGACTGCAGCGACGGCTGCACGAACTCGGGCTCGGCCAACCGGGTGTCGCCGAACAGATCGGCGCGGAAGTAGCTGGTCGCGATTCTCACCGGCACGTCGTTGGCCAACATCATCTTGCGTCTGGCGACGATCTCCGCGCCTGGCTCGACACGGAGGCAAGCCGCCACATGATCGCTGGCGGGCTCCAGCCCGACGTACAGCATCCGCCGGTCGGCCTTGAGCCCCTGTCGTTCCGCCTCTGCGAGGAAGAGTGACTTGGAGCCGCGTACGGCTGGCTCGGTCGGCAACGCTCGCTGGACCAGCACCCTGGGTGCCGGAGACGCTGGCCCTTCCGGTGCGCGGGCCGCTGGCCCTCTCCTCATCTGCGAGATGCGGCCGGGAGACACGCCCAAGCGCCCGGCGATCTCTTCCAAACTCATGCCGGACTCGCGTGCCTCGGCGATCGCCTGGCGTCGCATCTTCGCCGCTTCGGTGACCAAGCCCTGCTCCTCGGTCATGAGGCGACTGAGGATGCGGGCTCGTTCCACGGGGTCGCTCATCTGGGCGACTTCCCTCAGCGTCTTCAGATCCATCCGGGCAATGCCTCCTCAGCGACTGACGCGAGCCGGTTTTAGCCCCCCTATTGCGAGGGCTAAGGCCAGGTTCTACCCTCGACTTTAGCCCCCCTAAAGTGGGGGACTAAGTAGGACCCCCGCCATGGGAGCACGGTGCTGGAACACCGCCCACAACGGGGGTCCAGAACGCATCGAGAGCTTTGGGGCGTCAACGATGCAGAACCAGATTACTGCCGTGCCCAGGAACGGCAAGGAGTCACAAGCAGTGCTATCGGCAGACATACTGCGCGACGCACTGCGGCAAGAGCATGACATAGCAGCGGACACTCACGACGGGTACGGCATGGCGCTCGTCTCCGTCTGGGTCGGGCTGGTGGTGTGGTGCGACGGCGAGTGGTTCTGGTGGCGGTCGGGGTGGGACGAGCGGCGCAAGCGTGCCGTGTACGCCCGTCATCCGGCCATGGATCCATCACGGGCCGCTCGACGAATCGCCTTCCGCTACGCCGACCTTCGGGAGAAACGACCGCTGTCGGCCGTATCTGATGACGTGGGGACAGCGAGCAAGGCACCGGGGTGACATCGCCTCGGCACATGCCGGGAGTGCGTGCCAAGATCGTGGACTTGCTGCACAGTCCCGCTCGAACCCGTGGCTCTGGCGCGTGGCTGATCGGTCAGCGTGGAACCGTGGTCATGGTCCTGCGCAACGGCACCCTGGCCTTGTTCGAGCTCGACGACGCGGCCCACGATCTACTGGGCGGCGTTCGGCGCTGGCCGGTTCACTGGGACGACCTGCTCGTGTACGGCACGGAATCGGGGTCGGACCATCCCTGCGAGGCCTACCGGCTCGGGCTGTCCGGCACTGGACGGCAAGCGGTGCAGCACGCCGTACCACTCGACACGAAGATCAGCTTGTGCGGGGAGCCGGTGTACCCATTGCCCGTGTGCGGCTGGTCGATGCCGTTCTCGCCCACAGCGGACCGGGCTTGCCCGAATTGCATTCACCTGGCAGCGCTCCCATGAGCATCGCCGTCGAACGAGCCGGAGCGTCGTGCCGTTGGTCGTGGGTCGGTTCTTCCCACAGCCCACTCCTCCCCCCGCCCCCGATAGCTGCCAGATTGTGTGGCCCGACCGAGGTGTCAACTCCGTCTTCGGAGCCGTTGCCGTGCGGCTTCCACGCGTCCTGCGTCCATGGCGTGCAGACGGAGTTGACGCCGACCAAGGGACACGAACAATGCGGTGTCGGGGGCAGGGGTACGGACCTCAGCCCGTGATCCATGCGTCTTCGGAGTGCAGCGGCCGGCGCGCATGCGAAGCACCCCGTAGGGGCCGCGTAGCGGTGGAGGCCGGCGGCGGAACGGCCATCAGGTGGCTTGCTGGACTCAGCGTCCTGCATGGCCTGTGCTTGTTGGTCGTCACGCCGCCAGGAGCGGGGGCGGTGCGCGCCGGGACCGGCCCCCAAGGCCGCACGCCCGGCGCGCAGGCCGCCCGGAGCGGGCGGCGGCGTGGCGAGCGAAGCGAGCCCTTGAGCGGCAGATCCCCGGCCACGGTCACCATGTACCACACGTACGCCGACAAGCACGTGATCCCGGCGCTCGGTGCTCGCAAGCTTCGTGACCTGTCCGTGGAGGACGTCGATCGCTGGCTCGCGAGCAAGACGGACGAGCTGGGCACCAGGTCACTCAAGCTGATCCACGGCATCCTCAACCGCTCCGTCAAGAGCGCCATGCGGCGCGACATGGTGAAGCGGAACGTGGTCGATCTCTGCGACATCCCGGACGGTCGCGCGGGCCGACCTTCCAAGGCGCTCGCCCTCGCTCAAGCACTGGCCGTCCTGGCCGAGGCGGAGACCAGCGGCGAGCGCATCAGGGCGTACATCGTCCTGTCGCTGCTGATCGGCGCGCGTACCGAGGAACTGCGTGCGCTGCTCTGGTCTCACGTCGTCGCATACGACGCAGAGCGCGAGGCGTGGTTACCAGTGGCAGAGGCGGGATGGGACCACGAGGAGTTCGCGATCTACGTGTGGCGCTCCGTCCGGCAGAAGGGCGACACGAAGACCGTGAAGTCCCGGCGCTCGCTCAAGCTCCCCCGCCGCTGTGTGGAGGCGCTTCGTCTGCTCTGGGACGTCCAGCAGACCGCACGAGAGAAGGCGCGCGAGCGATGGCAGGACACCGACCTCGTCTTCTGCACGAGGACGGGAACGCCGGTCACCGCGCACAACGTACGACGCGACTTCCGGAAGGTGGTGGATGCAGCCGGTCTCGTCGGCAAGCAATGGTCCCCGCGCGAGCTGCGGCACAGCTTCGTGTCGGTGCTGTCGGACTCCGGCGTCCCGATCGAGGACATCTCGCGCCTGGTCGGCCACTCCAACACGGTGGTGACCGAGACGGTCTACCGGCACCAGATCCGGCCGGTGATCATGCAAGGAGCTGCGGCGATGGACAAGATCTTTGGGAGTTAGTCACTCACTTAGTCACTCAGGCCCCGTTTCCGCAGTCGGAGACGGGGCCTTTTCGCAGGTGGGCGGTACTGGTATCGAACCAGTGACCCCTCGCTTGTAAGGAGCCAAGATCGCCTGTGGAGCGCGGTTGACGTGCGTGGGAGCCTCGTTCACCTCGCGGCATGAGGCTCACTCGACGTGGCCTAATGGCACGCTAATGGCACGGCGATCATGGACATCTGTGAAGTTGGCGGGGCCCACACTCACGCCCGATGTGGTCCCCCACGTGGCTCTAATGGCACGTCGATGGCACGCCAATGCTTAAGAGCGTCGACGCTCACGAATTCCCGCCTCAACCCGCAAGCCAATGCCGATTAGGGCCATGATCCACAGACCAACGAGCCATGGCCACGAGGGGGATCGTCCATCGAAGATCAGAATCCCGAACGATATGGCGACACCGGCGACCATGGAGACAGTCCCTATGGTTCGGACCGTTTCATAGTCCTCGGGGGCATTGGTCGGCGAACGGTAGAGCTGAGGATCCTCGGGCTCAGTCACAGCGCAGAGCATGCCACATGGGATCGAACGGCAGGAATCCCCTACCTCGCGCTCCGCCCTGCCCGATCTTCCCGTCTGCCTCGTCCCACATGCAATGCAGCGGATCAAGGCCAGGGGTCAAGGTGGAGCGCCCTACTGGACGAACGACCTTGACCCCTGACCTTGATGCGCTGGGCTCCTTCTCGGAAAGATCGACACGTCGGCCGTTCGAGAGTGGCGGGTCGCGCTGATCTCGAACGGCGTCGGCGCGTCGGAGGTGGCCAAGGCGTACCGCTTCCTGCGCGCCGTGCTCATGACGGCGGCAGACGACCTGATCATCCCGCGCAACCCCTGTCGCATCAGGGGAGCCGGTGAGGAGAAGCCCGATGAGCGACCGGTGCTCACGGTGGCGCAGGTCTTCAAGCTGGCTGACCTCGTCGTGAAGCGTCTGCGGGCACTGATCCTCCTGGCCACCTTCGCGAGCCTGCGGTGGGGTGAGGTGGCCGCCCTACGGCGGATGGACCTGGACCTGGCGAAGGGCACGGTCAGCGTTCGGCAACAGCACGTCGAGCTGGACACTGGCGAACTCCTGGTCGGGCCGCCCAAGTCACGCGCCGGTGTTCGCACGGTCGCCATCCCGCAGGCGATCATCCCCGCCGTACAGGAACATCTCGACTCGTTCACGGGACCAGAACCAGATGACCTGATCTTCACCGGCTCACGGGGCGGCGTCCTGCGCCGAAGCAACTTCAGGCGCGCGGCCAAGTGGGACGAGAACACGAAGAAGATCGGCATGCCTGGTCTGCACTTCCATGATCTTCGCCACACAGGCAACACGATCGCCGCCGCGTCCGGCGCAAGCCTCAAAGATCTCATGGCGCGGATGGGTCACGATTCGGTGCGCGCCGCGTTGATCTACCAGCACAGCACCGAAGAGGCCGACCGCAAGATCGTCAACGCGATAGACACAATGATCAACTCGACCTAATGGCACGCTAATGGCACGAAGCCCGGTAGCAAGATCGCTACCGGGCTTCTTTGCGCTGGTGGGCGGTACTGGTATCGAACCAGTGACCCCTCGCTTGTAAGGCGAGTGCTCTACCGCTGAGCTAACCGCCCCTGATCGGCACTACACCTTACGACACCGCGGGCGCCGATCGCACATCCATTGTCCATCCTTCCCCTACCGAAGGCCGGCCGGCCGCGGTCCAGCCCAGCAGGGCCGCGCCCAGCATGCCCGCGTTCACTCCCAGCGACGCCGGCACCAGCGGGGGCGCGTCGCGGAACGCGAGTCGCTTGACCAGCCTCGTGCGTACCGGATCGAACAGGGCGGGGCCCGCCTCGGCGAGGCCGCCGCCGAGGACGATGACGGAGGGGTCGAGCAGGAGCGTGTACGTGGCCAGCGCCAGTGAGAGCGCCTCAACGGCCTCGTCCCACACCTCTATGGCCACCGGGTCGTCGGAGGCGACGACCTCCTCCGCCTTGACCCCTGGCACGCCTGAGCGCTCGCTGTAGCGCCGTCCGACCGAGGCCGCGGACGCGTACGTCTCCAGGCAGCCGAGCTGACCGCAGGCGCACGGCTCGCCGTCGGGGAAGACGGGGATGTGGCCGATCTCGCCGCCCCAGCCTGCGGCGCCGCCGTACGGCCGGCCGGAAAGGATCATCGCGCCGGCGATGCCGGTGCCGATGGGCAGGAACAGGAAGTCGGACACGCCGCGTCCCGCGCCGAGGACGCTCTCCGCGAGCCCGCCGGTGCGGACGTCGTGTCCGAGCATGACGGGGACGTCCATGTCGACGAAGGCCTGCGCGGGCACGTCGCGCCAGCCGAGGTTGGCGGCGTAGACGGCGCTGGTGGCCGTGACGAGCCCCGGGACGGCGAGGCCGACTCCCGCGAGGCCCGCCCCTCCGCGGGCGGCGAGGTCGGCGATGAACTCGCGGATGGCGGTGACGACGGCGTCAGGCCCCTCGGCGCGCGGTGTGGCGCGCCGGTCGGTGACCAGCACCTGGCCGTTCTCGCTGACGAGGCCGCCCTTCATGGACGTGCCGCCGACATCGAGCGCGACAACGTAGGAACTCATAGCGGTCATCCTGGGAGGCGGGTGGCAGGTCAACGGCTATGAACGATAGCGCACCCTATTGTCGGGAAAGACCCAGCACTCTGTTGAGGGCCGCCTCGACCTCGTCGGCCAGGCCGGGGGGCGGCTCCGATCCTGCGGGCTCGGTGAGCCGCGCGAGCCGTACCGAGCCGCAGTCGCGGCACTCGACTTCGCCGAGCCGGCAGATGAGCGACGTGGAGCCGCAGGATTCGCACAGGTCGAGTTCGAGGTCGTGGGCACGCTGGCAGTCAGGGCAGATGAGCACCTGGACCTCGCCGCGCACCCCACGCCGCCACGGACTCGCGCCGCGAACCGGGTCGGTCTGCCGGGCCCCGCACCGGTAGCAGGGCATGGTGTCCTCCGATACGACAGTCAGGACAATGCTTTGAGATAGTCGGCGACATCACGCGCCGAGGAGATCGGGTTGACGACCGACCACCTGATCACGCCCTCGCCATCGATGAGGAAGGTCCCGCGCTTGGCGAGCCCTTTCGTCTCATCGAACACACCGTACGCCTCAGCGACCTGTCCATGTGGCCAGAAGTCGGATAGCAGGGGAAACTCGTACCCCTCCTGCTCCGCCCACGCACGATGGGTGAACATGGAGTCGACGGAGACCGACAGCACCTGGACGTCGGCGGGCAGGCGTGGGATGAGCTCGTCGCGCACCTGGCCGAGTTCGCTGCGGCACACGCCGCTGAACGCGAGCGGATAGAAGATCAACAGCACCCGCCTGCCCCGCAGGCTGGACAGCCTGACCGGGGTGCCGTGCTGGTCGGGCAGTTCGAAGTCGGGAGCCATGCGATTCATCCTGCCGTACGACCTCCTCGGTCGTACGGCAGGCGTCACGTCTAGCTAGCGACGGCCCTTGGGCGCCACGAGCCTGGTCCCCGACCAATCGGGTGCTGCGGAGATGCTGCTGGTCTGCGAGAGGCCCGCGGTGGCGGCGTCCTCCCCGATGTCGCTCGGCTCCACGTGGCCGTCTCTGCCGGCCTTGGGAGTCAGGAGCC
Source organism: Nonomuraea mangrovi (assembly GCF_042681425.1). Taxonomy (NCBI): domain Bacteria; kingdom Bacillati; phylum Actinomycetota; class Actinomycetes; order Streptosporangiales; family Streptosporangiaceae; genus Nonomuraea; species Nonomuraea mangrovi. The sequence continues at coordinate 263,081 of NZ_JBHUFV010000033.1, read as the reverse complement.
AGATCTGGCCCGCGTCGGCCAGAGATCGCATCGCATCGCTGAGAGCGTCGAAGAGGTCGCCGTCGCCGTCGCGCCACCACAGCAGCACCACGTCGGCTACTTCGTCGGTTTCCTCGTCTAGAAGCTCGGTGCCGGTCAGGTTCTCGATGGACTCGCGAAGCTCATCGTCGCTGTCCTCGTCCCAACCGATCTCCTGCACCACCTGACCCGGCTTGAGGCCGAGTCGTTCGGCCAGGCCGCGCTCGCCCTGCGCCTGACCCGCGGTCGCGCTCACTTGTATCCCTCCTGATATGCGGTCATCGCTTCGGGACAGTCCACACGCTGTGACCCTCAGTCGTCAACGGTCGCCACGATGACGGCCGTACTCCACACGAATTAATCAGACAAAAACGACAAGCGAACCTGCCGTTCACGGTTGTCGACGTTCAGGTCGACGATGGCGATCGACTGCCACGTGCCCAGCTCCAGCCGCCCGCCCAGCACGGGAACGGTGGCGTAGGGCGGGATCAGGGCGGGCATCACGTGAGACCGGCCGTGACCCCGTGATCCGTGGGCGTGTCGCCACCTGTCGTCGGCAGGCAGCAGGTCGTCGAGTGCGGCCAGGAGGTCGTCGTCGCTGCCCGAGCCGAGCTCGAGCAGCGCCACTCCCGCCGTCGCATGCGGCACGAACACGTGCAGCAAGCCGTCGCCGCCCACCGAGCGCACGAAGTCCGCGCACTCGCTCGTGATGTCGAGTACCGTCTCGCGCGACCCCGTGGTCAGCGAGATGATCTGGGATTTCACATGGAAATCCTACGCATGCTCGACGACCGCATCCGGGCCAGGAAACACCAGGCCGGTGTGACCGTCTTCGAACCTGACCATGTACGGAGGCCCCCCGTCGGAGCCGCGTACCTCGATGATCTCCCCGCGCCGGTCCCCTTCTCCAACGGTGTTCCCGTGCATAAGGAGCCGGTCGCCTACCGTCGCGTTCATACCTCCACCTTCGTACGGCGGAGCCGATCCGAAAAGCCCCTCCACCGAGGTAGAAGGGCAAAAGATAATCGAAACGTTACGCTGCGCCCACACGCTTTCCAGAAGGCCCCAGCCGCCCGGCCCTCCTTACGTCCTCCCCGGCCCCGCCGCGCACGCCGAGCGGGTTCAGGCGGGCGATCCACCCCCTTCCTCCTGGTACGGCGGGGCGTTACCAGGCGGGCGGTCCACCCCCTCCCCGGACACGACCGGGCGTTGCCGGCCGGGCGATCCACCCCCTCCTCCGGGCACAGCGGGACGGGTCGGAGCACAGCGGGACGGGTCGGATGGGCGGTGTCAGGCGGGCGATCCGCCCGTGGCGGTCTCGCCGACGAACTCCTCGATCGCGCGGGCGAGCACCCCGGGCTGGTCCTCGGGAATGAGCGTGTAGCTGTCCTCGATCTCCACCAGCCTCGCGTCCTCGAACAGCGCCACGAGCCTCGGCCCGTGATCCCGTGGCATCAGCCTGTCCTCCACCGCCCACGCCACCAGGACGGGCCCTTTGAAGGACCGCAGTCCCTCGGCCCAGTCGAGCAGGACCCGCCGCGGCGGCACGGACACCGCGTACTTGGCCAGGTCCCGCCTGATCGCCCGGCTGGCCCTGACGGGCCCGAACCAGCGGTCCATCACCTCGTCGGGCACGGGCCGCTTGCTCATCCAGCCCCACCCGCCTGGCGCCCTGCGGAAGGACCTGAGCCCGAGCATCCGAGTGGTCAGCCACAGCCCGCCAGGGGTCCTGGCCGCGAGTTCGATCAGGCGGCCGGGCAGCCCCGGAGGGTAGTTGTCGAAGGCCTCGCATGCGGTGAGGACCAGCCTGCCGACCCGTTCGGCCCTTCCGAGCGGGACGAGCAGTTGCCCGCCGCCCCAGTCGTTCAGCACGAGCGTCACGTCGCGCAGGTCGAGCCGCTCGAGGAACTCCGCCACCAGCAGGGCCACGCCCTGGAGCGACAGGTCGGCGTCGGGCCGCATCGGACGGCGGTGCGCGCCGAGGGGAAGCGTCGGGCACACGCACCGGTGGCCGTCGCGCAGGCCGGCCACCACCTCGCGCCACACGGAGCCGTCGATCGTGACCCCGTGCAGGAACACCAGGACCGGCCCCTCGCCCCCGGTGTCCTCGTAGTCGATGGTCCCTGCCGACAGCTCGATCTCCGGCACGATCGCCTCCGATTTGATAGATCGCTCTAGCGAGAGAGTAGGGTAGAGTCGGATGGTGGGCAACACGAAGGAACGCATCCTGGACGCGAGCGCCGAGCTCTTCCGCCGCAACGGCTACACGGGCACGGGCCTGAAGCAGATCGTCGCCGCAGCCAACGCGCCGTTCGGATCGCTCTACCACTTCTTCCCCGGCGGCAAGGAGCAGCTGGGAGAGGAGGTCATCCGCACGGCGGGGATGTCGTACGTCCAGCTCTTCGACGTCCTCATCGCGCCCGCGCCCGACCTCGTCAGCGGGATCGAGACGTTCTTCTCCGCCGCGGCCGACACGCTGGTCGAGACCGGCTACGCCGACGCCTGCCCCATCGCCACGGTCGCCCTCGAGGTGGCCGGCACGAACGAGTCCCTGCGCAGGGCGACCGCCGACGTCTTCACCGCGTGGATCGCCGCGGGCACGGAGGGGTTCGCCAGGTTCGGGCTGTCGCACGAGGCGGCGCGCAGGCTCACGATCTGCCTGGTGACAAGCTTGGAGGGGGCGTTCGTGCTGTGCAGGTCACTGCGCGACACGGAGGCGCTGAAGGTCGCGGGCGACGCCGTCGTCGCGGCCGCCAGAGCCGAGCTCGCCGCCTCCGCCTGATCGCGATGCCGATACCGCGATCTTGGTCGCGAGCCGACACCGCAGAGCCCTGATCGCAAGCCGACACAGCTCGCCGCCCCCGCCTGAACGCGAATCCGAGCCCGACCGAGCCCCGCCGAGCCCGACCGAGCCGAGCCGAACGAGCCGAACGCCGGTACGGCGGGGCCGCCTGCCGTACCGATGCCTGCGAGCGCCCGGGGCTCCGGCGACGGGCGCGCGCAAGACCGTAACCCGCGACCCGACGGCCGCCGCGCGCAATACCGCGACCGGCGACCCGATCGCCTATGCGTGCGAGACGGCGACGAGCGACCCGCGATCCGACGGTCGGCGCGCGCGGGCCCATTGCAAGCGACCCGCGATCCGACGGCCCGCGCCAGCGAGCCCGTGACACGCGACCCGTGCTCCGGCGCGCGCGAGACCGTGACGGGCGACCGGTGAACTCCGGCTTCCCGCGCTCGCGGGACCGTGGTGAGCGACGCGTGGTCCCGGCGGAAGGCGTGCGCGAGACCGTTCCTATACTGCGTGGCGAGCGCCGCTCCGTCGCGCCTGCCCCCGAGGCCACAGCGCCGGGCGAAATTTCGTATCTTTTCTAGTCTTGATAAATCTGGCCTGCACTGTAACCTTTGGTGGCGATTCGTCCTACCATCGGTGGTCTAGGCCACCATCAGCGTCACTGCCAGCAGGGACGTTCTGGTTACCGGTCAGTAGAGATGCACTTTCCGGAGTTAGCGACCAGGATGGAAGGCGACCCAACCCAGACATCAGTCGATCCTCGGAAGGCGAGACCCAGTGGCTTCCGGACGCCAGCGTTTCTCGATCATCAGCGACGGCCTACCCAGCCAGCTGCCTGATGTCGACCCCAGCGAGACCAACGAGTGGCTCGAGTCCCTCGACAACGTCATCAAGACCGAGGGTCGCACGCGCGCCCGCTACTTGATGCTTCGCCTGCTGGAGCGGGCCCGTGAGCACCAGGTCGGCGTGCCCGGCCTGCGCAGCACCGACTACATCAACACCATCCCCCCGGAGCGCGAGCCCTGGTTCCCCGGCGACGAGCACGTCGAGCGTCGCATCAGGGCCTACATCAGGTGGAACGCCGCGGTGATGGTCTCGCGCGCCAACGCGCGCACGAACGTCGGCGGCCACATCGCCACGTACGCCTCCGCCGCCTCCCTGTACGAGGTGGGCTTCAACCACTTCTTCCGCGGCAAGGACCACGGCGAGTCGGGCGACCAGGTCTTCTTCCAGGGACACGCCGCGCCGGGCATCTACGCCCGCGCCTTCCTCGAGGGCCGGCTCAACGAGGCCCAGCTCGACGCCTTCCGGCAGGAGCTGTCGCACGGCTTCCACGGCCTGCCCTCCTACCCCCACCCGCGGCTCATGCCGGACTTCTGGGAGTTCCCGACCGTGTCGATGGGCCTCGGCCCGATCAGCGCGATCTACCAGGCCCGGTTCAACCGCTACCTGCTGAACCGCCAGATCAAGGACACCTCCAGGAGCCACGTCTGGGCCTTCCTCGGCGACGGCGAGATGGACGAGCCCGAGTCGCTCGGCGCGATCGGCCTGGCCGCCCGCGAGGAGCTCGACAACCTCACGTTCGTCATCAACTGCAACCTGCAGCGGCTCGACGGCCCCGTCCGCGGCAACGGCAAGATCATCCAGGAGCTGGAGTCGTACTTCCGCGGCGCCGGCTGGAACGTCATCAAGGTGGTATGGGGCCGCGACTGGGACCCGCTGCTGGCCGCCGACGTCGACGGCGTCCTGGTCAACCAGATGAACACCACGCCTGACGGCCAGTTCCAGACCTACTCGGTCGAGTCGGGTGCCTATATCCGCGACAACTTCTTCGGCAGCGACCCGCGCCTGCGCAAGATGGTCGAGCACCTGAACGACGACGACATCCGCAAGCTGTCGCGCGGCGGCCACGACTACCGCAAGGTCTACGCGGCCTTCAAGGCGGCCCGCGAGCACGTCGGCCAGCCGACGGTCATCCTCGCCCAGACCATCAAGGGATGGACGCTCGGCAAGGACTTCGAGGCGCGCAACGCGACGCACCAGATGAAGAAGATGACCAAGACCGAGCTGAAGGAGTTCCGCGACCGGCTCTACCTGCCGATCCCCGACTCCGCGCTCGAGGGCGACCTGCCGCCGTACTTCCACCCGGGCGAGAACGACGAAGAGATCGCCTACATGAAGGAGCGCCGCGCCGCGCTGGGCGGCGTGCTCCCCAGGCGCATGGTCCGCGCCAAGGCGGTCAAGCTGCCGGGCGACGAGGTCTACAAGCAGTTCTCCAAGGGCTCGGGCAAGCAGCAGGTGGCTACCACGATGGCCTTCGTGCGTCTGCTCAAGGACCTCATGCGCGACAAGGAGATCGGCAAGAGGTTCGTGCCGATCATCCCCGACGAGGCGCGCACCTTCGGCCTTGACGCGATGTTCCCGACGGCGAAGATCTACAGCCCGCACGGCCAGACCTACGAGGCCGTCGACAGGGATCTGCTGCTGTCGTACAAGGAGTCGACCGAGGGCCAGATCCTGCACGAGGGCATCAACGAGGCGGGCTCCATGGCCTCGATGACCGCGGTGGGCACCTCCTACGCCACGCACGGCGAGCACATGATCCCGATCTACATCTTCTACTCGATGTTCGGGTGGCAGCGGACCGGCGACCAGATGTGGCAGCTCGGCGACCAGATGGGCAGGGGCTTCCTGATCGGCGCGACGGCCGGCCGTACGACGCTGAACGGCGAGGGCCTGCAGCACGAGGACGGCCACACCCCGCTGATCGCCTCGACGAACCCGGCGGCCGTCTCCTACGACCCCTCATGGGCGTTCGAGACCGCCTACATCGTCAAGGACGGCCTCAGGAGGATGTACGGCGAGCAGCCGGAGAACGTCTTCTACTACCTGACCGTCTACAACGAGCCCTACGTACAGCCGGCCGAGCCCGCCGACCTCGACGTGGACGGCCTGCTGAAGGGCCTGTACAGGTTCGCCGCCGCCCCCCGGACCGAGGGGCCGAAGGCCAACATCCTCTCCTCGGGCGTCGCGGGCCCGTGGGCGGTGGAGGCCCAGCGCATGCTGGCGGAGGAGTGGGGCGTCTCGGCCGACGTCTGGTCGGCGACGTCCTGGTCGGAGCTGCGCCGCGAGGCGCTGGCCTGCGAGGAGCACAACCTGCTCAACCCCGACTCCGAGCAGCGCGTGCCGTACGTCACCAGGGCCCTGCAGGGCGCGCAGGGGCCGTTCGTGGGCGTCAGCGACTACATGAAGGCGGTGCAGGACCAGATCGCGCAGTGGGTGCCGGGTGACTGGAGCTCGCTGGGCACCGACGGGTTCGGCCTGTCCGACACCCGTTCGGCGTTGCGCCGTCACTTCCACGTCGACGCCGCGTCGATCACGCTCGCGGTGCTCACCCAGCTGGTCAAGCGGGGCGAGCTCGACGGCGAGGTGCTGCGCGAGGCGATCGCCCGCTACCACCTGAAGAACGGGGTCACCGAGGCCGGTGGCGCCGAGAGCAACGACACCCAGTCGATGGGCGTCTGATCCGTCGCACAAAACGAGCCCGCGCCCTGCCGGCGCGGGCTCGTTCATTTTTTTCCTCGATTTCCGCGTCATAGGCGGGCCCGCGAGCTGTCTTTGATACGTGGGGCGGCGTGTTCTGGAGGGGTGCACGCCGCCTCTACCCACCCTGACCGCCTCGCCAGGGGAGGCGTGCGCGGCGTGCTCGGCGTCCAGGCTGGGTATGTGAAAGGATTTTCCCCGGTACTCGATATCGGGGGATATTCCATGCGCCGCGAACTCACCACCGTCGCCGTGACGGCAGGGCTGACCATCTCGCTCGCCGCCTGCGGCACCTCCACCGACGCCTCCGGCGGCCCGACATCCGGCGGATCGGCCTCGGCACCCGGCGACGCGGGGGCGACCGGGAAGATCACCTGGGCCGCCTGCACCGACCTGACCATGCCGGACGGGCAGCCGGCCACGCCCGACGCCAGCCTGCAGTGCGGCAAGCTGGCCGTCCCGCTCGACTACGCCAAGCCGGACGGCGAGACCATCGACCTGGCGCTGATCAGGATCCCGGCCAAGGGTCCAGGCGAGCGGCTCGGGTCGCTGCTGTTCAACTTCGGCGGCCCCGGCGCGTCCGGCGTGGACACGATGGCGCGGGCGGTCAAGGCGTTCGGTGCTCTCAACGCCCGCTACGACCTGATCAGCTTCGACCCGCGCGGCGTCCAGCGCAGCCGCGGCGTCGTCTGCGGCACCGGCAAGGACATGGACGCCTATGTCTCGCTCAACACGCTGCCCTCCAACGAGGAGACCAGGGCCAAGGTCCAGGCCGGCACCGAGCAGTTCACGCGGCTGTGCGACAAGGACTCCGGCCCGGTCCTGCCGTACGTCGGGACCGTCAACGCGGCCCAGGACATGGACAGGATGCGCGCCGCCCTCGGCGACGCCAAATTCAACTACTTCGGCATGTCGTACGGCACGCAGCTCGGCGCCGTCTACGCCACCAAGTTCCCCAAGAACGTGGGCCGCATGGTCCTCGACGCGCCGCTCGACCCGAGCGTGACCCTGGAGCAGCGGACGCTGGCGCAGAGCAGAGGCTTCCAGCAGGCCTACGAGAGCTTCCTGAAGGACTGCGTCAGCCAGGGCTGCGAGCTCGGCGGCAGCGTCGAGGCGGCCAACAGGAAGGTCGAGTCCTTCCTGAACAAGATGGTCGTCTCTCCGCTGCAGGTGGGCGACCGCCCGCTGACCCAGGGCCTGGCCAGCACCGCGGTCGCGGCCGCGCTCTACTCCAAGCTGAGCTGGCCGTTCCTGGAGAGCGCGCTGTCGTCGGGGCTGAAGGGGGACGGCGGGGCGCTGATGTATCTGGCCGACACCTATACCGGCCGCAGGCCGGACGGCAGCTACACGACCGAGATGTCCAGCTTCCCCGCCATCACCTGCGTGGACACCGCGGAACGGCCGGGCAGGGAGGAGCTGGCCCGGACCGAGAAGGCGGCGCTGAAGATCTCCCCGCTGTTCGGGAGCGCGGGCGCCGGCACGTTCTGCACGCCGTGGCCGGTGCCGGGCAGCAACGAGGCGAGGAAGATCAACGCCACCGGCTCGGGGCCGATCGTGGTGGTGGCGGGCAAGGGCGACCCTGCCACGCCGTACCAGTGGGGGCCGAAGCTGACCGAGCAGCTGAAGACCGCCACCTTGCTCACCTACGAGGGTGAGGGGCACGGTGCCTACCTGTCGGGCAGCAAGTGCATCCAGGGCGCGGTCAACGCGTATCTGATCGACGGCAAGGTCCCCGACAAGGACGCATCCTGCCCTGCCTGAACCGGTGGGCACCGGCCCGGGACGGGCGGGTGAGCGAGATGAGCAGGGACCGGCCAGAGGTGCGAACGCCCTGGGCGCGCCGCCGCTCGGCGGTTGGCGGCGTGCCCAGGGAGGGTGGACCGCCCAGGAGGCGGTCGTCACGCGTCCCGTCCATGGCGGGGAAGGCGCCTGTCAGGGCGGCGGGGGGAAAGGTCCGGCGCCCGTCAGCGGACGGGTGACGCGAGTCAGCCGGCCGGCGGCGTGAAGACGCCGAACAGGTTGTCCCCCACGTCCCTCAGGTAGGCGAAGCTGGTGTCGTCGGCGCTGATGACCTTGTGGACGACCTTGCCGCCCAGGCTTTCGACCTTGGCGCACGTCGCCTCGACGTCCTCGACGAGCACGGAGAAGATGGCGTAGTTGGGGAACTCGCCCTTGCTTCCGTACACGCCGCCCGAGGGCCGGTCGCCTTCACCCTGGGTGATCAAGCGGTAGTCCATCGGGGCCTTCGGGTCGGAGGCGAACGTCCAGCCGAAGAGGTCGCCGTAGAACCGCTGCGCTCCGTCGGGGTCGTCGGTGCCGACCTCGAACCAGGCCACGGTGTTCAGCATGTGCGCTCCAAGTCGTCAAGTTTCTCGAACAAGACAACGATAAGATGCGGATGCGACAACCCTATGTCGGTGTTTTCGATCGACTAATCGAGAACCGTGCCATGGACGATCATGTCGGGGACGTCCGAGACGTACCCTTCCAGCGGCCGGTCGGGGCAGCGCTCCTCGCTCACCGAAGCGCCCGCGATCCTGTCGAGCCTGAACACGCGCACGTCGTCGCGCAGCCGGCACCAGGCGACGAGGTACCAGAACCCGCCCCGCCCGCCGAGGAACACGCCGGGCTCGACGTCGCGCGAGGTGAGAGCGCCCTTCCTGTCGGCGTACTCCAGGTGGAGGACACGCCTGCGCAGCAGGGCGTCCTCGATCGTGCGGGAGACGCCCGCGCGCCCGAGCGGCTGGATCTGCTCGCCGGTCTCCACGGGGGCGATGAGCTGCACGCGGCTGGCCAGCTCCCTGGCCAGCTCCCCCTCCGAGCCGGGCATCGCGGCCACGACCTTGCGCAGCGCGCTGCGCGCCTGTCGGGCGAACGGCTGGTCGCCGGCCCTGCTGAGCGCGATCGCGATGGCGACGGCCTCGGCGGGGGTGAAGTTGAGCGGGGGGAGGGAGTGCGTCTTGTCGATCGCGTATCCGCCGCTGCGGCCCGGCTCGGCGTAGATGGGCACGCCGGACTCCTGGAGGGCGGCGATGTCGCGCTCGATGGTCCTGACGCTGACCTCGAAGCGTTTGGCGAGCTGGCGCGCTGACCGGCACCTGGGGGAGATCGCGCGCAGGTCCTCGACGAGCGCGTAGAGCCGATCGGTACGGTTCACAATCGGCACGGTACGCGCCGATGCCGACAATTCCGCCGGCGTGACAGGGGTTGGTGAGAGGAGTGTCGCCCGCCCGTCACGGTCGGTGGCCGGTACGCGGTGCGGCCCGCCGTACTCCCGGAGGGGTGGGGTACGGCGGGCCGGACGGCTAGGAGGCGATCTTGACGGTCGCGGTCCCGCCGGCGCGCACGGGGACCTTGGCCACGGTGTACGTCACCCCGTCGATCACCTGCGGGATTCCGGGGAAACGGTGCCCGTTGACCTCCAGCCACCGGTGCTTGCCGGCGAACCGCGCGTCCCAGAACACCGGCGACGACCCCTTGTTGGTGAACGTGCTGGAAACCGCCCCGTCATGCCGTACGGTGACCTTGCCGGAGCCGACCGGCACGTCGGCCACCTCCAGCCAGCCGATGTCCGCGGGCAGCCGGGACTGCGTGGCCACGGTCCTGCGGGGCGCGTCGGGCTGGATGCCCATGAGCCCCTCCACCGTCTGGCTGACCAGCGTGAACGGCACCTCCGGGTAGTCGCCGTTCAGTCCCTGGCGGGAGTTGACGTGCCTGGCCTCGCGCTGGTCGTACACGTCCTGCATCCACTTCCACGCCGTGCCCGCGCGGTTGTGCCGGAAGAACGTGTCCGGCAGGTAGGTGAGCGCCTCGACGTTGCGCGGCCGTCCCGCCCCCGTGGCTTCGGCGTCGACGAAGTCGAGGTAGGCGTCGTTGCGCGGCCCCGCGTCGATGATGCCCTTCATCGGCATGAACCAGCTGTTCTCCTTGCCGAATCCGGTCAGCGGCGTCCCGTCCACGGTGTACGCCCTGACGAGGTCCTCGCCGCCCTGCTTCACGCTCCACGTCTTGTTGAAGTACTCCTTGACCGCGCGGGCCCGCTTGGCCTGGGCGTGGGCCAGCGCGAGGTCGCCCTTGTCGAGCGCGAGCGCGGCGAGGGCGTTGTGGGCCTGGTACTGCGACCCGATCGCGTCGCCCGCCTCGGCCAGGGGCTCGCCGCTGACCTCGTTGTAGCTGGCGGCGCCCTGGAAGATGCCCCTGCCGGTGCCCTCGGCGACGCCGTTGGGGAGCTGGCCGTCGTGCAGGGCGACGAACTCGTTCGTCGCGTGCTTGTAGTAGTCCCAGAACACGGGGTCGTCGACGTAGGCGCGGTCGCCCGACCACCGGAAGGCCTGGTTGGCCTTCTCGACGAGTTCGAAGGTGGCGGGGACCTCGCGGACGAAGTTCGTGGGCGAGCGGTAGTCGATGGACAGGTAGGTGGAGGCGTCGAAGTTCAGCGCCCACACCGGGTAGTACTTGTGCTCCTCGCTCGCCGACCGGGCGAAGGAGCGCAGCATGTTCTTGTTCTCGGCGGCCAGCCCGAGGATGTGGGCGCCGGCGAGCTGGTGGGCGAAGTCGCGCGAGTAGTAGCCGCTGCGGTTGGCGTACCCGGCCCAGTAGGAGGGCGTGTAGACGCCCTCACCGGTGCCGCCGGGCTGGCGCTCGTCCACGTCGAGCAGGCCGGGCACGCCGTCCTGGTGCACCCATGATCCCGCCTTGGCCTTGGCCCAGCCGAACATCTCGACGATCTTCGGGTTGGACGAGCTGACCGTGGGCGAGGCCTTCGCCCCCGGAGAGATCATGACGTCGTCGACGTTCACCCAGCCGGATCCTGACCCGAAGACGATGCCGAGCCGGTCGCCCTCGCCCACCGCGACGTCGGAGATCGTGTAGCGGGAGTAGGTGGAACGAGAGGGCAGCGTGAGGGTCTGGACGGGCGTGCCGCCGCGCAGGACGGTGAACGTGCCGCCCGCGCCGCCGGTCGCGATCCACGCCGACACCGAGTAGGTGCCCGCGGCGGGCACGGTGATCGTCTGGCTGACGCTCCTGCCGGGGCCCGCGTCGAGGTAGATGAGCTTGGCCCCGCCATGGGGCATGTTGGTGGCCACGCCGGTGCCGGCGGTGAAGGTCCACCCCTCGGTGTCCTTCTCGAAGCCGGGGTTGACGACCACGACGGGCCCTGCGGCCAGGACAGAGCTGAGCAGGACAGGTAACATCCTCATGGATACTCCCGATCATCGGATGAATCGAATGGGCACAATCCGTGGGCAGTGGGATGCGGAGTCTCAGCGGGGCACCACCGTGCACCCGCCGGCTCTCAGCGAGGCGCCGCCGTGGACGCCCGCACGACCAGCTCAGGGCTGAACATGAGCTCGCCGGCCGGCACGCCGCGCCCGCTCACCAGGGCGACGACGCTGCGCGCCACCTCCTTGGCCAGCCGGTCGATCGGCTGCCTGACGGTCGTCAGCGGCGGGTCGACGAACTCCATGATCATCGAACCGTCGTAGCCGACCACGGAGACGTCGCCGGGCACCGCCAGGCCTTCGCGCCTGATCGCCCTGACCGCCCCCAGCGCCATGAAGTCACTGGCCGCCACGACGGCCGTGACCCCCCGTCCGAGCAGCGCGGCCGTCGCCGACTGCCCGCCCTCGATCGTGTAGTACTGCCGCATCACCAGGGACTCAGGGTCCTGCACCCCGCGCCGTGCCATGGCGGCGATGAACCCTTCCACCCTCCTGTCGGCCGGCCTGTTGCCGACGGGTCCCGAGGCGATCCCGATCTCGCGGTGGCCCAGCCGCCACAGGTGGTCGACGGCCAGCTCGGCCGCCATGACGTCGTCGGTGGACAGCACGGGCATCGAGTGCCCCTCGAACCCGCCGTTGACGCCGACGAACGGGATCCGCCGTGCCGCCAGGATGTTGCACGTCTCGGGGTCGGGGTCGTCGAGGGTGTTGCTGGCCGACAGGAACACCACCGCGGCCACGCCGTGCTCGGCCAGCGCGGAGACGAACTCGCGCTCCTGTATGCCGCCGGGCAGCGCGGGGCACAGCACACCCTTCAGCCCGTGCGGCGCCAGCGCCGCCTCGATCAGCTCGGCGACGTCGGCGAACCACGGGTTGGACAGCCACGGCGTGATCACGGCGACGATCTGGCCCCTGGTGGAGCGCTCGTAGCCGAGCTCGGCCATGGCCCGCTCGACGGCCTCGCGGGTCCTGGCCGACACGCCGGCCCGCCGGTTGATCACCCTGCTGACCGTGGCCTCGCTGACCTCCGCCCGCGCGGCGACCTCGGTGATACCGATCTTCACCGTTCCTCCTCCACGACCGCCGCACCCGAGGTCTCCAGGACCACCAGCCCCGAAGCGGGTACGGCCAGCGAGACCAGCCCCGCCTCCAGCCGCCGTACCACCGGCTCGATCCTAGAGCCGTCAGGCCCGTGCAGGCGTGCCACGTCGGCGCCCGGCCCCGACACCTCGAGCACGAGCCGCCCCGCGCCCGTGCCGTTGACCAGCGTGATGGATCGGTGGGCCGCGGTGTCGACCGCCACCACCCGCTCCGCGGCCACCGTGATCACGCACTCGTCGCCGCGGGCGGCCGTCACCACCGGGTACAGCTCGTCCGGCCTGCCGGGCTCGACCTGGCCGTCGAGCAGGACGTGCCGCACGCGCCGCCACTCCCCCAGCCAGAACGTCACCATCCGCCGCTGCTCCTCCGGCAGCCCCGCCAGGCGCGCCGAGATCTGCGGCACGGCGTGCAGCGACCCGATGATCTGCCTGGCCGCACTGTGCGCGCCCGCCCGCGGATCCCACATCAGCATGTCGCCGTGCACGGTGCCCGCGACGGCGAGGAAGGCGATGTCGATGGTCCTGACCCTGTTCGCGGTCACGTCAGCCGGGCAGTCGTCGGCTCGCAGCAGGTCGGCGAGCCCTGCCGTCCCTGGCCCCACGTACGGCTGGCGGAACTCCAGCAGCGCCCGCTCCCCCACCGCCTGCCGAATCTCGACGAGCAGCATCCGCATGGCCGTGCCCACGTCGTGGACGTCGGCGTCGAGCGCGGGACTGCCGGCGTAGGCCATCGCCTCGTTGAGGAAATCGATCTTGAGGCCGTCGACCCCGAGCTCCATCAGCCTGGCGCACAGCGCGACGACGTGCCGCCTGACCTCGGGCCGCCGCGGGTCGAGCACCCTGGCGCCCGGCGCTCCGGCCGAGGCGGGCGCGTAGGGTTCCAGCTCGTCGAAGCAGGCCGCACCCGGCCCGAGCAGGAGGGGCGCGACCCACACGAGATAGCGCAGCCCGAGCGCCCGCACGCGCGCGACGTGCGCCGCGAAGTCGGGAAATTTCCGGCGGTCGGGCACCCAGTCGCCGACTCCCCCGTATCCACGCCCGTTTCCGAACTCCTGCCACCCGTCGTCGAGGATGAGCACGCCGCACCCGGCCGACGCCGCCAGCGCCGCCTCCGCCTCGACGCCCTCCGCCGAGACGTCCTGGGCGAAGCCGTACCAGGTGGAGTAGACCGGCTCCCGAGCCCCCTCCGCGGGCTCGGTCGCGCCCTGCCCCATCGCATGCGCCAGCGCGCGCCGCAGCGCGCGCATCGCCGTCGCCACCGAGGGCGCGCTCCTGGCGAAGTGGATCCGGTACGGCCCCGCGGGCACGGCTAGGTGCACGACGAAGGTCTTGGACTCCTCCGACACCCCGAACCGCATCGTCACCTCGGGCACCGCGTCCTCGGCCGCGAAGGCGAGCAGCGTGCGGCCCTGGCTGTCGTACAGGCAGCCGGCCGCCGCGCCGTCGACCAGCGAAGTCCGTTGGTAGCCCGCCCAGTCGGCGACGAGCGCCCGGTGCCAGTCGCAGGCCGGGTGCCAGAAGCCGACGGCGTCGCCGAGCGGCACCGACAGCCGGATCTCCAGTCTCTCGTGGGAGCCGATCTCCAGCACGTCACCGAGCAGCCGCCAGGCGGCCGTGCCTGCGTCCGTCAGGACGGCCAGCCGTACGTCGTCGAGCAGGGGCTCGGTGGGCGCGGGCGCGAGGCCCGCGGTCGTGACGCTCACTCTTTCACCGCTCCAGCGAGAAGTCCGGACACGAAGTGTCGTTGGAGGAGAAGGAACAGGACCGCCATCGGGAGCGCGGCCACGGCCGTGCCCGCGAGGATCTGGCCGTAGTCGGTCTCGGTGGCACCCTGAAGTGCGGCGATCGCGAGCGGGATCGTGTAGGCGTCCCTGGTGCGCAGCGCGATCAACGGCCACACGAAGTCGTTCCACTGGTAGAGGAACAGGTAGATGCCGAGCGCGGCCAGCGCGGGCCTGATCGGGGGCAGCACCACCCGCACGAACAGCCGCAGCTCGCCACAGCCGTCCACCCTTCCCGCCGACAGCAGCTCGGACGGCAGGGCGGACATCGACTGGCGCATGAGGAAGACGCCGAACGGCAGCGCCAGGTTGGGCAGGATGATCGCCTGGTAGGTGTTGAGCCAGTCGAGTGCCAGCATCATCTTGAACAGCGGCACGAGCGTGACCTGGCTGGGGATGACCAGGCCCAGCATGAGCAGCCCGAACAGGAACTCCTTTCCCCGGAAGCTGTACTTGGCGAACCCGTAGCCCGCCATCGTGCAGACCAGGCCGGCCAGCAGCGTGTAAACGGTGGCGATGAGCAGGGAGTTGCCGACCACCCGGCTGAAGCCGACGTTGGCCTCGAGGCCCGCCAGGTTGTCCAGCAGGTGGCCGCCGGGCAGCAGCGGCGGCGGGCTGCCGAAGACCTCGGCGCTGCTGTGGGTGCCGGCCACGACCAGCCAGTAGAACGGCACCAGCACCACGGCGACCGCGACGAGCAGCGTGGAGGTCAGCATGATGCTTCGGCTCACGGCTTGTCTCCCAGCACGCGGAACTGCACGATGCCGAGGATCCCGATGATGACGGCGAGCGCGTAGGCGATGGCCGAGGCGTAGCCGAAGTCGAGGTACTTGAAGCCGTTGTTGTACAGGTACAGGCCGAGCGTCAGCGTGCTGTTGTCGGGTCCGCCGTTCGTCAGGACGT
This sequence comes from Nonomuraea mangrovi, assembly GCF_042681425.1. Taxonomy (NCBI): domain Bacteria; kingdom Bacillati; phylum Actinomycetota; class Actinomycetes; order Streptosporangiales; family Streptosporangiaceae; genus Nonomuraea; species Nonomuraea mangrovi. The sequence continues at coordinate 247,720 of NZ_JBHUFV010000033.1, read as the reverse complement.
AGGGCTCGTCGAACAGCTGGAGCGTGCCGATCGTGGACATCACCAGTGTCAGCAGGATGACCGGCCGCAGTCCCGGCAGCGTCACGTGCACGAAGCGGCGCCAGGCGCCCGCGCCGTCCACGGCCGCCGCGTCGTAGAGGTCCTTGGGCAGCGACTGCAGCCTGGACAGGTAGATCACCGCGTTGTAGCCGGTGTAGTGCCAGGTCAGGGCGAGGCCGAGGGCGATGCGGGCCCACACCGTGTCGGTCAGCCAGGGCACCGGGGGGATGCCGGCCAGGCCGAGCACCCAGTTGACCAGCCCCGACTGCGGGTTGAGCAGGACGGCGAACAGCAGGCCGTACGCGACCAGGCCGGTGATCATCGGCAGGAAGAACCCAAGCCTGATGAGGCCCTTGAACCGCAGCAGCGGCGAGTTGAACGCCACCGCGAGCGCGACCGCGAGCGCGAGCATCAGCGGCACCTGAACCACGAGGATCACCACGGTGTTGCGCAACGCCGTCCAGAACAGGGGGTCGCCGGCCAGGCGCTGGTAGTTGGCCACGCCCGCGAAGGTCTGCAGCGCGCCGTCGGTCCTGAACAGGCTGAGCCAGAACGACCAGGCGATCGGATACAGCTTGAAGATCGCGAACAGCGCGACGGCGGGGAGCACCCACAGGTAGGGGGCCGCCTTCATCGCGGGAAACCGCCGCGCCGCCGTCGCCCTCGCCGCGGTGGCGCGCGACGCCAGCGCCGTCACCGCAGCACCTTCCTGCCGGTCTGCTGGGCGACGAGCTCGGCCGCCTCCTTGAGCGCCGTGGCGGGGTCTGCGCCCTTGAGCAGGACCTTGCTCTGCGCGTCCGTCACCGCCTTCAGCGCCCGCGGGTAGTCGGCCGAGTAGTTGGTGACGTAGGAGGGCTGCCTGAGCGCGTCGAGGAAGATCTCGCCCTTCTTCTGCCCGCTGAAGAACGCCGAAGCCTCGTGGAAGACGGGGTCGTCGTAGGCCTTCATCAGGGCGGGCGCGATGCCCTTGCCCTTGTAGATCGCGACCTGGTTCTCGGGCCTGGTCAGCACGAACTCGGCGAAGGCGTAGGCGGCGGCCTTGTCCTTGCTGGTGTTGGCGACGGCCAGGTGCGTGGAGTTGACGGTGGCCGAGACCTTGCCGCCCGCCGCGACGGCCGGCGGCAGCCGTACCTTCCACTTGCCCTTCTCGCCTGGGACGGTCTCCTCGATGATGCCGCCGAACCAGGTCGGCATGGCCTGGACCGCGACCGAGCCCTTCTTGATCGAGGTGATCATCGTGTTCCAGCCGCCCGCCATGTCGGCGACCAGGCCCGCGTCGTTGAGCTTCTTGATGATGGTGAGCGCGGTGACGGCCTGCGGGGTGTCGAGCGTGATGTTGCCCGCCATGTCGAAGTAGAAGCTGTCCTGCAGTTGCAGCAGCATCTGGAAGAGGTTGGCCGAGTCGGCCTGGGTGGCGGGCTTGTCGATGCCGAGAAGCTGGACGCCGGTCTTCTCCTTGAGTATGACGCCGGCCTCGATGACCTCGTCCCAGGTTCGCAGCGCCTCGACGTCGACGCCTGCCTTCTCGAACAGGTCGGCCCGGTAGTAGAAACCCGCGGAGTTGGCCTCCCACGGCAGCGCGTAGACCTTGCCGTCGCGGCTGACGGTCTCCCACATGCCCTGCGCGAAGGCCGTCTTGTGCCTGCCCGCGCCCAGGGGCGTCAGGTCGGCCAGCCCGTCGGGGAACTTCTCGACGTAGGCCGGCAGGTAGTCCACGCCGATGTGGAGCACGTCGCCGAGCCCCTGACCGCCCGCGGCGAGCCCTGCGGTGATCTTGTCCCAGATGGCGGGGTTGCCGATGTCCTGGACCTCGACCTTGATCGCGGGGAACTGCTTCTCGAAGGCGGGGACCAGTTGCTTCATCATCGCGGCCGGGCCCTGCCAGCTCCACACCGTGATCTTCCCGCTGCCTGCGGCCGAGGTTCCTGACGTGCCGCCGCCACAGGCGCTCAGCGCGCCTCCCGTGGCGGCCAGGGCGCTGAGTTGAAGGAAACGGCGGCGGTCGAGGTGGGCCATGGGGGTCTCCAGGGGGGTGCAGAGAACGGCCTGACGCGCCCAGACGCTACCTCCGCGTTTCCATCGCTTGCAATACTGAAGCGAAAACTTTCAAAGAATCGGGCAGTACGGCAGGCATGCCGAAACCGGCGCCTCACACTCGTCGCCGCTAGCCGGCCGTCCAGTCCAGCAGCCGCTCCACGGACCAGGTGTTGACGACCCGCTCGGCCTCCACCCCGCACTGGGCCGCGCGCTCACAGCCGAACCGCTGCCAGTCCAGCTGCCCGGGCGCGTGGGCGTCCGAGTCGACGGAGAACACGCAGCCCATCTCGTAGGCCAGCCGCAGCAGCCGCTTCGGCGGGTCGAGCCTGTCGGGCCTGGAGTTGATCTCCACGGCGACGCCGAACCTGCGGCACGCCTCGAACACCAGCTCGGCGTCGAAGTCGGACTCGGGCCGCAGGCCGCCCCGCCTGCCACCGCCCTTGACGATCCTGCCGGTGCAGTGACCCAGCACGTCGACGTGGGGGTTCGCGACGGCGGTCACCATCCGGCGGGTCATCTCGTGGGTGTTCATGCGCAGCTTGGAGTGGACGCTCGCCACCACCACGTCCAGGCGGGCCAGCAGCGCGGGATCCTGGTCGAGGGTTCCGTCGAGGTTGATGTCCACCTCGATGCCGGTGAGGATCCTGAACGGCGCGAGCTTCTCGTTCAGCCCCGCCACCAGATCCAGCTGCCTGCGCAGCCGCGAGGCCGACAGGCCGTTGGCGATCGTCAGCCGCGGAGAGTGGTCGGTCAGCGCCCAGTACTCGTGGCCGAGCGCCCTCGCCGAGGCGGCCATCTCCTCGACCGGGGAGCCGCCGTCCGACCAGTCGGAGTGGGAGTGCAGGTCTCCCTTGAGCGCGGCCCGCAGCGCGGCGCTCTCCTCGTCGAGGTCGGCACCCTCGGTGGCCTGGAGTCTGCGCAGGTAGGTCGGGGTCTTCCCGTCGAGCGCCTCGGTGATGGCCAGCGCGGTGACCTTGCCGATGCCCGGCAGGTCGGCCAGGGCGTCGGCCCTCGCCAGCCGTACGAGCTCGTCCTGCGGCAGGTCCTCGACCGCGGCGGCGGCCCGCCTGAAGGCTCGCACCCGGTAGGTCGGCTCGCCCGCGCGTTCCAGGAGGAACGCGATGTCACGCAGTGCCTGGACCGGCTCCATGCCGACATATCTACCCAGAGGGAACCCTGCTCTGCACACCCCCGTTGTTCCAGCTATAAAGCCCCGATAAGCTCTGGAGCCCCATGGCAGAAACCCGCTCCCGCAAGTCGACCAAGGTGATCACGCTGACGGCGCTCGGCGTGATCTCGTTGATGGTGGTCGGCTTCTGCTCGGCGCAGGACGACTACGAAGAGGTCGCGGCCGACTGCGTCGACCTCAACACCCAGCTCCCCGACGGCTCCTACCAGGTCGTCGACGACGACTACTGCGATGACGACGACGGCGGCGGCGGCTCCCACTCCTCCCACCACGCCTACGGCTGGTACTACGGCGGCGTCAGGACGGGCATGCGGGTGCTGAAGGGCACCACCGTGAGGCCCGCCGAGGCGCGCATCAGCAGCAGGAACGGGCACGTCGTCCAGCGCGGCGGGTTCGGCGGCAGGGGCGGGGGCGGCAGCTGATGGCGCGCAGGCTCTCCTCGCACGCGGTGAGGCTCGGCGCCGTGGTGACCGTCTCGTCCGTCGTCCTGTCGGGCTGCGCCTCGGGCGACTCCGTGTACGCGGGCTCGGACCAGGTGGTGATGGACTCCTCCTCCGAAGAGGACTTCGTCGAAGAAGACGTCGAAGACGAAGTCGAAGAGGACGAGGAGGAGCCGGACGACGAGGTCGTCGCCCGGTGCGTCAGGCGGAACAGCGAGGACCACGGCCGCTACGTGGTCGTGGACGACGACCGCTGCGACGGCGCGGGAAGGCACGGCGCCTACCTCTGGTACTACGGCGGCACCAAGGTCAGGAATCGCGTCTCCAAGGGCACGACCAACCGGCCGCGCCACTCCTACGTCGTGACCAGGAGCGGCGACGAGATCACCCGCTCGGGGAAGGTCACCACGAACGGTTTCGGCAACCGCACCTCGACGGGATCCTGATGCGACGCGAGCACGCCACTCCCCGCGAAGGCTGGGAGAAGATCGTCGAAGGCCACGGCCTCGCCTTCCACCGCTCCGTGCAGGCCGCGCACCTGCCCCGGCCCTACTGGGACGAGTCCGTCCACTACGTCTTCACCATGGAGCAGGTGCTCGAGCTCGAGGAGCAGGTGGAGGAACTGCACCGGATGTGCCTGGCCGCGGTCGAGCACGTCATCGCCGAGCGGCGCTTCGCCGACTTCGCGCTGCCCGAGTGGACCTGGCAGGAGATCGCCCGCTCGTGGGAGCGGCGCGACCCGCACGTCTACGGCCGCTTCGACCTGCGCTACGACGGCGTCTCCCCGCCCAAGATGCTGGAGTACAACGCCGACACGCCCACCTCCCTGGTGGAGTCGAGCGTCGTGCAGTGGTACTGGCTGCAGGACCGCTTCCCTGGCGACGACCAGTGGAACTCCATCCACGAGCGCCTCATCGACAGGTGGCGCTCGCTGGTCCTGCCGACGGGCCCCACCCACTTCGCCTGGACGAACATGGACGAGACAGGCGAAGAGGCGATGACCGTCGCCTACCTGCAGGAAACCGCCGACCAGGCGGGTCTCGGCACGATCGCCATCGCGATGGAGGACATCGGCTGGGATCCGCTCAACCGGCGCTTCGTCGATACCGGTGGCAGGGTGATCCGCTCGGCGTTCAAGCTGTACCCGTGGGAGTGGATGCTGACCGACGGCTTCGGCGAGCACGCCGTACGGCACGCCGCCTCGACCACGTGGATCGAGCCGCTGTGGAAGGCGCTGCTGTCGAACAAGGCGCTGCTGGCGGTGCTGTGGGAGCTGTATCCGGGCCACCCCAACCTGCTGCCCGCCTACCTCGACGGCCCGCGCGAGCTGACCTCCTACATCGTCAAGCCGCTGCTCGGCAGGGAGGGCGCCTCCATGCGGATCGTCACCCCCTCCGGCGTGGCCGAGACGCCCGGCTCCTACGGCGCGGAGGGCTTCGTCCATCAGGGCTTCGAGGCGCTTCCCTCGTTCGAGGGGCAGCGGCCGGTGCTCGGCGCGTGGGTGGTCGCCGACGAGTCCGCGGGGCTGGGCATCCGCGAGACCTCGGGGCTGATCACCGACGACACCTCGTCCTTCGTCCCCCACAGGATCGAGCAGTCCCCGTGACCCCCTCCCCCCGTCCCCCCGGCCCGCCTGCCTCCTCCGACGCAGGTCTGAAGGGGCCGGCGGCATCCCCCGCACCCGCCGTCGCCGAGGCGTCCCTCTCTTCGGCGAAGAAAGAGTCACCGTGAACCTCATCGACCACCTGGCCTCCGGCGCCCTGGCCATCGCCGCCTACGCCGTCCTCGGCATGATCCTGCTGATCGTCGGCTTCTACGTCATCGACCTGGCCACGCCCGGCAAGCTCAGCTCGGTCATCAAGAACGAGCGCAACCCCAACGCCACCCTCCTGGCCTCCTCGGGGCTGGGCGCCGTGGGGCTCATCGTCGCCGCCTCGATCTGGTCGTCGGGCGGCGCCCTGCACGAGGGCCTGCTCGCCACCGCCGTCTTCGGTCTGGTCGGCATCGCGGTGCAGACGGTGGCCATGCTGGTGTTCGACCTGGTCGCGGGCATCTCGGTGCGCGAGCTGATCAAGGAGAGCGAGCTGCAGCCCGGCGCCCGCCTGCTGGCCGTGACGCACCTGGCGATCGGCCTCATCACCGCCGTGGCCGTCATCTAGCCGCCGAGGACGGCACCTCGCCGAGGACGGCCGAGACGTCCGCCTCGCCGACGGCGGTGCGTTCGAACACCCGTCTGCCCACCCCTCGGCAGGATCCGCACCTCGTCGCCCCCGCGCCGCATCCACAGCTCGCACGCACAGGAACGCCGTCCCCGACGGTCTGAGGCCGCGCGAGCGCGACGTGCTCGACCTGGTGCGCAAAGGGCCTGTCCAGGCGCTCGACGGCCAGACGGCTCGGCATCTCCCGGCGCACGGTCGACAAGCACCTGGAGAACGTCCACCGCGAGCTCGCCGTTCCGGACCTGATGGCGCGGCCCGTTTCGGGCAGGACCGGCGCACTCTCGCGGACCTGGCACTCTAGAGGCGTGACAGACCACGAGGACCGTATGCGCGAGGACACCACCAGGCGTCTCGAACGCAACATGGGCACCCTGGGCACCGCGGCCATGGCGCGCATGGACGAGCGGTTGCCGTGGTTCCGCGCCCTTTCGGCCGAGGACCGCTCCTGGGTCGGCCTCGTCGCCCAGGCCGGCATCGCCGCCTTCGTCGAGTGGTTCGCCCATGCCGGCGAGGGCCGTCCCACCCCGAGCATCGAGTTCTTCGGCACCGCGCCGCGCGAGCTGAAGCGCTCCATCTCCCTGCAGCAGACGGTCGACATCGTCCGCATCGTCGTCGAGGTCGTCGAGACGATGACCGACGAGCTGGCCGCGCCAGGCGGCGGCGACCAACTGGAGCAGGCGATGCTCCGCTACACCCGCGACGTGGCCTTCGCCGCCGCGCAGGTCTACGCCCGCGAGGCGGAGGCGCGTGGAGCGTGGGACGCCAGGCTGGAGGCGCTGATCGTCGACGCACTGGTGCGCGGCGAGGTCGACGACGGCCTGCACTCGTGGGCCGCCGCGCTCGGCTGGACCTCCTCGCCCGTCGTGGTGCTCGCGGGGCACGCGCCCGACGACGACCCGCGCGCGGTCATCGACTCCCTGCGCGAGAAGGGCAGGCGCATCGGCATGGACCTGCTCGCAGGGGTCCAGGCCGACCGGCTGATCGTGATCGTGGGCGGCGCCCAGAGCGTCGACCAGGCCTCCAGGCAGGTCGTGCCGCGCTTCGGGCCTGGCCCGATCGTCATCGGCCCCGAGGTGCCCGACCTGCACGCGGCGGCGCGATCGGCCAGGGCGGCGATCGCCGGACTCAAGGCGTCCTCGGGCTGGCCCGACGCGCCGAGGCCCGTGCACGCGGAGGACCTGCTGGCCGAGCGGGCGCTCGACGGCGACGAGGACGCCAGGGAGCAGCTGGTGGAGAACGTCTACCTGCCGCTGGCCGGCACCCCGCTGCTCGACACGCTGGCCACCTACCTGGAGCAGGGCACCTCGCTCGAGGCGACGGCCAGGCTGCTGTTCGTGCACCCGAACACGGTCAGGTACCGGCTGAAGAAGATCACCGAGCTGACCGGCTACCAGCCGACGGAGGGCCGATCGGCCTTCACCCTGCAGGTCGGGCTGATTCTGGGCAGGCTCTCCGAGAGCGCCGTGACCTGGCGCGCACTAACGTAACACCATCGAAACCCCCACTGTATGGTTCCTACAAAATGCCTGGGACAAAGTTCGTACGGATCTCTATCCTCGTGTCGGACTTCTACAGGGCATGGTGGAATCCGTGTTCGTACTCGTCGCCCCGGGCCAAGGCGCCCAGACCCCAGGCTTCCTGTCGCCATGGCTAGAGCTACCAGGCCTCGCAGACAGGCTTTCGGCATGGTCGGAGGTCGCCGGGCTCGACCTGATCGCCTACGGCACCACCGCTGACGCCGACGAGATCCGGGACACCGCCGTCGCCCAGCCGTTGCTGGTGGCCGCCTCGCTCGCCGCCGCCGAGGCGCTCGGCGCGACCCCCGACCTGCTGGCCGGCCACAGCGTCGGCGAGTTCGCCGCCGCGGCGCTGGCCGGAGTGCTGACCCCCGAGCAGTCGCTTACGCTGATCCGCGAGCGCGGCCAGGCCATGGCCAAGGCCGCCGCGGTCACCGAGACCGGCATGACCGCCGTGCTCGGCGGCGTCGAGGCCGACGTGCTGGCCGCCATCGACGAACACGGGCTGACCCCCGCCAACATCAACGGCGCGGGACAGATCGTCGCGGCGGGCACGCTGGAGCAGCTGGCCGCCTTCAAACAGGAGCCGCCCGCCCGCGCGAGGCTCATCCCGCTGCAGGTCGCCGGCGCGTTCCACACCGTCCACATGGCCCCCGCGGTCGAGCACCTGCGCGAGGCGGCCGCCGGCGTCACGCCGGGCGACCCGCACACCAAACTGCTGTCCAACGCCCACGGCAAGGTCGTCGACAGCGGCGCCGAATTCCTCGGGCTCCTGGTCAACCAGGTCAGCAACCCCGTCCGCTGGGACTCCTGCATGGAGACCATGGCCTCGCTCGGCGTCACCAGGATGGTCGAGCTCCTGCCCGGCGGCACCCTGACCGGTCTGGCCAAGCGCGCCCTGCGCGGCGTGGAGAGCGTCGCGCTGAAGACCCCCGACGACCTCGACGCGGCCAGGGAGCTGATCAAGTCATGAGGATCCCCGACGTCGCCCCTGGAGCGAAGATCCTGGCCTTCGGCCACTACCAGCCGACCAACATCGTCACCAACGACGACCTGGCCAAGACCATGGACACCAACGACGAGTGGATCCAGTCCCGGGTCGGCATCAAGGAGCGCAGGGTCGCCCCCGCCAACGAGTCCGAGATCGACATGGCCGTCCAGGCGGGCGGCAAGGCGCTGGCGGGCTCCGGTCTCGGCGCCGGTGACATCGACCTGGTCATCGTGGCCTCCTGCACGCTCGAGTCGCAGATCCCCAACGCCGCCGCGCGGGTGGCCACCCGGCTGGGCATCGAGGCTCCCGGCGCCTTCGACGTCAACGCCGCATGCGCGGGCTTCTGCTACGCGCTCGGCACCGCCAGCGCCGCCGTACGGTCGGGGCAGGCCACCAACGTGCTGGTCGTCGGCACGGAGAAGCTGTCGCAGTGGATCGACTGGACCGACAGGGCGACGGCCGTCATCTTCGCCGACGGTGCGGGCGCGGCCGTGGTCACGGCCTCCGACACGCCCGGCATCGGCCCCGTGGTGTGGGGCAGCGCGGGCGACAAGTACGACGCGATCATCATCAAGGACCGTGACTCCTTCCTGCACCAGGAAGGTCAGACCGTGTTCCGCTGGGCCACCACGGCACTTCACCCCGTGGCCAAGGAGGCCTGCGAGCGCGCGGGAGTGGACCCCGCCGATCTGGCGGCGTTCGTGCCCCACCAGGCCAACCTGCGCATCATCGAGGCCATCGCCCGCAAGCTCGGCGCCGACAACGCCATCATCGCGCGCGACATCGTGCTGGCGGGCAACACCTCCGCGGCGTCCATCCCGCTGGCACTCTCCCGCATGATCGAGCGGGGCGAGGTGCAGTCGGGCCAGCTGGCCCTCCTTCTCGGCTTCGGCGCCGGTCTGACCTACGCCGGCCAGGTCGTCGAGATCCCATAGCTTGTACGGCGTGGCCGCCGCCGACGCGGCCTGCCGTACAAAACCCAAGAAGAAACCCAAAGGAGAACTACCGACATGGCAGTCAGCGAGCAGGAGATCCTCGAGGGCCTCGGCAAGATCGTGAACGAGATCACCGGGATCCCGGCGTCCGAGGTCACCCCGGAGAAGAGCTTCGTGGACGACCTCGACATCGACTCCCTGTCCATGGTCGAGATCGCCGTGGCCGCGCAGGACGAGTTCGGCGTCGAGATCCCCGACGACCAGCTCAAGAACCTGAAGACGGTCAAGGACGTCCTCAACTTCATCCAGGCCTGAACCTTCCCTTCTGATCAGCAAGGAGCGTAACCACGTGAGTGCGAACCGGGCACGAGTCGTCGTCACCGGGCTTGGCGCGACGACGCCCCTCGGTGGAGACGTCACCTCGACCTGGTCGGCGCTCCTCGCCGGTCAGTCTGGTGTGCGGCCCCTCACCGAGGACTGGGTCGACAGCGTCCCCGTGAAGTTCGCGGGCGTCGCGGCCGTCGACCCGTCCGAGGTGCTGCCGCGACCGGAGGCGCGCCGTCTCGACCGCAGCGAGCAGCTGGCCCTGGTCGCGGCGCGGGAGGCCTGGCAGCACGCGGGCGCGCCGCAGGTGGCGCCCGAGCGGCTCGGCGTGGTCGTCTCCAGCGGCATCGGCGGCATCACCACGACGCTCTCGGCCTACGACACGTTCAAGGAGAAGGGCTGGAACCGCCTTTCGCCCTTCACCGTCCCGATGCTCATGCCCAACGGTCCCGCCGCGTGGATCGGGCTCGACCTGGGCGCGATGGCCGGGGTCCACGCGACCGTCTCCGCCTGCGCCTCCGGCGCCGAGGCGATCGGCTACGCGATGGACATGATCAGGTCCGGCCGCGCCGACGTCGTCGTGGCCGGCGGCACCGAGGCGGCCATCCACCCGCTCAACATCGCCGCCTTCGCGGCCGCGCGGGCCATGTCGACCCGCAACGACGACCCGCAGGGCGCCTCGCGCCCGTGGGACCGCGACCGCGACGGGTTCGTGCTCGGCGAGGGCGCGGGCATCGTCGTGCTGGAGTCGGAGGAGCACGCCAAGGCGCGCGGCGCGAAGATCTTCGCCTACGCCGCCGGCGTCGGATACTCCGCCGACTCCCACCACATCACCCAGCCCGAGCCCGAGGGCAGAGGCATCATCATGGCGATGACCCAGGCGCTCACCGACGCGGGCGTGACGGGCCAGGACGTCAAGCACATCAACGCACACGGCACCTCCACCCCGGCCGGTGACGTCATCGAGGTGCAGTCGGTGGCCAAGGCCATCGGCACCCACCCGCTGGTCACCTCCACCAAGTCCATGACGGGCCACCTGCTGGGCGGCGCGGGCGGCATCGAGTCGGTCTTCACCGTCAAGGCACTCGAGGACCGTGTCGTGCCGGCGACCATCAACCTGGTCAACCCGGACGACGGCATCGAGGTGGACCTGGTCCACGGCGAGTCCCGCAGGCTGCCGCAGGGCGACATCGCCGCGGTCAACAACTCGTTCGGGTTCGGCGGTCACAACGTGACCGTCGTCTTCACCACGCACTGAGGGAGCCACAGATGACCGTGCTCGACAACGGGGTGGTGACGGGCGCCTCTGATGAGACGCCCGCCGATCCCCGCGATCCGATCGTCCGCCTGGCCGCGCTGCTCGACGAGGGCTCGCTGAGGCTGATCACTCCCGAGGACAAGAGCGGCGTCCTCGCCGCCACGGGCCGCGTCGAGGGCGTTCCCGTCGTCGCGTTCTGCAGTGACGCCCGCTTCCAGGGCGGCGCGATGGGCAGCGAAGGCTGCGAGCACATCGTGCACGCCTACGACGTGGCCGTCCGTGAGCGGGTGCCGGTCATCGGTGTCTGGCACTCCGGTGGTGCGCGACTCGCCGAAGGCGTCGAGTCGCTGCACGCCGTCGGCCGGGTCTTCGCCGCGATGACCAAGGCGTCCGGCGTCGTGCCGCAGCTGTCCGTGGTCGTCGGCCCGGCCGCGGGCGGCGCCGCCTACGGCCCCGCTCTCACCGACATCGTGATCCTCGCCGACCAGGGCCGCATCTTCGTGACGGGGCCCGACGTCGTGCGCAGCGTCACCGGCGAGGACGTCGACAGCGCCGCGCTCGGCGGTCCCGAGCCGCACAGCAAGCGCAGCGGCGTCGTCCACGTCGTCACCAAGACCGAGGCCGAGGCGCTGCTCAAGGCGCGTCAGCTGGCCGTCCTGCTCGGCCACCAGGGCAGGGTGCGCACCTCCTCGGTCGAGGAGATGGACTTCTCCACGCTCCTTCCGGAGTCGGCCAGGCGCGCCTACGACGTCAAGCCGCTCGTCAACGGCCTGCTGGACGAGAAGGGCATCGAGCTGCACCCCAAGTGGGCGCCCAACATCGTCACCACGCTCGGCCGCCTGGGCGGCAGGACCGTCGGCGTCATCGCCAACAACCCGATGCGGCTGGGCGGCTGCCTCGACGCCACGTCCGCCGAGAAGGCCGCTCGCTTCGTTCGTATGTGTGACGCGTTCGGCGTCCCGCTGGTTGTCCTCGTGGACGTTCCCGGTTACCTGCCGGGCGTCGGCCAGGAGCACGACGGGGTGGTCCGCCGCGGCGCCAAGCTCCTGCACGCCTTCGCCGAGGCCTCCGTGCCGCGCGTCACGCTCGTGACGAGGAAGGCGTACGGCGGCGCGTACATCGCGATGAACTCCCGCTCGCTCGGCGCGACCAAGGTCTTCGCGTGGCCGACGACCGAGGTCGCCGTCATGGGCGCCGTCGCGGCCGTGCGCATCCTCAAGCGGCGCGAGCTCGCGGCCGCTCCCGAGGAGGAGCGCGCCGAGCTGGAGCAGCGCCTGGCCGAGGAGCACGAGAAGCTGGCCGGCGGGCTGCACAGGGCCCAGGAACTGGGCGTGATCGACGAGGTCATCGACCCCGCCGGCACCCGCGGCGCCATCGCCAAGGTGCTGGCCGCGGCGACCCCCGCCAGGGGCGCCCACGGCAACATCCCGTTGTAGCCGATCGACGACCGGTGCCCCTCCACCCAGCACAAGGGTGGAGGGGCACTGTCGTGTGCGCTCACGCTCTCCCCCTTATGGGGGCGGTAGGGATGCCTTAAACGATCCGTAAGCGGGTTCCGCCAGGCTGAAGGCACAGAGGAAACAGCGGGGCCTGAAGGACCCGCCACTCCCGCACCACCCCGAACCTCGAAGGGAAGCACCTCATGCGCACGTTCAAGCTCCAGGTCCAGACCACCGTCGATGGCTACATGTCCGGACCGAACGGCGAGATGGACTGGATGACGTTCCCGTGGACCGACGACATCAGCGCCTACATCGACGCGCTCACCGCACCGGTCGACTGCATCGTGCTGGGCCGCAAGCTCGCCGAGGGGTTCATCCCGACGTGGGCGGCCGGGCCTGAGGGCGAGACCCAGGAGTCCATCGACTGGATGAACAACACGCCCAAGGTCGTGATCTCCAACTCCCTCACCGAGTCGCCCTGGGACAACGCCGTCGTCGCCGGCGGTGACCTCGCCGAGACCGTGAACAAGCTCAAGTCCCAGCCGGGCGGCGACATCATCGCCTACGGAGGCGGCACGCTCGTGGCGGACCTGATCGCCAAGGAGCTGCTCGACGAGCTGCACCTGTTCGTCAACCCGACCGCGATCGGCGCCGGCATGCCCGTCTTCGCCAACATCGGCGACAACCAGCGACTTCGCCTCGTCTCCGCCCAGGCGTTCGACTGCGGGATCACCGCGCTGCACTACGAGCCGAAGCGCTCCTGAACCTGGCCTCCGGCGCCGGGGCTTGGCTCCCGCGATCTCTCCGTGCATCCTGAGAGCGACAGGAAACGTCTCGGTGTGACAGTTCTTGACCGGCCATGTCACACCGCGCCGCCGCCAGAGCTCTCAGGATGTGAACGAACCGGCGCGAGAGCCAGGCGCGCGGGCATCCGGCTACACCCCGACCGGAGGTTCGACGTGTTGCACGTGATCGGCGCGGGACTCCCGCGCACCGGAACCAGTTCGATGAAGGCCGCGCTCGAGCGGCTGGGGGTCGGCCCCTGCTACCACATGTTCGAGATCCTCACCAAGCCCGACCACGTCGACAGGTGGCTGCCCGTCCTGTCCGGCGAGCCCGTGGACTGGGACGAGGTCCTCGACGGCTACCGGTCCACCCAGGACTGGCCGGCCAGCCACTTCTGGCGCGAGCAGGCGGCGGCCTACCCTGGGGCGAAGGTCGTCCTGACCGTGCGGGATCCGCATGGCTGGTATCTCAGCATGCGGCAGCTGATCGCCAACGGGCCTGGCAGGGACCTGCCCGACGACCTGCCCGAGCCCGCCGCCACCGTGTTCGGGTCGATGCGGCGCCTCGCCCCCGTCATGGAGCTGATCGTCGCCTCCACCTTCGGCGAGGGCTACAGCTTCAGGACAGGCATGCCCGAGGAGGAGGTCGCCGTCGCGGCCTTCCACCGCCATGTCGCCGCCGTCAAGGAGAGCCTGCCCGCCGACCGGCTTCTCGTCTTCGACGTGCGCGAGGGCTGGGAACCGCTGTGCCGGTTCCTGGACGTCGCCGTGCCCTCCGGCGAGCCCTTCCCGCACCTCAACGACTCCGAAGCGATCAAGAAGACGATGGAGCGCCTGGTCCAAGGGGGCGACATCACCTCGCCCTTCGGCCCCGGTCCTGCCTGACGCCACCCCCGGCTCTCCTCCGCCCACGCAAAACAGCCCGTGAGCCTGGGACCGGCTCACGGGCAGGGGGAGGCGAGAGGTCAGACGGCGGCGTGCAGCCAGCGGACGGGGGCGCCGTCGCCGGCGTAGCGGAAGGGCTCGAGCTCCTCGTCCCACGGCTTGCCGAGCATCTTGTCCAGCTCGTCCTCCAGGACGCACCGCCCCTGGGCGGCCATGAGCATGACCGCGCGCAGGCGGTCCTCGGGGATCATGATGTCGCCCGCCGCCCCGATCACCGCGGTGAAGGCCCCGAGCGTCGGCGTGTAGGCGTGCCTGGAGCCGTCGACACCGGGCGAGCCGTCCTCGGTGATCTCGAAGCGGATCCGCTGCCACCCCATGAGCGAGGAGGTGATGGCCGCGGCGATACCCGCTCGTCCTTCCCACTCGGCCTGTGCGCGCACGACGTTCGGCGCGGCCGGTTGGGGCGTCCACGTCAGGTCTACGGGCACGCCAAGGACACCCGCGACTGCCCATTCGATATGAGGGCACAGCGCGGGCTGAGCCGAGTGGACGTACAGCACGCCACGAGCAGACACCGGACCTCCCGTTTCGGTACGAGGTGCGCCTTCCCCAACGGCCTCGTCCTGGGATGATCACAAGTGACTAGGGAGAGACTACCGTCGGTCGCCGCCCGGTGCTAGTGGGGGGCTATACCAAGATGTTGCGGCTGGGGCACGTGACGCCTGGTCCGGCAGGGAAGATATCGGGCCATGGACATCCAAGCCGTCGGCGCGGCGCTCATCCGACCAGGCCAGATCCTCACCGAGCGCGGCGCCACGTCCGCGGCCGAGCAGTGGACGCAGGCGGTGGCCGAGGCCGAGGGTGTCTTCCGCATCATGCTGACGCCGGGCGTGGATCCATGCGAGATCGCGCTGCGCCTGCGGGAGGAGGGGTTTCGCGCCTCTCCCAACCACGTGCTCACCGGGCAGCCGCTGTGGTTCGGCGGCCCCGCCTCCAGGCCCTTCCCCTCCCCGCCGGTGGACCGGCCCTCCGGCAAGGGCCCGCAGGTGACGGTCGGCGTGCTCGACACGGGAGTGGCCGCCCATCCCTGGTGGGCCGAGAGCGACTGGTACGGCCGGCTCGGCCCCGAGGCCGCCGACCGGCCCACCGACGGCAACAACGGGAACGGCAACGGCGGGCTCGCCCGGCAGGCCGGGCACGGCACGTTCGTCGCCGGGCTGATCCAGCGCCGCGCCCCCGCCAGCGTGCTGCGGGTGGGCAGGGTGCTGGGCGCGGACGGCATCGGCGACGAGGCGGGCCTGCTGCGCGCGCTGCACCGGCTGCGCGAAGATCCGCCGCAGGTGCTCAACCTCTCGCTCGGCTGCCACACCTTCGACGACGAGCCCAGCAGCCTGGTGGCCAGCGCTCTGGGCGCGCTGCCGGACACCGTCACGGTGGCCTGCGCCGGCAACACCGCCTCCGACCGGCCGTTCTGGCCCGCCGCGCTGCCCGGCGTCGTCGGCGTGGGCGCGCTCGGTGTCACCGAGGAGAGCGCGACGCCGTACTCCGGGTTCGGCCCATGGGTGGACGCGTGGGCCAGAGGCGAGTGGCTGGCCAGCGCCTTCCTCGAGTGGGGCGAGTTCGCCGGCTACGCGCGGTGGAGCGGAACGTCCTTCGCCGCCGCGCTGGTGTCGGGCGCGTTCGCCGCCGAGCCGTCGGCGCGAGAGGCAGCCGACCTCCGAGGTTCACGGGAAATTCCTGATCTCGGAGTTCTCGTCCCCGCGGGTCTGTAGAGTTTACGCTCAGTCCTCGTCTCATTACGAGGAGGCAACAACGTGAGCGACGCCCGTCTCCCGGAGGAGCTGCTGACAGCGGCTGCCGACGGCGACCACTCCGCCTGGACCGGCCTCGAGGACCGGTTCGGGCAGCGGATGTGGTCGGTCGCTCGCGCGTGCGGGTTGAACGAGGCCGACACCGCCGACGCCGTGCAGGGCGCATGGTTGCGGCTTCTTGAGCACCTTCACTCGATCAGGGATCCGGCGAGCGTCGGCGCCTGGCTGGCCACGGCCGCCAGACGCGAGGCGCTCCAGATCAAGAGGAAAGGGATGGGGAATCACCCTTACCTCTGCCTTCCCGAAGGCGGTCCCATCGATCCCGACCCGGCGTCGGCCGTCCTCGAGGCCGATGAGGGACGTCTGCTCTGGCAGGCGGTGTCTGATCTGCACGAACCATGCCGGACCCTGCTCCGCCTGATGGCCACCGTTCCCGACGCGGGGACGCACCAGATGGCGGTTCGGCTGGGCGTGCCGGTCGGCAGCGTGGGCCCGACCCGCCTTCGCTGCCTGCAGAAGTTGCGCACCCGAATCTCACTAGAGGAAGCGGTGCCATGAGTGGCGACGAGTATCTCCTGGCCGCGCTCCGCATCGCCGCGGGGCACGACCCGATTCCCGCCCACGTCTCGGCCGCCGCCCGTGACGCGTACTCCCTCCGGCTGGCCCAGGTGGTCACCGCCGGGCCCGTGGAGTGCGTGGCCACGAGGGGCACTCGTGACGCGGACGGGCCGCGTATGGTCAGGTTCGCCACGGCGGACCTCTCCTTCGATCTGGAGGTGACCATCGGGGACGGTCTCATCGATGTGGCAGGGCGGGTGTCACCTCATCCTGGTGACGGGGCCACGATAGACATCCGCACACCACATCTCACGGTCTCTCGCGACCTGCGGGAGTCCGGCCAGTTCGCGGCGACGGGCTTGCCGCCGGGCTGGTTCAGCGTGGTCTGCCACCGGCCGGGGCTCACCCCTGTGGCCACCGGTTGGGTGCGGATCCGTCCGTGACGAACAGGCTGGTCGCGATGGCGGAGGACGCGATCCTCCAATCCGGTGTCGACCCCGCGCGGGCACTCGCAGACGCCCGCGCCGTTCACGCCGCCGCCGAGGGGATAGGCGCCGTCGAACCAGCCGTCGTCGCTCTACGCGCCATGGCGCTGGCCTCCAGGGAGCTTGGCGACCTGGAGGCCAGCGAACGACATCTGCGCCAGGCGATCGCCACGGGAGGCGCACCCGCCGATCGCCTGGCCCAGGCCAGGTTGTCCCTGGTGACGGTCCGCACCCAGCGCGGTCACCCGCTCCAGGCGCTCCGCATCGCCGCGATGGCCTGGGCCTACCTGTCACCTCTCGACCGGGCCAAGCTCGACACCCAGCGGGCGGTGGCGCTAGCCCACCTGGGCCGCTACCAGGAGGCCGTGGCCTCCTGCGACCGCGCGATCGCCGTCCTCACCCAGGCGCCCGGCACCATCGACGACCAGCGCTTCCTGGCCGGCGGGCTGCTCAACAGGGGCCTGGTGCACGCCTACCAGAGCCGCTGGTCACAGGCCACCGACGACATCGCCGCGTGCCTGCGGCTGTCCCAGAGCGCGGGGCTGGCCCATCTGGCCCGCCTCGCCGCCGCCAACCTGCCCTTCCTCGCGGTACGGCAGGGCGACGTCCCCACGGCCTTCGCCCACTACCGGGCCTGCGAGGACACGCTGTTCGGCTTTCCCGAACGCCTGGCCACGATGCGCGCCGACTTCGCCGGAGCCCTGCTGGCCGCGCAGCTGCCGGGCGAGGCGAGGGCCATGCTCAGCCTCGCCGTACCGGAACTCGAAGCGGCCGGCGCGCACGCGGCGCTGGCCGATGCCAGGCTGCTGCTCGCCCAGGTGGAGCTGCTGACCGGCGACGCCCGCCAGGCGCTGGCCGTCGCCCGCAGGGCCGAGGCCGAGCTGCGCGCCCACGGCCGCGAGAGCGCCGCGCCGCTGGCCGCCGAGGTCGCGCTGCGCGCCAGGCTCGTGCTCGAACCGCGCTCGACCGGCCTGACCACCGAGCTACTGGCCTGCGCCGACGAGCTGGCCGCCTGCTCCTACCCGGCGGGCGCGGCCGCCTTGCGGCTGGCGGCGGCGGAGCTGGCGCTGGCCATGGGCGACACGGAGACGGCCACGGCGCAACTGGCCCGCCTCGACCCCCGCTCGGCCTCCTCGACGGGCGCGGCCGCGCGGGAGGCGCGCCGCCTCGCGCCCCTCATCGACGCGCCCACCCTGGCCATGCGGCGGCTCACCAGGCTGGCCTCCGCGCAGCAGGCCGAGCATCTGGCCGATGACGACGACGGGCCCGACGAGGTGCCGTCGCTGGTGCGCTGGCACGCGGCGGCGCTGCTCGCCGGGGTCGACGGCGACCACACGGATGCCTTCGCGGCGGTGCTGCGCGGCCTGTCCGACCTCGGGGCCGACGCCGAACGGTTCGACGATCCCTCGCTCAGGGCACACCGGGTGCGAGCGGGCGGGCGGCTGGCCTCGTTCGGGCTGGGCCTGGCGATCTCGCGAGGCGGTCCCGAGGCGGTGTTCGGGTGGGCCGAACGCTGGCGGGCCGTCTCCGGCGGCCGGCCCTCCGCGCCCTCGCTCGGCGCCGTGACGGCGGCGCTCGACGGGGCCGCGCTGGTGGAGTTCCTGTGCCACGACGGCGAGCTGCTGGCCGTGGTGATCACCCCGTCGGGATGCGAGCTGCGCAACGTCGCCGACATCACGAACGTGGCCGAGGCGGTCATCAGGCTGCGGTACGGCCTGCGGCGGGCCAGCTTCGGCGACGGCGCGGGCGATCATGGGGATCCGGTGGCGGCCGAGGCCTCATGGCTGGAGCGGGTCCTGCTCGGGCCGATCGCCGACCTGGTCGAGGGCCGCCCGCTGGTGATCGTCCCCGCCGGTCCGCTGCACACGCTGCCGTGGTCGACGCTGCCGCTCCTGCGCGCTCTCCCGCTGAGCGTCGCCCCGAGCGCGGCCGCCTGGCTGTCGGCCCGCGACCGCCACGAGGCGCGGCTCGGGGCCGGCGGCTCGCTCGGCGGAGGCGAGCCGCTCGTGGTGGCGGCGTCAGGGCCAGGGCTGGAGCACGCCGAGGAGGAGGTGCGACGGGTACTGGCCGCCCACCGGCGTGCCGAGCGGGTGCCCGCCCGCACCGCCGACGTGGCCTCCGCGCTCGGCAGGGCCGACGTGCTGCACCTGGCCGCCCACGGCACCTTCCACTCCCGCAGCCCGCTGCTGTCGAGCATCGAGCTGGAGGACGGGCCGCTCATGGCCTACGACCTGCTGCCCCTGACCATGACGCCGAGCCTGGTCGTGCTGTCGGCGTGCGACTCGGGGATGGCCAGGGTGCCCGCCGAGGGGGCGCCGCTCGGCCTCGCGGGGACGTTCCTCTCGCAGGGCGCCTCCTGCGTGGTCGCGGGTCTGATCCCGGTGCCCGACGAGGAGGCGCTGGCGCTGATGACGGTCTTCCACGGCCTGCTCGCCGAGGGTGGGGCTCCCTCGGCGGCGCTGGCGGAGGCCTCGTGCAAGACGGGAGTGCTCGGGTTCGCCTGCTTCGGCGCGGGCGGGCACCCCGTCGTCACCGTGGAGGACGGTCGGGTGAAGGCCAACCGGTGACGGCGGGCGCCTGGGCAAGCCGGCAGGTGACGACGAGCCCGGCCGGAGCGCGTCAGCCGGTGGCGACGGGCCCGGCCGCAGCTGGTCAGCTTGGTGACCACCGGCCGACCAGGGCGGGTCAGCCGGTGGCGACGGGCCTGGCGGGGTCGCTGATCCAGTGGGACCAGGAGCCGACGTAGAGCGCCGCGTGGACGCCCGCCAGCTCCAGTGCGAGCACTTCGTGCGCGGCCGTCACGCCCGACCCGCAGTAGGCGCCTACGTCGGCCCCCTCCACCGCGCCGACGGCGTCGAACCGGGCGCGCAGAGCAGCGGGTTCGAGGAAGCGGCCGTCAGGTCCGACGTTCTGGTCGGTGGGCGCGCTCACCGCGCCGGGGATGCGCCCCGCCACCGGGTCGATCGGCTCGACCTCGCCGCGGTAGCGCTCGGCCGCGCGGGCGTCCATCAGCACGCCGGAGCCCGCGAGCTCGCCCGCCTGCTCGGCGGTCAGCATGGGCATGCCGCCCGGCCTGGCGGTGAAGTCGCCCGACACGTCCGGCTCCTCCTTGGAGACCGGCAGGCCCGCCTCGGCCCACGCGCGGAATCCGCCGTCCAGGACCCTGACGTCCTCGTGCCCGAAGTAGCGCAGCGTCCACCACGCCCTGGCGGCCGCCATGGAGTCGGCGTCGTCGTAGACGACCACGGGACGGGAGCTGCTCACACCGAGCCTGCGCATCGAGGCCGTGAAAGCCTCCGCCGAGGGCAGCGGGTGACGGCCGCCCCCGTTCGGCGGCCCGGCCAGGTCGGCGTCGAGGTCGCAGTAGACGGCGCCGGGCACGTGCCCCTCGGCGTACAACTCGCGCCCGGACGGGCCGCCCCGCCGGTAGCGGACGTCGAGCACGCTGGCTCCCTCCATCGCGGCCAGCTCCGCCGGGTTGATCAGGGTCATCGGGTGGATACCTCCAGTAGTGGGATGTGCTGCTCGGCGGCGGTGAGCGAGCCGTGGTAGCCGGTGAATACCGCCTCGACCGGATGGGTCTCAGAGGCGAGGATGGCACAGTCGGTGTACGGCACGGCGACGACGTCGCCGATCCTGCCCAGCCATTCGCTGCGCACACCTGGGCCGAACCAGCCCGAATCAACCGCTTCCTGCCTGGACACGACCCACGCCTTGCCCTCCAGCAGCTCACGCCAGGCCTCCAGCACGGCAGGGGCGGCGCCGGGCTCGGTGTAGACGTGTCTGGCCCTGGCCTCCCCTCCGAACATCGCCACGCCCGCGCTCAGCCCTGGCGTGGTCTGGGCGTCGATCTTCTCCTCGGCGTTGATCATGCCGTGGTCGGCCGTGACGTACAGGGCGGCGCCGGGCGGCAGTGCCCCGGCCAGCCGCTCGGCCATCCTGTCGACGATCTCGAGCTGGTCGAGCCACTGCGGGGCGCCCCAGCCCACCATGTGGCCCGTGGCGTCGAGGTCGCCGTAGTAGACGGTGACGTGGGCGCGCGGGGAATCGCGCAGCGCGGCCCGTACTCCGGCCACCCGCTCGTCCACCGTGTCGGCGGGCACGTAGCGGACGCCACGGTAGACGGCGTCGGTCAGGCCCGTCCCCTCGAAAGCGGCGGGCGCCACGTAGCTGGCCACGATGCCGGCCCTCGCGGCGCGCTGGTAGACGGTCTCGGCCGGCTGCCAGGTGCGCGGGTCCATGGGCGGCATGCCCCTGGGCAGGGTCCAGCGCAGGCAGTTGAACAGGTGGTTCCGTCCTGGAACGGCCAGCGTCAGGCCCAGCATGCCGTGCTCGCCGGGCGGCAGTCCCGTGCCGAGCGTGCACAGGCTGGTCACCGTGGTGGCGGGGAACCCGGCGGTCAGGGCTCGCGCCCTGGTGGAGGCGAGGAAGGGGGCGCGGTCGGCGTGCGCGTCCAGCAGCCTGGCGCCGAGGCCGTCGACCACGAAGACGCACACCCGGTCGACGGGCTCGAGCCCCAGCACGTTGGCGTCGGCAGGGGCGGCGCCGAGCGCGGCCAGGAGGGAGCCCGGCAGGTCGGCGAGGGAGGCGCCGCCGTAGGCGGGGACCAGGGGCGCCCGGTCGTGACGCTGTACGGCCGCGGCCCGGTTGTCGTCCATCAGGCACCTCGCTCGCGTGGATGTCTGGAACCGTTCTAGCGGGCCCGCCCGCCCCGCGGTAGGGGGCGGGCTCGACCGATCAGGACGGCTCGCCCGCCCGACGCGCACCGGGCGCCCCGACTCCGGCCTGCCGCCCGCCCTTTCGGCACCGCGCACCCGACCCTTCGGCATCCACGCACGCAACCCATCGGCCCCACGCACCCGACCATCGGCAGCCCTGCACCCGACCCATCGGCCCCACGCACCCGACCCATCCGCAGCCCTGCACCCCGAGCCTTCGAGAGCCCTGCACCCGAGCCATCGGGTGCCACCCGCCCGAGCCTTCGAGAGCCACGCGCCCACCCCTTCCGCGTCCACGCGCCCGGCCTTTCGCCAACCGTGCGCCCGGCCTGTCGACGGCCGTGGTCCTGCCAGGAGCGGCGCGGAACGCGGCGGACCGCGGAAGGCTCGAGACACGCGTCCCGGGCGGGGTACGTGACCTCGGGCGGGACGCGCCCATTCCAGACGGGACGCGCGCCACTCCAGGCGGGACGCGCGACCCCGGGCGGGATACGCGACCCCGGGCGGGATGCTCAATCCCGGGGGGATGCGCCGCCCCGGGGGATGCGCCCACGCTGGCGAGGGTCGCGCTCCCGGAACGGGATTCGCGGTCCCGCGTAGGAGTTGATGGCCCCGCGCGGGATGCTGCACCCCAAGCGGGTGCTCCACCCCAAGCGGATGCTCCACCCCAGGTGGGATGGGCCATCCCAGGTGGGATGCGCCCGCCCTTGGCAGGCAGTCGCCGACGCGGAGATTCGCGGTCCCGCATGAGGGTCGCCGGTCCCCGCATGGGGCCGCGTGGGGGTCGCGGTTCGGATGGGGTGGAGGGTGCGGGTGAGGGGTGGAAGAGCGGGTGGGTCAGGTGGCGGCGCGGGCCGTGGCCTCGGACAGGGCCTTGGCGAAGGCGAGGACGTGGCCCACCGCCTCGGGGCCGTCGGCCGCCTCGCTGACGCGCAGCGACAGGTCGTCGGCGGTGATCGCGCCGGTGTAGCCGTGGTCGGCCTCGCAGTTCTCGTCGCCGCACGTGGCGGGCTCGAGGTCGACGTGAGAGATGGCGCCCCATCCGATGGTGAGCGTCACCTCGGTCGGCGGCACGCCGGGAACGTAGGACGCCGGGTCGGGCACGACCCTGGTCACCGCGACCGACTGGACGCGGGCCAGCCGTACCGCCTCGGTGGTGGTGGAGGCGTGCGAGGCCGAGACCCCCTCGGCGGGCGGGTGCTCGTCGGTGTGGCAGACCAGCAGCCGGGTGCCCGTCAGGACCAGGACCGTGACGTGCCTGCGCACCTCCATGGCCGGGTCGAACGTGGCTTCGTGGTGCACCACGTAGGCGGTCACCGCCTCCTTGCCCAGCGCGGATTCGACCGCATCGGTGACGAGGTCGGGATAGTAGCCGCTGCGCTCGATCGCTTCACGCAGGCCCGCGGCTGAGACTCGGGTTTCCCTCATGGCATCCATCCTGCCAGCCCCCGGGCACCGCTCACACTCGCGCGACAAACCACCACATATCCGGATAATTACCTTTAGTGCAATTTGAGGGCAAACTTTGTGGTTAATGGGGGAATGTAATTACCGCCATTGATCGGAGCAACGAGCTGGAGCTCAGGCCAGGCGACGGGGGCCGCCGTCGCGCCGCGGACCCTCGGGGCTCCTGAGGACGGCACGCGCGCCCAGCACGAGCACCTCCGACTCCCCCACGAGCACGGGATCCAGGTCGAGCCGTGACACCTCCGGCAGGTCGTTGGCCAGGCGGCCGACCCTGACGAGCAGTTCCTCCAGCGCGCCGACCGCGACGGGCGGGTAGCCGTACTCGCCGAACAGCAGCGGCGCCGCCCGCACCGAACGCACCAGGCCCGCAGCGTCCTCGCCGGACAGCGGGGCGAGCCGGAAGCCGCGGTCGCGCAGCAGCCTGGCGGTCACCTCGCCGAGCCCGAAGGAGACGACCGGCCCGAATGCGGGATCCTCCAGCACGTTCACCACGGTCGGGACCGCGGGCTGGGGCGCCATCCGCTGCACGGCGAGCACCACGTCGGCGCCGAGCTGGCCCGCGAGGTCGGCGTAGGCGTGGCGGACGGCTCCGGCCGAGGTGAGCCCCAGGCGTACGGTGCCGGCGCGCTTGGCCGCCTCGGGGTCGGCCGCCTTGAGCACGACGGGCCAGCCGAGGCGTTCGGCGGCCCCGACCGCCTCCTCCGGAGTGGCGACGACCTCGGAGGGCCAGACGGTCAGGCCGTAGCAGGCGAGCAGCTCGCTCGCGTCGATCTCGACGGGACCCGTTCCGGTCTCCCCGCCCTGCCGCTCACCGTCGGATGAGGCGGCCCCGGGTGAGATCACCTCGGCGGCACCGGGCTCCTGTCCGGCGATGGGCTCCTGCGCGGCGCTGGGATCCGGGGCGGCGCTGGTCTCCTGTGTGACGCTGGTGCGGTGCGCGGGGCGGGGCTCCGGGGCGGGCTGGTGGTCGGTGGCGGGCTGGTGATCGGTGGCGGCGGTGGTGAGGGCCGACGCGACGATCTCGCGGGCGGTCTCGGTGTCGAGGCGGTCCAGCTCGGGCGGCGCTCCAGGCGGCTGCTTGCGCCAGAGCGCGTACCTGACGACGTGGGCCAGTGCCCTCACCGCCTCCTCCGGCGCCGCGTACGACGGCACAGAACCGCGCTCGGGCAGCGCGGACGGGTCGGTGCGCAGCTCCGGCGGCATCCCGAGCTGCCCCTCGAACGTCGCGAGCACGGGCTTGCCCGCCTGCCGCGACACCCGTACCAGTTCGGCCGCCACGGACCTGGCGTCGCCCGGGATGGGCGGCATGTAGATCACGACGGCCGCGTCCACGTCGGGGTCGGCGAGGACGCCCGCGAGAGCCGTGCCGAACTCGGCGGCCCCCGCGGTCGCGCCCAGGTTCACCGGCGGCCTCGGCTCCAGCTCGGCGCTGACGCAGGCGTCGACGGCCAGCAGGCCGAGCGCGTCGGAGTTGCTGACCAGCCCGACGCGCGGCCCGGCGGGCAGCGGCTGGCAGGCGAGGAGCTGGCCGACGTCGAACAGCTGGATGAGGTCGTCGACCCTGATCACCCCCGCCTGCTCGAACAGCGAGCTGAGCGCGCTGTCCTGCAGGCGCAGCGCGGAGGCGGAGTGGCCGATGGGCACGCCCTGGGTGGTGCCGCCGCTCTTGACCACCACGATGGGCTTGCTGCGGGAGATGCGCCTGGCCAGGCGGGTGAACTTGCGCGGGTTACCCAGCGACTCCAGGTAGAGCAGGATGACCTCGGTCGCCTCGTCCTCCTCCCAGTACTGCAGCAGGTCGTTGCCCGACACGTCGGCCCTGTTGCCCGCGGAGACGAAGCTGGAGATGCCGATGCCGCGCTGGGCCACCCGCTGCAGCAGGGCGGTGCCGAGCGCGCCCGACTGGCTGAAGAAGCCGACCCTGCCCCTGCCGGGGACGGTCGCGGCGAGCGTGGCGTTCAGCCGTACGGAGGGATCGGTGTTGGCGATGCCGAGGCAGTTGGGCCCGACCACGCGCAGGCCGTACGCGCGGGCGATGCTGGCGAGCTCGTCCTGGCGCGCCCGCCCCTTCGGCCCCGTCTCGCCGAAGCCCGACGAGACCACGACCAGCCCGCGCACCCCCTTCTCCGCGCATTCTTTGACCACGTCGATCACGCTGTCGGCGGGTACGGCGAGCACGGCCAGGTCGACCTCGCCGTCGATGTCCTTGACGCTCGGATAGGCCCGCACGCCCGCCACCGCCCGCACCTCGCGGTGGACGGGGTAGACGGGTCCTGTGAAGTCGGCGGCCAGCAGGTTGCGCAGCACGGTCTGGCCGACGCCGCCCGGCTCGCGTGAGGCGCCGATGACCGCGACAGAGCCCGGCGTCAGGAGCCTGGCGATCGAGCGGGCCTCGGCGCGGTGCTCGCGCGAGGCGGTGACCTCGGCCGAGGTCTCGGTGGGAGTCAGGTCGAGCGTCATGCGGACCACGCCGTCGGCGAAGCGGCTCTGCGCGGTGTAGCCCACCTGGCGCAGGACGCCCATCATCCGCATGTTGGCGGGCAGGACGTCGGCGATGAAGGTCTCGATGCCGCGCTCGCGGGCGGTGGCGGCCAGGTGTTCCAGCATGACGGAGGCCACGCCTCTGCCCTGGTGGGCGTCCTCGACGAGGAAGGCGACCTCGGCCTCGGCGGGGCTGACCCTGTCGTAGCGGACGACGGCCACCATCTCGGTGCCGATGGTGGCGATGAGCGCGACCCTGTCGACGTAGTCGACGTTGGTGAAGAAGGTCACTTCCCTGTCCGACAGCCTGGGCCGCGGCCCGAAGTAGCGGAAGTAGATCGACTCGGCCGACAGCCTGGAGTAGAACGCGCGGAGCCGGTCGCCGTCGGCGGGCCTGATCGGGCGCACGTGCGCGGTGCCCCCGTCGGCCAGGACGACGTCCGCCTCCCAATGGGCCGGATACTGGGTTGCCTCCACAGTCCCGAGCGTAGACCTGCGCCCCAGGTGCGGCGCCCGTTGGGCAACGCTTGTGCATCGACTATGAACGCGTGTCCGGTGTCTGCCCCACGAGCAGGCCTGAAGCTGTTAAGTTTTTCGGCGTCAGGCGCGAAGGATTGCAGCAAGGCGGTGACATCATGACGCGGGTCGTGGTGGTGGGCGATCTCATGACCGATGCGGTCGCGCGCGCCCGCTACGCGCTGGCCAGGGCGAGCGACACCCCGGCGATCGTCACCATGCATGGTGGCGGCTCGGGGGCCAACATCGCCTCGTGGCTTGCGGTCGAGGGTGCGGAGGTCGCTTTCATCGGCCGCCGAGGCGCCGACATCACCGGACGCAACCGCGACATGGAGCTCATGGGCTACGGCGTCGACGCCAGGCTCGTGATGGATCCCGAGCGTCCCACGGGCACCTGCGTGGTGCTCGTCACGCACAAGGGCGAGCGCACCATGCTGTCCGATCCTGGCGCCAACGCCGCATTGTCGCCGGAGGACCTGCCGCGCGACCTGTTCAACTCGGGTGGCCACCTCCATCTGTCCGGTTACACGCTGATCAACGAGGGCTCCCGCGAGGCCGGTCTGGCCGCCCTCGAGATGGCCCGCAGGTCCGGCATGTCGATCTCGGTCGACTGCTCCTCCTCCGCGCCGCTGGAGCGCACGGGCGCCGAGCCGTTCCTCGAGTGGACCAACGGCGCCAAGCTGCTGTTCGCCAACGCCGACCAGGCCAAGGTGCTCACCGGGCGCGACGACCCCGAGGCGGCCGTCAAGGTGCTCACCGCGTGGTTCCCGCAGGTCGTCATCAAGATGAACGTCGACGGCGCCCTCTGGTACACCAACGGCAGGCCGGAGCCGGTCAAGGTCGCCGCCGAGCCGGTGGACCGGGTGGTCGACGGCACCGGCGCGGGCGACGCGTTCGCCGCGGGGTTCCTGCCCGAGTGGCTGGCCGGTAAGCCGCCCGCCGAGGCGCTGGCGGCGGGCTGCCGCCTGGCCTCGAAGGCGATCTCTCACCTCGGGGCTCGCCCCCGCCTCTAGCGCCACCTATGGTGGATACTCCTGATGTCGCGACAAGGGAGTGAAGAACCCGCGTGCGTGCGTTACGGCCGGGCGATCCGCACATGGTCGGCGCCTACCAGGTCACCGGGTTCCTCGGTGAGGGCGGCCAGGGCAGCGTCTACCTCGGTCTCGCCCCCTCGGGCGAACCGGTCGCGATCAAGATGCTGCACGCCAGGTTCGCCGACGACGCCTCGGCGGTGCGGCGCTTCAGGCGCGAGGCCGAGGCGGCGCGCAGGGTCGCGGAGTTCTGCACGGCCAAGGTGCTGGAGGTCGGCGCGCTCGACGACCAGCCGTACATCGTCAGCGAGTTCGTCGACGGCCCTTCGCTGCAGCGGCAGGTTGCCGAGTCGGGGCCGCTGACGGGCGCCTCTCTGGTACGGCTGGCGGTCACGACGGCCACCGCGCTGGCGGCGATCCACCGGGCGGGGGTCGTCCACCGCGACTTCAAGCCGAGCAACGTGCTGCTGGCCGC
This sequence comes from Nonomuraea mangrovi, assembly GCF_042681425.1. Classification (NCBI taxonomy): domain Bacteria; kingdom Bacillati; phylum Actinomycetota; class Actinomycetes; order Streptosporangiales; family Streptosporangiaceae; genus Nonomuraea; species Nonomuraea mangrovi. The sequence goes on along the minus strand of NZ_JBHUFV010000033.1, from coordinate 220,117 downwards.
CGACGGCCCCAGGGTGATCGACTTCGGCATCGCGCGGGCGCTGGACATGAGCCAGAGCCTGACGACGAGCGTGGTGGGGACGCCCGCCTACATGGCGCCCGAGCAGTTCCACGGCGACACCACACCCGCGGGCGACGTCTTCTCGTGGGCGGGGACGATGGCCTACGCGGCCACGGGGCGCGGGGCCTTCGGGTTCGGGTCGCTGCCGGTGGTGATGCATCGGATCCTGGCGCTGGAGCCCGACTTGTCGGGCGTGGGAGAGCCGCTGCGGGAGCTGCTGTGGGCGTCGCTGGCCAAGGACCCCGCGGCGCGGCCGACGGCCGAGCAGCTGGTGCGGGCGCTGATCGGGTTCGGCTCGGGCGCCCAGGCACCGGTCCCCGCGCCGCCCTACCCCCCGCTGCCGCACGGGGTGACGCCGGCGACCGCTCCGCGGTACCCGCACGGCCCGCCCGCCCCTCTGCCTCCCGCCAGGTATCCGGTGTCGGGGGCGGTGGCGGAGAAGCCGGGCCGGTGGCCGAAGGTGCTGGTGCCGATCGGGGCGGCGGCGATGACCGTCCTGCTGGGGGTCGCGGTGTGGGCGTGGCCGCGCACGAACGCGGACGGTGGCGGCCAGGTGACACCCCAGTCCGCCCCGACGCATCGGCCGGCGGCCTTCAACGCGGCGCTGACCGGGGTGGTCGCCCCGTCCACCAGGAAGGGCGGCACGCTGCGCATCGGCACCACCGCCGCCCTGGACGACATCGACCCCGCCAACAGCTTCAACACCGAGCTGTGGAACTACGGCCGCCTCTACGGGCGGTCGCTGACCATGTACAGGCCCGCACCGGGAGCCGCGGGCACCGAGGTGGTCCCCGACCTGGCCGAGAAGCTGGGCGAGACCTCCGACGACGGCAGGACCTGGACGTTCACCCTCAGGGACGGGCTGCTGTTCGAGGACGGCACGCCGATCACCTCGGCGGACGTGAAGTACGCGGTCATGCGGTCGGCGGACAGGGAGCTCATGCCCAACGGCACCGACGCGATCGTGCGGCTGCTCGACATGCCCGGTGCCTACACCGCCGCCGACGCGGGCAAGGCGATCAGCACCCCTGACGCCAGGACCGTCGTCTTCAGGCTGAAGCACCCGATGTCCAGCTTCAACCAGCTCGCGACGCTGCCCGTCACCATGCCGGTGCGCATGGGCTCCACGAAGCCGCTCTCCTCCGGCCCCTACAAGGTGGGGGCGAGGAGCGGCACCTCCGTCACGCTGGTCCGCAACGCCCACTGGAGCGGCGCCGGCGACCCTCACAGGACGGCGTTGCCTGACCGGGTCGAGCTCACCTGGAACATGAACGCCGAGGAGGCCGGCAGGAAGCTCCTCTCGAGCGAGCTGGAGGTGATGTCGACACCGGCGAGCGCCACCCTCGACAAGGTCAGGGCCGATCCGGCGCTCAACGTCCGGAGCGACGCGCCGTCGATGAACTTCCTGCGTTTCCTCGCCGTCAACACGCGCCTCGCGCCGTTGGACAGGGCCGAGTGCCGCAAGGCGGTCCTGGCCGCCGTCGACAGGGCGGCGCTGCACCGGGTGTACGGCGACGGCCCCTTCGGCACCGAGATCGCCATCCGCCTGCAGCCGCCGTCGATGCCGGGACGGGGCGAGCTGGACGACCCGCGCCCCCTGGCGTCGGCGGCCCGGCCGCCCGAGTCGTGCGGGAAGGTCTCGTTCACGCTGCTGACCAGGGACGGCGAGACGGACGTCTCGGCGGGCAACGTGATCCGTGACAACCTCGCGGCCGCGGGTATCGAGGTCACGGTCAAGAACGTGCCGCTGCTGGAGGAGATCGACACGCTCGGCAACCCGGCGGCGCACACCAAGCAGAAGGTCGGGCTGGTGATGCGGCGGTGGTCCCCGGACTGGCCGGACGCCGACCCGATGCTGTCGCCGCTGATCGACAGCAGGGAGATCGTCGAAAGCGGGTTCTCCACCAACCTGGGAGTGCGGCTGACCCAGGTGGACCGCCTGATCGACCAGTCGCGCAGGACGCTCGACCCGGAGGCCAGGGCTCGGACGTGGCGGCAGGCCGAGCGGCTGGTGCTGGAGGAGGGACTGGTGCTGCCGCTGCTGTGGATCAAGGGAGGGTTGATCAGGGGGAAGGGGGCGACGAACGTGCACGTCAGCGCCGTCTACCACGACTACGACGTCACGACGATGGGCGTCGCCCCCTGACGCCCGTCGGTCAGGAGGTGGTGGCCAGGGCCAGGGGCAGGACGGCGGGCGCGCCCGCGTGCCGGACCAGCGCCGCGGCGAGCGTCATCGTCCACCCGGTGTCGACCCGGTCGTCGATCAGCAGCACAGGCCCGCCGCACTGCGCGATCGCCGCTCCCAGCTCCTTGGGCATCGCCAGCGTCCCTCTGATCGCCTGCACCCGCTTGGCACTGTTGAACTGCTGGCCGGGCGAGCCCGCCCGGTAGCCCAGCTCGCCGAGGTAGGTGAGCCTGCCCACCTGTGCCAGGCGTTCGGCGAATCCCCTGACCAGCAGCGGGCGCGACGCCGACGGCACGTTCACCACCGCGACGGGCCGCTGCTTCCACTCCCAGGCGGCCAGCACGTGGACGACCGCCTTGAACATGTCGTCGGCCATGGGCGCGTCGGGCGCGTTGAACAGCTCGCGCAGCCTGTTGCCCCACCCGATGTCGGTCAGCCTGCCGAGCGCCCTGCCGGGTTCGGCGCCCAGCTCCGGCTTGATGCGCCCGGACAGGTCGGCCAGCCCTGTCGGCCACTGCCTGCGCGCCTCGACCTCGACGCCCGGCCTGCTCAGCGCCTGCCTGGCGCTCTCCACGGCCACCGCGGCGATCTCCGGCGAGCGGTGCGCGCCCGTGCAGTTGTCGCACCGCCCGCACGGCGTGGCCGCCTCGTCGTCGAGCCGCCTGCGCAGGTACTCCTCCCTGCACTCGGTCGTGGTCAGGTAACCGAGCATGGCCTCCTGCTCGGACCGGCGTTCGGCGGCGATCCTGGCGTACCGCTCGGCGTCGTAGGCCCACTCCTCGCCGGTCGCCGTCCAGCCGCCCTTGACCCTGCGGACCGCACCGTCGACGTCGAGGACCTTCAGCATCATCTCCAGGCGGCTGCGGCTGAGGTCGACGACCGTCTCGAGGGCCTGGGTGGACATCACACCGCCGTTCTGCTCCAGCGCCTGGAGCGTGGCCCGGACGACCGGCTCGGGCGGGAAGGCGAGCGAGGTGAAGTACGCCCAGATGTCGCGGTCCTCGGTGCCGGGCAGCAGGATGACCTCGGCTCGCTCCACGCCGCGGCCCGCACGGCCGACCTGCTGGTAGTAGGCCACGGGCGACTGCGGAGCGCCGACGTGGATGACGAAGCCCAGGTCGGGCTTGTCGAAGCCCATGCCGAGCGCGCTGGTCGCCACCAGCGCCTTGATCTTGTTGTTGAGCAGGGCCTCCTCGGCGGCCAGGCGCTCGGCGGGCTCGGTCTGGCCGGAGTAGGCGGCCACCTCGTGACCCTGGTCGCGCAGGTGGCCGGCGATCTCGTGGGCGGCCGCGACGGTGAGGGTGTAGACGATGCCGGACCCCGGCAGCTCGTTGAGGGTCTGGGCGAGCCAGGCCAGGCGCTGCTCGGCGCCGGCCAGCCGTACGACGGACAGGTGGAGGCTGTCGCGCTCGAGCGGCCCGCGCAGGACCAGCGCGTCGTCGCCGCCCAGTTGCTCGGCCACGTCGCGGGTGACGCGCGCGTTGGCGGTGGCGGTGGTGGCGAGCACGGGGATGCCGGGCGGCAGGTCCTCGAACAGGGTCGCCAGCCTGCGGTAGTCGGGGCGGAAGTCGTGGCCCCAGTCGGAGATGCAGTGGGCCTCGTCGACGACCACGAGCCCCGCGCTCTCGGCCAGCTCGGGCAGGACGTTGTCGCGGAAGTCGGGGTTGTTGAGCCGCTCGGGGCTGACCAGGAGCACGTCGACCATGCCCTCGGCGACGCGCCCGTAGATCTCCTCCCACTCCTCGGGGTTGGCCGAGTTGATGGTGACGGCGCGGATGCCGGCGCGCTCGGCGGCGGCGATCTGGTTGCGCATCAGCGCCAGCAGCGGGGAGACGATGACGGTCGGCCCCTCGCCCAGCTCCCTGAGCAGCGCGGTGGCGACGAAGTAGACGGCCGACTTGCCCCAGCCGGTGCGCTGCACGACCAGGACCCTGCGCCGGTCGACGACGAGCGCCTCGATCGCCGACCACTGGTCGTCACGCAGCCGCGCGTGATCACCCGCCAGAGCGCGGAGATGGGCTTCGGCTTCTTCCCGCATCATCGCGACCGCTTCAGTCATGTGCTCCTTGTTACCAGGTCCCGCCGACGAATTCTCCCGCGAGCGGTGTTCCAGGACAGGACCGGCGCTCTCCGGGCCGCGCCCGCCCGCGGCCCGGCGAGGCGGATCAGGCGGGGTCGGCGTGCTCGGGGAAGGCGTTGACGGTGACGCGGTGCATGCGACGCCGCTCGGTGTAGTCGGCGACGGCGTAGTGCTGGGTGGAGCGGTTGTCCCAGAAGGCGAGCGTGCCGGGACGCCATCTCAGCCGCACCTGGTACTCGGCGGAGCGGATGTGGTCGATCAGCAGCGGGAGCAGCGCCTCGTTCTCCCTGTCAGAGAGGCCGACCAGGCGGGTCGTGGACGACCGGTTGACGAACAGCGCCTTGCGTCCCGTCTCGGCGTGGGTGCGAACCACGGGGCGTACCAGCGGCGGCCACTTGGCCTGGACTTCGGCCAGGTCGAAGGGGTGCCCCTTCGAGATGGCCTTCTTCATGGAGGCCGTGATGTCGTGCACGGCTGTCAGCTCGTCGCACAGGCGTTGCAGAGGTGGCGAGAGGGTCTCGTAGGCGAGGTAGGTGTTGGCCCAGAGCGTGTCGCCCCCGACGCTGGGCAGTTGGACGCAGCGCAGCAGGGAACCCATCGGCGGGGTCGGCTCGAAGGTGTTGTCGCTGTGCCACTCGTCGCCGCCCTCGCCTTTGGGGTCGGTCTGGTCGAGCACATGGATGGGGCTGGCGCCGTCCTTCTTGAAGGCGGGATGGTTCAGCGTGCCGAAGTTCAGCGCGAACTGCAGGTGCTGCTCGTCGTCGATGTGCTGGTCGCGGAAGAAGAGCACGAGGTGGGTGAGCCAGCCTTGCCTGATGGTGGCGACCTCTTCCGGCGATAGCGGTTTGCGCAGGTCGACGCCGGTCACCTCGGCGCCGATGTGCTTGGTCACCGGATGGAACTCGATCATGACGCCTCCAGGGGATCTCCTCTCCGGGACCGTACTTGCCAAGCAATTGCTTGGTCAAGACAACGGCGGGTGAGTGATGTCAGACCGTGGTCTGATGTGCGGGAACCAGGGATTCGGCAGCGTGTCCGGCATGATCGCACACGCCGTTCTGACTCTTGCGCTGCTGGGGCCCATGCCCTCGGCCGCCCTCGATCCCTCTCCCGCCCCCTCCGCCTCGGCCTCCGTGCCCGCCGAACGGATGGAGAGGCTGGAGGTCACCGTCCCCGTCGACTGGTCCAAGCCCGAAGGGCGCAGCCTCACTCTCAAGGTCGGCAGGCTGCGCGCCACGGGCCGGTCGGCCGGGTCGGTCCTCATCGCGTACGGCGGGCCCGGCGCCCCAGGGATCAGGCTGACGGAGTCCATGCCCCAGATGTGGGCCGACCTGCGCAAGCGGATGGACATCGTCACCTGGGACACCCGCGGCTACGGCGAGCAGTTCCAGGGCACCAGCACGGGACTGCCGTGCGTCTGGACGCGCGTCCCGATCCCCGCCTTCCCGCGCGACGACGCCGAGTTCGCCAGGATGACCGACACCAACAGGGGCATCGCCGAGGCCTGCCGCAACCGCGACCCCGAACTGTTCGCGAACATGAGCTCGGCCGACCACGCCAGGGACATGGAGGCGATCAGGAAGGCCCTCGGCGAGCCGAAGCTCACCTTCTACGGCGCCTCCTACGCCGGCTTCTACGGCCAGGCCTACGCCAGGCTGTTCCCCGGCAAGGTCCGGGCGATGGTCCTGGACGGCACATGGAACCACGCCACCGCCGACTGGACCCGGGAGCTGGAGGACACCGCGCGGCAGAACGAGCAGGCCATGGGCCGATACTTCGTCTCGTGCGAGGCGGCGGCGTGCAAGCCGTCCTTCTGGCGCCGGCTCGTCGCCAGGGCCGACCGCTCCCCCGTCCCCGCCGGGGCGGGCGTCGCCTACGACGGCCGCGACCTGCAGGGGCTGGCGATGGGGTTCGTCCGGCAGGGACCGGAGGGCTGGAAGACGCTGACCGCGGCGATCGAGAAGGCCGCACGCGGCGACGCGTCGGGCTTCGTGCCGCCGCGCGGCCTGCGCTACCCGGACGTCGCGACGGGCGTCACCGAGTGCGTCGACTGGCCGCGCTTCGGCACGCGCAAGGAGATGGCCGCGACGGTGGCCAGGCTGAACGCGATCGCGCCGAGCACCGGCACCGCGAACACGCTGGCGACGGCCACCCTCACCTGCGTGGGGTGGCCGGTGAAGGTGACCAACCCGCCGAGCCCGCTGCCGAAGGGGCTGCCGCCGCTGCTCGGCGCGGGCGCCTGGGGCGAGTCGGACGCCGTGGCGCGGGTGCTGGCGCAGGTGCCGGGCAGCGGCCTGGTACGGCACGAGGGGCCAGGTCACACGCTCTACCCGAGCAACGCCTGCGCCAGGGACCACGTCAACCGCTACCTGACGGACCTGGTCGTCCCTGCCAAGGGGACCACGTGCTGAAATATCGGGCGTGGATGTCATCACCTCGTATCTCGAGCAACGCTCGCCCGACGCGCTGATCCCGGCCAAACCACCTCGGCTGCCGGTCGAGGTGGTGCGGGCCGAGGTGCCCTCTCCCGAGTTCAGCCGGTTCTTGTACACGGCCGTCGGCGGCGACTGGCAGTGGACGGGACGCCTCACCTGGACCTACGACCAGTGGATGGAGTACCTGACCAGGCCCGGCATCGAGACCTGGGTCGCCTGGCACAGGGGCACCCCCGCCGGCTACGTCGAACTGGAGCCGCAGCAGGGCGCGCAGGTGGAGATCGCCTACTTCGGGCTGCTGCCGTTCGCGATGGGCGGGGGCGTGGGCGGCCACCTGCTCTCGGTCGGTACGGCACGCGCATGGGACCTGGCCTCACGCTGGCCGGGGCTTCCCGCCACCGAACGCGTGTGGCTGCACACCTGCTCGCTCGACGGGCCTGCCGCGCTGGCGAACTACCTGGCACGCGGCTTCCAGGTGTACGACGAGCGGCTGAACGAGCCCGGCGACGTGGACGAGGGCGAGACCCCGGGACCGTGGCCCGGCGCACGCCGACCGTCCTGACGCGGGGCACTTTCGACCGCGAGCCGGGCAAACACGTGGCTGAGTCGCGTGCACCCAAGATTCTTCGGCACAATGTTCGACATGGCCCGACGGACGACCACACCCCCACCTGACGAGGACTTCGAGGAGCGGATCGTCGACATCGACGTTTCCGCTGAGATGCGCACGAGCTTCCTCGAGTACGCCTACTCGGTGATCTACCAGCGCGCGCTGCCCGACGCGCGCGACGGGCTCAAGCCCGTCCAGCGGCGCATCCTCTACTCGATGAGCGAGATGGGCCTGCGCCCCGACCGCGGGCACGTGAAGTCCTCGCGCGTCGTCGGCGACGTCATGGGCAAGCTCCACCCCCATGGCGACAGCGCCATCTACGACGCGCTGGTGCGGTGCGCCCAGCCGTTCTCCATGCGCATCCCGCTGGTCGACGGCCACGGCAACTTCGGCTCGCCCGACGACCTGCCGGCCGCCATGCGGTACACCGAGGCCAGGCTGGCGCCCGCCGCCATGCTGATGGTGCAGTCGATCGACGAGGACACCGTCGACTTCAAGCCCAACTACGACGGCCAGGAGACCGAGCCGACCGTCCTGCCGTCGGCCTTCCCGAACCTGCTGGTCAACGGCACGACCGGCATCGCGGTCGGCATGGCGACCAACATGGCGCCGCACAACCTCGTCGAGGTCGTCGCGGCCGCCCGCCATCTGATCAAGAAGCCCGACGCGACGCTCGACGAGCTGATGAAGTACGTGCCGGGGCCCGACCTGCCGACGGGCGGCACGATCATCGGGCTGCAGGGGGTCCGCGACGCCTACGAGAGCGGGCGCGGCACCTTCCGCATGCGCGCCAAGTGCGCCGTGGAGCAGACGACCCCGCGCCGCAAGGGCATCGTCGTCACCGAACTGCCGTTCAACGTCGGCCCCGAGCGCGTGATCGGCAAGATCAAGGAGCTGGTCAACGCCAAGAAGCTCCAGGGCATCGCCGACCTGAAGGACCTCACCGACCGGCACAAGGGCCTGCGCCTGGTCATCGAGATCAAGAACGGCTTCATCCCCGAGGCCGTGCTGGAGGAGCTCTACCGGCTGACGCCGATGGAGGAGTCCTTCGGCATCAACAACGTCGCGCTGGTCGACGGCGAGCCGCGCACGCTGGGCCTGCGCGAGCTGCTGAAGGTCTACGTCGAGCACCGGCTCGAGGTCGTGCGGCGCCGCTCCGAGCACCGCAAGCGCAAGCGCGAGGAGCGCCTGCACCTGGTCGACGGCCTGATCATCGCGCTGCTCAACATCGACGAGGTCATCCAGGTCATCCGCTCCAGCGACGACTCCGCGCAGGCGCGCGCCCGCCTGATGGAGGTCTTCGACCTGTCGGAGATCCAGGCCGCCTACATCCTCGACACGCCGCTGCGCCGCCTGACCCGCTTCGACAAGCTGGAGCTCGACAGGGAGAAGCAGACGCTGTCGGAGGAGATCGCCGATCTGAGCGACATCCTGTCCTCCGATGCCCGGCTGCGCCAGGTGGTCTCCGGCGAGCTGGCCGACGTGGCCAAGAAGTACGGCACGCCGCGCCGTACCGTGCTGCTGGAGTCGTCGGGCGTGACGCGCAGCGCCGCGGTGACGCTGGAGGTCGCCGACGACCCCTGCCTGGTGCTGCTGTCGTCGACGGGACTGCTGGCCCGCACCAGCGACGCCTCGCCGCTGGCCGGTGGCGCCGAGCGGTCGGCCCATGACGTGCTGGTCTCGGCGGTGCGCAGCTCCGTCAGGGGCGACGTGGGCGTGGTGACCTCCCATGGCCGGATGATCCGCGTCAACGTGGTCGACCTGCCGACGCTGCCGCCCTCGGCGAATCCGCCCTCGCTGTCGGGCGGCCATCCGATCGCCGAGTACGTCTCGCTCAACCCCGACGAGGTCGTGGTCGGCCTGGGCTCGCTCGATCCCGACAGTCCAGGGCTCGCGCTGGGCACCGCGCAGGGCGTGGTGAAGCGGGTCGTGCCCGACTACCCGGGCAACCGCGACGACTTCGAGGTCATCGGGCTGAAGGACGGCGACGTGGTCGTCGGCGCGGTGGAGCTGGAATCGGAGGAGCACGACCTGGTGTTCATCACCTCCGACGCGCAGCTGCTGCGCTACCAGGCCTCGGTGGTGCGCCCGCAGGGCCGCCCGGCGGGCGGCATGGCCGGCATCAGGCTCGACGGCGGGGCCACGGTCGTCTGGTTCGGCGCGGTCGACCCCGCCCAGCCCTCACAGGTGGTGACGATCGCCGGATCGGCGACGGCGTTGCCCGGCACGCAGGTGGGCGGCGGCAAGGTGTCCGACTACGCGGAGTTCCCGCCGAAGGGCAGGGCGACGGGAGGCGTGCGGGCGCAGCGCTTCCTCAAGGGTGAGGACGTGCTGCTGCTGGCGTGGGCGGGCCCCGGGCCGGCGAAGGCGGTGTCGGCGGTGGGCAAGCCGGTGCCGCTGCCCGAGGAGATCGGCAGGCGCGACGGGTCGGGGCTGCGCCTGACCCACACGATCGCCGCGATCGGCGGAGCGCTGCGAGCGGTCGGGGGCGAGGAGCCGCCGGCCGCGCCCGAGGAGCCCCAGCCCGCCTGAGCGCCGGCCCTGGCCCCCGCTTTCGAGCGGGGTCCAGGGTCGTAGGGAACGTCACAGGGAGTAGAGGTCGCCCGCCTCGACCGCGGCGAACCGCGTGCCCCCGAACGCGATGGCGGCGGGAACGGCGGAGTCGAGGAAGGCGTTGACCCCCTTGACCAGGTGATCGTCGAGCCTCCCTCCGGCCAGCCTGGCCACGGCCGCGCCACCGCGGCAGGTGACGACCTCCAGCCTGTCGCCACCCACCTCCACCCCGATCGGCTCGTCGTTGTCGCTGTGCGCGAGGACCGTGAGGTAGCGGACGCCGCTCGACGGATGCGCCCTGAGGTAGACGTCGGCCCTGCCGCGCACCACTCGCGCGGCAGGAACGGGCAAGGGCTGCGCCTCACCTGACAGCGCGCCGGCCAGCACCGCGCACGGCCGCGCGTCCTCGTCCTCGACCGGGACCTCGCCGTCGACCAGCACCCGCCCGCCACCGGCGACGTGGTCGGCCAGCAGTCGCTGGACGGCCCGGTGCATGCGCCTCCCGCCTGGCACCGTCACCGTTCCGTGCGCCGCCAGCCGCTCGGCCGTGGTGTGCTGCAGGTCGAGCAGCGCGTAGTCCAGCCCTGCCACGCGCATCCTGTCGTGGTAGGCCCGCAGCGCCGCCCCGCACGCCCCGGTCCCCGCGTACGGCAGGTAGAGCCCGAAGGCGCCGCCTGTGGCCGGCACGCACTCCAGGAACTCCGCCCCGTGCCTGCCGAAGAAGTCCGCCAGGGCCTTGACCACCGGCGCCTTCTCCGTGGCGGTCCCGTCCGCGGCGATGGGGGCGCAGTCCGGGTACGGCGGAGCGTGCCCGGCGTCCAGCTCATCCGTCCACCACGAGGTGTTCACGCCGGTGTAGACGTTGAACCCGGTGGCCCCTGCCGCCATCGCCAGCAGCGTCTGGTGGAAGCTCGTCGTCGCGTCGGCGTAGGCGCGGTCGTAGAGCTCGGAGAAGCCCCAGTTCTCCTCCATGTTGGGACCGGGGGCGAGCTTGGCGGCGATCACGTAGCGGGCGTGCGCGTCGGCGTCGGCGGAGACCACGCCCATCCAGTTGGTGAAGCCGTAGTGGATGTCGTCCCAGGTGGCGGGGCGTACCCTGGCCAGCCAGTCGTCCAGGTGCGCGACCGTCGGCGGGTTGAGGTTGACGACCACCGGCACGCGGCAGCCGACCGCGTCGGCCCATCGCCGGTAGACCTCGGCGAGGTAGTCGGCGTGGAAGCGGCCCCAGTCGGCGCCGGTGGGCGGGACCTGTTCCCATGAGGTGATCGTGGCGTCGTGCAGGCGGTTGTACTCCTGCGGCGTGCCGTACCAGTGCTGGAGTCTGGACCGGAAGAACGCCAGGCCGGAGTCGCTGTAGTCGTAGGAGGTCAGGGGCAGCGCGCCGTTGGTGTACAGGCCCTCGTTGGCGATCTGCATCATGATCACAGGGCCGTCGGGGTGGGTGGCGGCGTCCAGTACCTCCTTGCCGACCGCCGCGAGCCACTGCGCGGTCCTGTCGAAGAAGGCGGCGCCCAGCGGCGCGGGCAGCGGCAGGCCGCCCCAGCGCAACGGCTCCCCTGCGGAGTCCAGCACGGGCTCGTAGGAGGCGACCCAGTCGGGCAGCCCGCCGTAGTTGGTCTCCGCGTGGATGAAGGGGCCGGGCTTGGCGATCACCTTCAGCCCCAGCTCATGGCAGAGCCCGAAGAAGGCGATCACGTCGGTGAAGTCGGGAGCCACATCGGGATCGGGCTGGTGGTGCCGCCACGGGATGTAGCTCGTGATCACTTCCACGCCCAGATCGTCGCGGAGCGCCCGCAACCTGCCGGCCCAGTCCGAGGGCCGGTCCCTGTAATAGGGGTAGTCAGCGGTCACCAGCACTCTGGGCGTGCCGTCGACCACGACCACACCCTCGCGAACCTCAATGCTCATAGCGGCACTTATTTCACATCTCGCAGTAACTCGCTACACCTCGCGCTGACTTAATTCACATCGTGACCTAAGATGGCCGCAGCGATCGGGGAGGATGGCGGCCATGATGTCGGGACCACAGCGCAGGACCGTCAGAGACCTCAGACGGGGCAACAGGGCCGTGCTGCTGCGCGCGCTCTACTTCGGCGGACCCGCCTCCCGGCAGGAGCTCACCGGCTCGACGGGGCTCAGCGCCGCCACGGTCAGCAACGTGACCGGCGATCTGCTGGCCGAGGGCGTGATCGTCGAGGCGGGCCAGGTGGAGTCCGACGGCGGCCGTCCCCGCGTGCTGCTGCGGGTCAACCCCGAGCACGGCTACGCGATCGGCGTGGACGTCGGGGAGACGCACGTGCGGGTCGAGCTGTTCGACCTGGCGATGACCGAGCGCGCCAAGGCCGACTACGCGCTGCGCCCTGCGAGGCACGAGGCGGAGCTGGTGGCCAGGCACATCCTGGCCGGCATCGACGTCGTGCTCGCCGAGGCGGGGGTGGGGCGCGAGCGCGTGCTCGGCGTCGGCATCGGCGTGCCCGGCATCGTCGAGCAGGGCCCCGAGTCGGTCATCCACGCCCAGACCTTCGGGTGGGAGTCGGTTCCGCTGGGAGCGCTCCTACGCCAGGGCACGGACCTTCCGCTGTTCATCGACAACGGGGCCAAGACCATGGGCCAGGCCGAGCTGTGGTTCGGCGCGGGAAGGGGCGCCAGGCACGCGGTCGTGGCACTGGTGGGCTCGGGCGTGGGCGCCAACATCGTCACCGACTCCGACACCTACAGGGGCGCGACGGGCAGCGCGGGCGAGTGGGGCCACACGACCGTCGCCGTCGGCGGGCGCAGGTGCAGGTGCGGCTCGCTCGGTTGCCTGGAGGCCTATGTCGGCGCCGAGGGCATCCTCGGCCGCCATGTGGAGGCCGGCGGCGCCATCGCCACGGGCGACGAGCAGACCGCGCTGGCCGCGCTGCTGGAGGACGACTCCCCCGCGGCCCGGCGGGTGGTCGAGGAGACCGTCACCTTCCTTGGCGCGGGCCTGGGCAACCTGATCAACCTGTTCAACCCCGAGCGGATCGTGGTCGGCGGATGGGCGGGGCTGCTGCTGGGACGCAGGCACCTGCCCGCGCTCCGCGAGGCGGCCGGGCGCCACGCGCTGGCCCTGCCGTTCGGGCAGACCACGATCGAGCTGGGTGAGCTCGGTCCCGACGCGGTGGCGCTCGGCGCGGCGACGCTCGTGGTGGAGAGCTTCCTGCGCTGACGCCGGAGAGCTCGTTACAGCAGCGTTACCCGGCTTTTTTTACGTCTTATATTGAAGTCCGATCTAAGCCGCCGTATGGTCTGGGCAATTTCCCCCCGACTTCGGAGGTGCTGCGCGATGCGTGGAATGATCGCTCCAGCCGTCACCGCCTTGCTCGTCGCCACCCTCGCCGCCTGCGGCGGCGGTGGCGGTCCGGCCACCAGCCAGGGAACCGCCAAGACCAAGCTCGTGGTCGCCACGTTCGGCGAGTTCGGTTACCAGAGCCTCTACCAGGAGTACGAGAAGCTTCACCCGGACGTCGACATCGTCGAGCGCGTCACCGCGGCCGAGGACCACCACCGGCGGATCGCCACCAATCTGGCGACGGGCAAGGGCGCGGCCGACATCGAGGCGATCGAGGAGGGCTGGATCGGCCAGTTCAAGGCCCAGCCCGACAGGTTCGCCAACCTTCTCGACCTGGGCGCGGACAAGCTCAAGAGCCGCTGGCCCGACTGGAAGTGGCAGACCTCCCTGTCCAAGGACGGCAAGCAGATCGGGCTCGGCACCGACGTGGGCGGCATGGCCATGTGCTACCGGACCGACCTGTTCAAGCAGGCGGGACTGCCGACCGACCGTGACGAGGTCTCCGCCCTGTGGCCGACATGGGACGGCTACATCGAGACCGGCAAGAAGTTCGCCGCCGCCAAGCTGCCCAAGACCGCCTTCTTCGACGGGCCGGTCGTCATGTACCGGTCGATCCTTGGCCAGGCCGACGTCGGCCTGTACGACAACAACGACACTGTGGTCGTCGAGACAAACCCCGCGGTGCGCGCCGCCTACGACAAGACGATCGAGGCCATCAACGCGGGCCTGTCCGCGAAGATCACCGCGTGGTCGGCCAACTGGAACGCCGGCTTCCAGCGCGGCTCGTTCGCGACCATCGCCTGCCCCTCGTGGATGATGGGATTCATCCAGGAGCAGGCCAAGAACGCCGCGGGCAAGTGGGACATCGCCAAGATCCCCGGCGGCACCGGCAACTGGGGCGGGTCCTTCCTGACCATGCCGAAGCAGGGCAAGAACCAGCAGAAGGCGTTCGAGCTGGCGAGCTGGCTGACCGCGCCCGAGCAGCAGGCGAAGGTCTTCAGGAACAAGGGCAACTTCCCCTCCACCAGTGCCCTCTACAGCGACCCTGTCATCACCGACTTCAAGAACCCGTTCTTCAACAACGCGCCGGTCGGCAAGATCTTCTCCGAGTCCGTGGCGACGATGAAGGTGCAGTACCTCGGCCCGAAGGCCGGTGACATCAACACGGCGATCAACAACGCGCTGGGACGGGTCGAGCAGGGCAAGCAGTCCCCCGGCGACGCGTGGAGCCAGGCGATGGTGGAGGTCAAGAAGATCCTCTGACGCCGCCCGGCGGGTGTGTCCCGCCGTACGGGACACACCCGGCCCGACCCGTTCCCCCGGAAAACACCCGGCGACGGCGGCCACACGAGGCCGCCCACGTTTGGGAGGAAATTTCGTGATCCGTTCGTGGCTGTACCGTATCGACGTGAAGGCGTCCCCCTACGCCTACATCCTGCCGTTCTTCGTGCTCTTCGCCGCCCTCGGCGCCTTTCCCATCCTCTACACCGGCTGGGTCTCACTGCACGACTGGAGCCTGCTGGAGGACCGGCACACCTTCCTCGGCCTGGAGAACTACCTCACGCTGCTCGGCGACTCCTACTTCTGGAACGCGCTGTTCAACACCATCTCCATCCTCATCCTGTCCACCGTGCCGCAACTGCTCATGGCCCTGGTCCTGGCCCACGTGCTGAACGGCAGGCTGCGCGGCCAGACGTTCTGGCGGGTCAGCGTGCTGCTGCCCAACATCACCAGCGTGGTCGCCGTCGCGATCATCTTCGGCCAGCTGTTCGGCCGCGACTACGGCGTCGTCAACTGGATCCTCGGCCTGTTCGGCGCGGGCCAGATCGACTGGGCGGCGGGCACCGCGACCTCGCACATCGCCATCGCGACCATGGTCATCTGGCGCTGGACCGGCTACAACGCCCTGATCTACCTGGCGGCGATGCAGGCCGTTCCCCAGTCGCTGCACGAGGCGGCGATCATCGACGGGGCCACCTCGATGCAGCGCCTCTGGAAGATCACCATCCCGGCGATCAGACCGACGATCATCTTCACCGTCATCGTCTCGACGATCGGCGGCATGCAGATGCTGGCCGAGCCGCTGCTGTTCGGCGGGGGCATGCCGACGGGCGGCAACGACCACCAGTTCCAGACACTGACCCTCTACCTGTTCGAGGCGGGGTTCGGCAGGTTCGACTTCGGCTACGCCTCGGCGACCGCCTGGCTGATGTTCATCGTGATCGTCATCGCTGCCGGGATCAACTACCTGTTCGTCCGCAGGATCCGGAGCAGTTGATGGCGACACTCACCCAGACCCTCGTCCAGGTCAGGCGCAGGGGACTGCCCAGGCCCGGCCGCCTGACCTATCTCACGCTGACCGCCATCGCGTTCTTCTCCGCGTTCCCGCTCTACTACAGCGCGGTCGTCGGCTCGCTGGACAACTCGGCGCTCGGCCAGGTGCCCCCGCCGTTCCTGCCGGGCGGCAACCTGATCGCCAACATCGAGCGCGTCTTCACGAACGTGTCCTTCGCCACCGCGCTCCTCAACTCCGCGATCGTCGCCACGTCGATCACGGTGAGCGTGGTGCTGCTGTCGACGCTGGCCGGGTTCGCGTTCGCCAAGCTGCGCTTCCGCGGACGCAACGGGCTCTACCTGGCGGTCGTGGCGACCATGATGGTGCCGACGCAGCTCGGGATCATCCCGCTGTACATGCTGATGGCCGACATCGGCTGGATCGACACCCTGTACGCGGTCATCGCGCCCAACCTGATCAGCGCGTTCGGCGTGTTCTTCATGGCACAGTACCTGTCGGCCGCCATCCCCACCGAGCTGCTGGAGGCGGGCAGGGTCGACGGGTGCACGACGTTCGGCCTGTTCTGGCGCGTGGTGCTGCCACTGGCGCGGCCCGCGGCCGCGGTGCTCGGCATGTTGACCTTCATGAACGCCTGGAACGACTTCTTCTGGCCCCTGGTGGTCCTCACCCCCGAGAACCCGACCGTCCAGGTGAGCCTGTCGTCGATCTCCAGCGGCTACTCCGTCGACTACTCCTTCACGCTCGCGGCCACGACCGTCGCCACGATCCCGCTGCTCATCGTTGCGGTGCTGTTCGGCAAGCAGATCATCGCAGGAATCATGCAAGGAGCCCTCAAGGGATGACCCAGGAACGACGCTTTCCCGACGGATTCCGTTGGGGGGCCGCCACCGCGGCCTACCAGATCGAGGGAGCCGCCACAGAGGACGGCCGCGGCCCCTCCATCTGGGACGTCTTCGCCCGCACCCCGGGCCGCGTACACCTCGGACACACCGGCGACGTCGCCTGCGACCACTACCACCGCTATCGCGAGGACGTCGCGCTGATGTCCGAGCTCGGCCTGCCGACCTACCGCTTCTCGATCTCCTGGCCGCGGATCAAGCCGGACGGCGGCGGCCCCGTCAACCCGCGCGGCCTGGACTTCTACGACCGGCTGGTCGACGAGTTGCTGGCCGCCGGCGTGGAGCCGATGGTCACGCTCTATCACTGGGACCTGCCGCAGACGCTGGAGGATCTGGGCGGCTGGACGCTGCGCGACACCGCCTTCCACTTCGCCGACCTGGCCTCGGCCGTGCACGCCCGCCTCGGCGACAGGGCCAGGACGTGGACGACGCTGAACGAGCCATGGTGCTCGGCCTTCCTCGGCTACGCCAGCGGGGCGCACGCGCCCGGCCGTACCGAACCTGGAGCGGCGTTCGTGGCCGCGCACCACCTGCTGCTGGCGCACGGTCTGGCCGTTCAGGCACTGCGGGAGGCGGGCGCGCGCGAGCTGTCGATCACGCTCAACCTCTCCCCCGTCGTCGGCGATGGCGAGGCGGCCCGCAGGATCGACGGCCTGCACAACCGGCTGTTCCTCGACCCGATCCTGCGCGGCTCCTACCCGGAGGACCTGCTGCCGGTGATCGACAGGTTCGCGGGCCTCGATCACGTACGGCAGGGCGACCCCGCCGTCATCGCCGCGCCCATCGACCTGCTCGGCGTCAACTACTACCGCCCGACCTGGGTGAGCACCACGATCGGCCGGCCGCCCAACGCCGCCTTTCCCGGCAGCGAGGGCGTGGACTTCACCGAGCCCGACCTGCCACGCACCGCGATGGACTGGGCGATCGCCCCCCATGGCCTGACCGACCTGCTGGTCCGGCTGCACCGCGACTATCCGGGCATACCTCTGATGATCACCGAGAACGGCGCCGCCTTCGAGGACGACGCCGACCGGCCGATCTTCCTGCGCGACCATCTGGCCGCCGCCCACGCGGCGATCGCCCAGGGCGCCCCGCTGACCGGCTACCTGGTGTGGTCGTTCCTGGACAACTTCGAGTGGGCGTGGGGCTACGAGCCCAGGTTCGGCATCGTGCACGTGGACTACGCGACGCAGCGCCGCACCCCGAAGGAGAGCGCACTCTGGCTGCGCGACGTGATCAGAAAGAACGCCTTGACGTGAGATTCCCTCACCCCTTGAATTCAGGATGGTGCGCTCAAGAGAGCGCTCTCTTCGGCCAGGAGGCGCAGTGACCCCCCGACGTATCGGCGCCCTCAGCGCGATCGCGCTGCTCTTATCCACCTGTCTCGCCCCCGCCGCGCACGCGGCCGCCCCGTTGACCATCACGGACTTCGAGAGCGACACGCTGCCGCCCGGCGTCGTCGCGTGGGGCAACGACGGCGCGTCCACCCCCACCCTCACCATCGAGACCGACACCAGCCGCGTGCTGAAGACCGTCTACAACGTCAGCCAGTGGGGCGGCTGGTCACACGACCTCCCTGCCGCCCAGGACTGGACGCCCTACGAGGGCTTCGCGTTCTCGGTGAAGGGAACAGGGTCAGGCCAGAAGATCTTCTTCGAGGTCAAGGACGGGGGCGGCGGGCCCGGCAGCTCGGAGCTGTTCGAGTCGTCGTTCACCGACACCGAGGCGGGCTGGCGGCGGATCGAGGTGAAGTTCGCCGACTTCGTCAGGCGCGGCGACTACCAGCCGGGCGGCGCCCCGACCGACGGGCAGCTCGACCTGGAGACGATGTGGGGCTACTCGATGCGCCTGCCGTCCGGGGCGTCGGGCACCCTGCTCTGGGACGACGTCCAGGTGTACGGCACCGCGCCGCCCCGCCCCGTGCGTCTGACCACGACCGCGCCCGTCTACCCGGTCAAGGAGAAGGGCTCGGCGCAGGTCGGCGTGGCCATCTCCGCCGTGCCACCCACCGATCTGACCGTCCACTACGCGACCGGATCGGGCACCGCGACCGCGGGCGCCGACTACACGCCCACCGAGGGGACGCTGGTGTTTCCCGCGGGCTCGCCCGCCGGGACGGTGAAGACCTTCACCGTCGCCACCAGGGGCGACTCCGAGGTCGAGGTCGCCGAGACCATCCCGGTCGTGCTGTCGGGAGAGGGCGTCACCCCGCCCGCCGACGACGCGGTCGTGGTGATCGACGCGCACGGCCTGCCGTACCTCGACGCCCGCAGGCCCGTGAAACAGCGAGTCGCCGACCTCCTGGGGCGGATGACCCTGGCCGAGAAGGTCGGCCAGATGACGCAGGCCGAGCGCGGCGCGCTGGCCAAGCAGGACGACATCGCCACCTACCTGCTGGGCTCCCTGCTGTCGGGCGGCGGCTCCGCGCCCGCCACCAACACGCCCAAGGGCTGGGCGGACATGGTCGACGGCTACCAGCTGCGCGCCCGGCAGACCAGGCTGCAGATCCCGCTGATCTACGGTGTCGACGCCGTCCACGGCCACAACAACGTGGTCGGCGCGACGATCTTCCCGCACAACGTGGGGCTGGGCGCCACCCGCGACCCCGCCCTCGTCGAGCAGGCAGGCAGGACCACGGCCACGGAGGTCAAGGCGACCGGCATCCCGTGGGACTTCGCCCCGTGCCTGTGCGTCTCCCGCGACGACCGCTGGGGCAGGGCCTACGAGTCCTTCGGCGAGGACCCTGCGCTGGTCTCGCGTATGGCCACCATCGTGACGGGGCTGCAGAAGAACGGCGTGCTGGCCACGGCCAAGCACTACGTGGCCGACGGCGGCACCGCCTACGGCTCGTCCACCACCGGCGACTACACCATCGACCAGGGCGTCTACACCGGTGACAGGGCCGAGCTCGAGGCCGTCCACCTCGCGCCGTTCGTCGAGGCCGTCAAGCGCGGCGTCGGCACCGTCATGCCGTCCTTCTCCAGCGTCGGCGACACCAAGATGCACGCCCACCAGGAACTGATCACCGGAGTGCTCAAGGAGCGGCTCGGCTTCAAGGGCTTCGTGATCAGCGACTGGCAGGCCATCGACCAGATCCCCGGCGACTACGCCGGCGACGTGCGCACCTCGATCAACGCGGGACTCGACATGATCATGGTGCCCTACGCCTACACGGGCTTCATCGGGGCGCTGACCGCCGAGGTCGGCGCCGGGCGGGTCACGCAGGCACGGATCGACGACGCGGTCTCCCGCATCCTCACCCAGAAGTTCGCGCTCGGCCTGTTCGAGCACCCCTTCGCCGACCGGAGCGACCTGCCCGACGTCGGCTCGGCCGCGCACCGCGCCGTGGCCCGCACCGCCGCCGCCAAGTCGCAGGTGCTGCTCAAGAACGACGGCGGGCTGCTCCCGCTGCGGCCCTCGGCGAAGGTCTACGTCGCGGGCTCCAACGCCGACGACCTCGGCAACCAGATGGGCGGCTGGACGATCAGCTGGCAGGGCTCGCCGGGGCCCATCACCGAGGGCACCACGATCCTGCAGGGCATCCGCTCCAGCGCGGCTTCCGTCACCCACTCCGCCGACGCCTCCGCGCCGACGGCCGGGCACGACGTGGGCGTGATCGTCGTGGGCGAGCGCCCGTACGCCGAAGGGTTCGGCGACGTCGGCCGCCAGGGCCGCACGCTCGAGCTGTCACCGGCCGACCGCGCGGCCGTCGACAAGGTGTGCGGGGCGCTCAAGTGCGTCGTGCTCGTGGTGTCGGGACGGCCACTGTCACTGGGCGACCTGTCCGGCGTCGAGGCGGTCGTCGCGTCATGGCTGCCCGGCTCCGAGGGGGCGGGCGTGAGCGACCCGCTGTTCGGGGCCGTGCCGTACACCGGGAGGCTGCCCTTCACCTGGTTCCGCACCCCGGAGCAGCTGCCGATCAACGTCGGCGACGCCGCCTACGACCCGCTCTACCCCTACGGCTGGGGACTGCGCACCGACCAGGGCCGTTCCAGGTTGAAGGCGACGCGGGACACGCTGGCCAAGGGTGACGCGGCCTCCAGGGGAGCCGCGGCGGCGCTGAGCGTGGCGCTGGCCTCGCGCAACTGGAACGCCGACGGGACGGCACGGGACACCCGCGTCGTGCTGACGGCGCTCGGCGTGGCGGCGGCCCTGCTCGAACGGTCGAACAGCGACACGTTCGCGCAGGACGACGCGGTGGTGTCGGTGGCCAGGGACATCGCCCAGGCCGCGGGACGCCGTACCGATCTGCAGGCGCTGGCCGACCACGAGCTGGCGTCAGGCAATCTCAGGAAGGCGGTCGACCTGCTGGCCCAGGCGGCCCGCTGACCGACCGCGCCCGCACCCGGCTCAGACCCGACCCCTGAGCCGGGTGCGGCCCCCTGCCGGTAGCTGCCTCGAACTCCGGAGCAACCACTCTCGGCTCCTGGGCGGCCAGGCCGAATCCCGCGCAGGGCCGGCTGGTGGAGGCACCCGCCCTCGCTCCGGGGCCCGAACCGACGCGGGTCACCCGCCCTCGGTCAGCCACCCTCGGTCAGTCGCCCTCGGCGCCCGCCCAGGCACGAACCGGGCCAGCCGCCCTCGGCACAGGCACGATGCGGCGCGGGCCAGCCGCCCTCGGCGCCCAGGCACGAACCGGTGCGAGGCAGCCGCCCTCGGCACCCGGACACAAACCGGCGCGGGTCAGCCGTCTTCGCCGATGCACAGGCAGAACGTGTGCCCCGCCGGGTCGAGGAAGACGCGGAAGTCGTCATCCTCGCTCGGCTGGTACTCGTGCTTGGTCGCCCCCAGCGCGAGAACCCGCGCCTCGGCCTTGTCCATGTCGTCCACGGTGACGTCGAGATGGAACTGCTGCGGCATCTCGGCGCTCGGCCAGACCGGCGGCCGGTGATCGTCGACCTGCTGGAAGGCGAGACGCGGGAAACGCCCGCCGTCGCTGACGACGACCCAGTCCCCCTCGTCGGAGGTGACGTCCCAGCCGATCAACTCGGCGTAGAACCTGGCCAGGCTCTGGGGGTCGGCGCAGTCGATGACCGTCGAGCGCATCCGCGCGATTCCTGCCATGAGGCTTCCCTTCCCCCCAGGCGGGGCCTCATACGCGCGTTAGCGGGACCAGCGGGCATCAGGACGTGTCGAACCTGCGACGACGTTCCTGGAGCCTGCAGACAGGGACAGGCCGACGCCGCGACGACGTTCCCGAAACCCGAGAGCAGGAACGGGCCGACGCCGCGACGACGTTCCCGAAACCTGAGAGCAGGAACGGGCCGATGCGGCGGTGCGTTCGCGGGACCCGCGGGCGCCAGGTCGCCGAAGCTGCGATGACGTTCGTGGAGCCTGCGGGCAGGGACGCGCCGGAACTGGGGTGAAGGGCCCGGAGCTGAGGGCGGACGGCATGGGCGTGATGGAGGGGTGCCCGTACCGACCCGTGCGCGGGTGAATCGCGACCCTCAGCCCCGGTGTCAGGCGGACGCGGAGACAGCGGGAAGGGCGAGCAGGAGCTCGTACGGCTCGCTGCCCGTCCACTCGCGGATGAAGCGAGCGGCCTCCTCGCCAGGCGAGAACTCGTCGAACCCCAGCGGCCCGAAACATCCCGCCTGCTCCAGCATCTCGACGAGCGGATCGTCCTCAGGAAGACCCTCGGCGTAGGCCGCGGCGTCGAGCAACGCAAGCGCGCACCGGGCGTTGCGCCCGTTGTCGGAGACCTCGACCCGGTCCAACCGGCGACGTCCCTGAGCGCGCAGGTACGCGCCGAGTGATTCGGTCCTACTCACGTCATCCTCTTAGATCACACACGTTGGGCTACAACATCATCACGCAAAGTGAGTAATGATCGTGTGGCGTTCGCCAACTTGCTCGCCAACTCGCACCCCGGAAACCATTACGAAACGGTCATGCGGAATTATCGAGGCATGACTGCGTTCGACGACCTGCTCGCGGCCAACGAGACCTACGCGCGGACGTTCGCCTACTCCGGTCTCACCGGCAAGGCGGCGCGTGGCCTGGCTGTGGTGACGTGCATGGACTCCCGCATCGACCCACTGGGCCTGCTCGGCCTGCGCGCGGGCGACGCCAAGATCCTGCGCAACGCGGGCGCCAGGGTCACCGACGACGTCCTGCGCACGCTCGTGCTGGCCGTGTACCTGCTTGGCGTCGAGCGGGTGCTCGTCATGCCGCACACCGACTGCGGCATGGCCAAGGTCACCGACCCCGACGTGCACGCGCTGACACAGGAACGCGGGGTGGACACCAGGAGCCTGGAGTTCCACACCGTGCCCGACCAGGACGCGGCGCTCCGGCACGACCTGACCCGGATCCGGACCAGCCCCTTCCTGCCGCCCGGCATGCCGATCGCGGGCGCGATCTACGACGTCCACACCGGCAAGCTGATGCCGGTGGAGATTCCCTGACGCACGCGTACGGCGGGGGCCCGCCTTCGGCCCCGCCGTACCCATCCCGTCCCTCCAGGACACATGGAGTGATGCGTGGCCGGTCTCAGGGGCTTCAGGCTGAGGCGGTCGGGACCTCCGCCCCCGGTCCGGGCAGGACGTCGATGTCGGACGCGCGCATGGGCCGGTCGCATACCGCGCAGTGCAGTTCGACGTGGCTGATCTCGCCGCAGGCGTGGTGCCGGTAGAGCACGGGCGGCCCGGCCTCGCCCGCCGTCCAGCGGTCGCCCCAGCGCACCATCACCAAGAGCAGGTCGCACAGTTCCATGCCCTTGGTGGTGAGCGTGTACTCGTGGCGCGGCGGCCGGCTCGAGTACTCCTGCCGTTCCAGCACGCCGTTCTCGACCAGCCACTTGAGCCGCTCCGCGAGCACCTTGCGCGAGATGCCCAGATTCTGCTGGAGCCGCTCGAAGCGGGTGATGCCGACGAAGACGTTCCGCAGGATCAGCGGCGACCACGGCTCGCCGATGACGTCCAGTGTGCGGGCGATCGAACAGGCCATGTCGCCGAACGGGGTTCGTTGCATGACGCCAGTCTAGGCGAGAGGGTTCCCTTAAGGAATGGTCTCTGTTAGCGTCTCCCCTGTCAGTTCCTTGAGGGAATGCGCTAGGCGCCCTCCCAGCCTCAGCAGAGGAAGAGCGGCTACGTAGCGCCGATCACCCGACGGTGATCGGCGCCTGGCGCCGAGCCGAGACCCGCGAAGGAGACCTCAAAATGACCAGAGCGACACCCACTGCCGAACTCCTCTTCGGCGAAGCCGACGCGACGCCGATCAGCACGAACGAGGCGACGGTGAAGTCGTGGGACGACGCGCGCACCTGCCTCGAGGCCGCGCCGAAGGCGTGGTTGTCGACGGTCCGGCCCGACGGTCGCGCGCACGCCATGCCCGTGTTGCTGGTGTGGGTCGACGACGCCCCCTGGATCACGACCCGACCGACGTCCCGCAAGGGCAGGAACCTCGCAGGAAACGCCAATTGCGTCGTCACTGTGGGAAGCGAGACCCTCGACCTCGTGGTCGAAGGCAAGGCCGTACGAGCGTGGGACGAAGCCGAGCTCCTGCGGGTGGCCGCCGCCTTCAAGGCGAAGTACGAGTGGGACCTCGCGGTGCGCGACGGCTCCGTCCATGAGGACGCGCTTCCCGGCTCGCCCGAGTACGGCTTCTACCGGATCACGCCCACGCGCGCCTTCGGCTATGGCGTGGACGGCCTGACCGCGACACGCTGGAGGTTCGAGTGAGCCAGGCCTGGAGGTTCGAGTGAGTCAGGCCTTCAACGGAATCGTGCGCGAGGCGGCGTAACGGCTCATCCGCTCGATGTCGCCGGCCGCGACACATGACGGCTCACCGCAACCCCCAGCATGGTCGGCCGCGCCGAGCGAGTGTTCCCGCCTCTCGTGGATCCCCTGCCGGAGCGCAGCGAGCCGCCGAGGTAAGCCCCGCAGCCGCCCACACGACCGGGGTGGGGGACCGGCGGACCGCAGAAGAGGCGACCGGCTGGCCACCGCCGAAAGGTCCGGCAAGGCCACCGCCGAGAGGTCTGACAGGCCACCGGCAAGGAGACGGGCAGGCCACCGCCAAAACGGCGGGGAGGCCGCCATCAAGGAGGCGAGCAGGCCGCCGTCAAGGAGTACGCGGGCAGGCCACCACCAGATGGCCTGCAGACCCCTCCAGCGGTGAGGAGGTCACCTGCTCGGGGGGAGTCAGGTTCCCCGAGAGGCCGGCCCGAGCCGCGGGCGGCGAGGGCCGGGCCTTTACGCGTCGATGTGATCCCGGTCGACCTCGGCCGCGCTGCTCACGATGAACTCCCTGCGCGGTGCCACGTCGCTGCCCATGAGCAGGTCGAAGATGCGCTCGCCCGCCTCGGCGTCCTCGATGCGCACGCGGCGCAGGATGCGGTGGCGGGGGTCCATGGTGGTCTCGGCCAGCTGGTCGGCGTCCATCTCGCCCAGACCCTTGTAGCGCTGCACCGGGTCCTTCCAGCGCTTGCCGCGCCGTTCGAGATCCCGCAGCACCTTGTGCAGCTCGGCGTCGGAGTAGCAGTAGATGTACTTCTCCTGCCCCCGCCCCGGGTTGGTCAGCTCGATGCGGTGCAGCGGCGGCACGGCGGCGAAGACGCGCCCCGCCTCGACCATCGGCCGCATGTAGCGGTGGAAGAGGGTCAGCAGCAGGCAGCGGATGTGCGCGCCGTCGACGTCGGCGTCGGCCATCAGGATGATCTTGCCGTAGCGGGCCGCGTCGAGGTCGAAGCTGCGCCCCGAGCCCGCGCCCACCACCTGGATGATCGCGGCGCACTCGGCGTTCTTCAGCATGTCGGCCACGGAGGCCTTCTGAACGTTGAGAATCTTGCCGCGGATCGGCAGCAGCGCCTGGAACTCCGAGTCGCGCGCCAGCTTGGCGGTGCCGAGCGCGGAGTCTCCCTCGACGATGAACAGCTCGCTGCGGTCGACGTCGTCGCTGCGGCAGTCGACGAGCTTGGCGGGCAGCGCGGAGTTCTCCAGCACGCTCTTGCGCCGCTGGTTGTCGCGGTGCTCGCGGGCCGCGATGCGCGCCTTGGCGGCCGCGACGATCTTCTCGAGTACGGCGCGCAGCTGCTGCTTGAAGCCGCGCGGCGGGTTGGCGAACAGCTCCCTGAGCTCGCGCGAGACGACGTGGGAGACGATGCGGGTGGCCGCCGAGGTGCCGAGGACCTCCTTGGTCTGGCCCTCGAACTGCGGCTCCGGCACGCGGACGGTCACCACACCGGTCAGGCCCTCGAGGATGTCCTCCTTGGTGACGGGGTCGTCGCCGTTCTTCAGCAGCCTGGTCTCGCGCAGCAGCTCGTTGAGCGTGCGGACCAGACCTCGCTCGAACCCCGTGACGTGGGTGCCGCCCTTGGGCGTGGCGATGACGTTGACGAAGGAGCGGACGGTCGAGTCGTAGCCCTTGCCCCAGCGGATCGCCACGTCGACGGTGAGCTCGCGCTGCACCTCCGTGGGCGTCATGTGGCCCTGGTCGTCGAGGACGGGCACGGTCTCGTGGAAATGGCCGACGCCCTGCATGCGCAGGACCTCGCAGACCGCCTCGTCGCGGGCGAGGAACTCGGTGAACTCGGAGATGCCGCCGTCGAAGCGGAACTCCTCGGTCCTGCCCTCGTGGATGAGGGCGAGCGTGAGCCCCGGTACGAGGAAGGCCGTCTGGCGCAGCCGGACGTGGATCTCGTCGATGGAGACCTCGGCGTCGGGCAGGAAGATCTGCTTGTCGGCCCAGAACCTGACGCGGGTGCCCGTGACGTTCTTGCGCAGCTTGCCGCCGTCGCGCAGGCCCGACTTCTTCTTGAACTTGGCCGTGGGGCCCTCGCCGTCGAACACGCCGGGCACGCCGCGCCTGAAGCTGATCAGGTGGACCTGGCCGTCGCGGTCGACCTCGACGTCGAGGCGGGAGGACAGCGCGTTGACCACGGAGGCGCCGACGCCGTGAAGGCCGCCGGAGGCGGCGTAGGAGCCGCCGCCGAACTTTCCGCCCGCGTGGAGCTTGGTGTAGACGAGCTCGACGCCCGCGAGGCCGGACTTGGGTTCGATGTCGACCGGGATGCCGCGGCCGTCGTCGCGCACCTCGATCGAGCCGTCGGCGTGCAGCTCGACCTCGATGCGCGTGCAGTGGCCCGCCAGCGCCTCGTCGACGCCGTTGTCCACGATCTCCCAGAGGCAATGCATGAGCCCGCGGCTGTCGGTGGACCCGATGTACATCCCAGGGCGCTTGCGGACCGCCTCGAGGCCCTCAAGCACCGACAGGTGACGAGCTGTGTAACCCGCCTCCACTACCGTCACTCCAGCTCCTCTGGTCAAGCATCGAACACGTGTGCGTAGCTTACCGTTCTTCCCGTCCGTGCGCGTACAAGCTTGCCATCAGGTCACGTTTGGCGTTACCAACGGCGCGTCCGACGTTACCTTCCGCCATATTCCGCTCTCGGCGTAGCGCGGCGGTGATTGGGAACGTCCAGGTCCGGTTAGATGTTGTCTCAAGTGACTGACGCCAGATCCTCGCTTCGGCGGGGGTGACCCGAAAGGCGATACGTGACTGGAGCTCTCGCCCCCGTTAAGCCGCTGACGGCCCTCGACCGTTGCGACCGTTGCGGCGCCCAGGCCTACATTCGCGCGACCCTGCCCGTGGGCGGGGAGCTGTTGTTCTGCGCCCACCATGGGCGTCAGCACGTGGCCGTGTTGCGCGAGAAGGGCGCCGAAATCCTGGACGAGTCGGCTCGGCTCAGCGAAACCCCTACAAACGCACGACCCGACGAACGCTGATCAGGCGCTCGTCTTAAGACATAACCCCATATGGCATCAAACGCAGGCGGCGGCCCGGTGTTCCCGGTCCGTCGCCTGCGCTGTCATGCGACCCGGTAGTGGTAGCCGCCGGCGTCGGCGAAGCCCTCGCCGCGGTAGAACGCCACGGCCGCCGCGTTGTCGGCCTTCGTCACCAGATAGGACGAGGCCAGGCCCGCGTGCCGTACCAGCGCTCGCAGGACGCTGCGGGCCAGGCCGCGGCGGCGCGCCTGCGGGAGCGTCGCCATGCAGTAGACGCCCAGCGTGTCACCCTGGGGAACGCCTCTGCCGACGGCGAGCGCCGCGCCGTCCTCCTCCACCGCCGCGTACCAGGCGGGCACTCCTGTGCAGATCTTCTCCGCCGCCTCCATGCCCTCGCCGTAGCGGCCGTCGACCGCCCACCACGACTCCAGCCAGCCCTGCCAGGGGGCGTCCTCGATGCGCACCTCGTGGGCGGCAGGGCCGGGGCTCGAGGACGCCACCATGACCAGCACGGGGTCGACCAGGCGGTAGCCGCGTTCCTCCAGCACGGGGTCGAGAGCCGCCGCGCGGGACCCCAGCGAGAAGACCGCCGGCAGACCCCTGTCGGCGTAGAACGCCTCGGCGGACTCGATGGCGCCGCCGAGATCGGCCGGTGTACCCGTGACCAGCACGGAGTTGGCCCGTTTGGTCACCCCTTCGGCGTGGCGAAGCGTCCATCCGTCGAGCTCGACGCGTTCGAGCGCCGGCCAGGCCTCGTCCACAAGGCGGTCGAAATCCATCGGTGCAGCCTAGCGTCCCGATCTTCGGGTACCGCACGCGAGCCCCAGCCCACCGCGGTCACCGCCACCGGCCCGTCCAGGCACGCCACTCCAGCAGGACTCCGGCTGAGGCCCGCAACGTCGCACGTCAGCCGCCCAGGTGGTAAACCCGTACCCGTGCTCATTCTGCTCCCGCCGTCCGAAGGCAAGGCCGACCTCGGCACCGGTCCCGCTGTCGGCGACCTGTCCTTCCCCACCCTCGCCAGGCCCCGCACCCGCGTGCTGAGCGCCCTCGTCAAGGCCTCCAAGCGCCGCGACGCCCTCGACGTGCTCGGCCTCAGCCAGGGCCAGGCCGCCGAGCTGGACAAGAACCAGGCGCTCAAGACGGCCGCGACGCTGCCCGCCGCCGAGCTCTACACCGGCGTCCTCTACGACAACCTCGGCCTGGCCACGCTGGACGACCTGGCCAGGGCCAGGGCGGAGGAGTCCGTTGTGATCTTCTCGGGGCTGTGGGGCGTGCTGCGGGTCACCGACCGCGTGCCGCCGTATCGGCTGTCCATGGGGGTCAGCCTGCCGCCGCTGGGCGGTCTGGCGGCGTTCTGGCGGCCGCTGGTGACCAGGGAGCTGGACCGGGTCCCCGGGCTGGCCGTCGACATGCGTTCGTCCACGTACGCGGGCGCGTGGAAGGCGGGGGCGCGCGGTGTGGCGGTGCGGGTGCTGAAGGACGGCAAGGTGGTCAGCCACATGGCGAAGGCGACCCGTGGTGAGATCGCTCGGAGGCTGCTGGAGAGCGCCGCCGATCCCGCGACGCCCGACGAGCTGGCGAAGGTGCTGGACGACCTGGGCTACGCCGTACGGCTCGCTCCCGGCCGGATCGACGTGGACGTCACCTGAGCCGCCGGCACGCGGGACACCCATGAGGCACCGCAAGACCTGATAACCCCGAGGACGACGCCGCCGTGGCCGCAGGACGGCCTGAGGACGGCCGGGCGGAGCGCCCGTGCGGACCACGAAGCACGGGCCAGGAAACACGGGCCAGGAAGCGCGGACAAAGAAACAGGGGTGCGGCCCGAGCGGACCGCACCCCTGTTCCGTCGCGACACCTAGTCGAGGTAGTCGCGCAGAACCTGAGAGCGCGACGGGTGACGAAGCTTGGACATCGTCTTCGACTCGATCTGCCGGATGCGCTCGCGCGTCACCCCGTAGACCTTGCCGATCTCGTCCAGTGTCTTCGGCTGCCCGTCGGTGAGGCCGAACCGCATCGACACGACGCCCGCCTCCCGCTCCGACAGCGTGTCGAGAACGGAGTGGAGCTGCTCCTGGAGCAGCGTGAAGCTGACGGCGTCGGCCGGAACGATGGCCTCGGAGTCTTCGATGAGGTCGCCGAACTCGCTGTCGCCCTCCTCACCGAGGGGGGTGTGCAGCGAGATGGGCTCGCGGCCGTACTTCTGGACCTCGACGACCTTCTCGGGCGTCATGTCCAGCTCGCGGGCCAGCTCCTCGGGCGTGGGCTCGCGGCCGAGGTCCTGCAGCATCTGCCGCTGAACCCTGGCCAGCTTGTTGATCACTTCGACCATGTGGACGGGGATACGGATGGTCCTCGCCTGGTCGGCCATGGCGCGGGTGATCGCCTGGCGGATCCACCACGTGGCGTAGGTGGAGAACTTGTAGCCCTTGGTGTAGTCGAACTTCTCCACCGCGCGGATCAGACCGAGGTTGCCCTCCTGGATCAGGTCCAGGAACAGCATGCCGCGACCGGTGTAGCGCTTGGCCAGCGAGACCACCAGTCGGAGGTTGGCCTCCAGCAGGTGGTTCTTGGCCCTGCGGCCGTCCTCGGCGATCCACTCGAGCTCTGCCCTGACGTCGACGGGCAGCTTGTCGACCTCGCCGCCGCCGAGCTGCTCCTCGGCGAACAGGCCCGCCTCGATGCGCTTGGCCAGCTCGACCTCCTGCTCGGCGTTGAGCAGGGGGACCTTGCCGATCTGCTTGAGGTAGTCCTTGACCGGGTCGGCGGTGGCGCCCGCGGCGGCGACCTGCGCCACGGGGGCGTCATCGTCGTCGTCGGAGAGGATCAGCACCTCGTCGTCGCTGGCGACGACGACCTCGGGCTTGGGCTCCTCGTCGGGCTCTTCCTCGGTTTCGGTTTCGGTTTCGGCCTCCGCCTCGGCCTCTACCTCGACCTCGACCTCTTCCAGGTCGTCGAGGTCCTCGAGCTCGACGTCGCCCTCGAGGTCGATGTCGTCCTCGTCGACGCCTTCGGGCGACTTGGGCTTGGTCGGTGCGGGCCCGTTGGCGGACGCCTCGGGCTTGGCTTCCTTCTTGGCAGGCGCTGCCGCCTTCTTGGCCGCCGGGGCGGCCTTCCTGGCGGGCTCGGCCTTCTTCGCGGCGGGCCCCTCTGCGGAGGCTGCCTCAGCGGCGACGACCGCGGTCACGGTCTCCGGCTGCTGCTCCTTTGCGGCCGCTGCGGTTCTCGTCTTGACGGGGGCAGCGGTACGGCGCTTTGCTGGACCACGAGACTTCTTCGGAGCCGCCGAGTCAGCGGCGGTCAGCCGGACGACGACGCCCTCTTTGCTGAGCGTCCGCAGGACCCCCGCGGCTTGCGACATGGGGATGTCCGCCTCCTCAAAGGCCTGACGGACATCCTCGGACTCGAGGAACCCCTGCGAGCGCCCACGCTCGAGCAGTCGCTGAATGACGGGCTCGTTCAGCTCTGATGGCTTCGAGCGAGTCGAACTTGCAGGCGACACGAACACCTCTCGAACGAACGCGTGGCGACAATGGACCCAGATGCCCGCTGGGGGGCTATGCCTCTCTAGTAGGTCTGTGCGGCCGTGCGGAGCGCAAACGGACCATCCAGCATTCTGGCACGACCCGGCACTCCATACGGCCACCTCCCGGCGGTTGACCTCCACCCTAGGCCGACCGGAACAGTAGTGCGTACGGAAGCGGTGCACTGATACCCGAAAGCAACCCTTATGACTGTTTCATTCAGTCACTCTTCGTGGCCGGAGGAACGTGAATTGCGAGCGCGGTGACGTCATCGTCCTGCTCATAACCAGACAACATGCGATCTACGAGGAAATCTAGGAGCATGTGCGGATTGTTCACGACCTCAGGTGGCGCTTCGGTCACAACCGCGCAAAGTTCCGCGAGTCCCGCGTCCAGGCCTCGTTTGCGGTTCTCGACCAAGCCGTCGGAGTACAGCACGGCCGTGTGCCCAGGCGGCACCACGAACCTGAACTGCCGGCGCGAGGTCGGCCAGCCGAGCGGCGTGCCGGGCTCGGCGTCGCACAGGATCGCCGTGCCCTGCGGTGAGACGAGCACGGGTGGCGGGTGCCCTGCCAGCGCGAGCGTGCCCTCGCCGGTGCCGGGCTCCACGACCATGTACGCCAGCGTGGTGACCTGCTCCTCCTCCTCGGTGGCGTCGAAGACCCTGTCGAGCCCTGTCAGCACGGCCGCGGGAGGCGGGTTGGTCAGCGCGAGGGCGCGCATGGCGTTGCGGATGCGCCCCATGCCCGCCGCGGCCTTGACGCCCTTGCCCATGACGTCGCCGACGACCGCGGCGACCCTGCCGTCCTGCAGCACGAACGCGTCGTACCAGTCGCCGCCGACCTGCACGTGACGGCTTCCCGAACGGAAGCGCTGGGCCAGCACCAGCCCCTTGACGACGGGCAGCCGGTCCGGCAGCAGGCTGCGCTGGAGCGTCTCGGCGGTGCGGTGCTCGCGCTCGAACAGCGTGGCCCGCTCGACGGCCAGCGCGCACTGCCCTGCCAGCGCCTCCAGGAAGACGCCGTCCTCCTGCGAGATCTTCTGCGGCCTGGTAAAGGAGAAGCGCAGTGCGCCCAGGGCGCGCCCGGCGGCCAGCAGGGGCAGGCCCACCCACGCCCGCTCGTCGCTGTGGGCCAGGAAGGCCGTCAGGACGTCCTCGTCGCCTCCGGCGTCCAGCAGCTGGGCCTTGAGGCTCTCTGGCGACTCGGCGAAGACGGGGCGGCGGCTGTTGACCGCCATGGTGAGGACGCTGGAGTGCGACAGCGGCACCTCCTCACCCGTGGCGCCCGGCGCCTCGGGCACGCCGCCGCCGTTGACCAGCTTGAGCACCGCCCTGTCGAGGTCGAGCAGCGCGACCGCCGACCGGTCGGCGGCCAGGGCCGTACGGCCGACGTCGATGATGACCTGCACCACCTGCTCGACCGTCAGCGCCTCGGCGAGCATCGCGGTGGCGCCCTGGAGCCTGGCCGTGCGCAGCGCGGCCGCGCCGAGCTGGTCGGTCAGCCTGCCGCGCATCTCCTCGGCCTCGCGCTGCGGCGTGACGTCGGTGTTGGCGCCGACCCACTCGACCACGCGCCCGTGCCTGATGATCGGGACGGCCCGCACCTCGAAGTGGCGGAAGCCGCTGGCCCTGGTGCGGACCCGATAGTTCCACTCGAACATGGTGCGTCCGCGCAGCGCCTCCTTCCACACCTCCTCGGTGTGCTGGCGCTCGTCGGGGTGAACGGCCTCGAGCCAGCCGTGGGCGAGGTACTCCTCCAGGCCCTGGCCGGTGATGGCGCGCCACTGCGGCGCGTCCTCGACGACCGCCCCGGTGGGCGAGGTGATCCACACGAGCTGCGACTGCGCCTCGACGAGCGAGCGGTAGCGCTCCTCGCTGCGCCGCAGGTCCTCCTCGGTCTGGCGGCTCTCGGTGACGTCCGCGCCGACGAGCGCGACGGCGCGCAGCTCGCCCTGGTCGTCGTGGACCGGCGAGAACGACAGCGACCAGTGCCTGGTGTCGCCCTCGGTGGTGCGCACCCGCACGCGGCCCTCGGTGACGGGGCCGTCGCTCTCCACCACGCCCTGCACGGCGTGCGTGATCAGCTGGCTGAGGTCGGCGGTGAGGGTCTCGGCGGGGGTACGGCCGGCGAGCCGGTCCGCAGGCACGCCGACGACATCGCTGAACACCTCATTGGCCCGCTCGAAGCGACCCTCGGGGTCGAAGAAGGCGAAAGCGAACTCCGCCTCCGACATCAGACCCTTGAACAGGCCGGAGTCTGAGATGTCCACACCCGACTCCCGGGGACGGGGCACGGAGGTCTCGGCGCTCATGGTCGGCACCTCCGTCGCGTGCCAGGGTCTCCCACGCGGCACATCTCCATAACTGTGTATCGGTGTAGCGCAGCTCCGGGCGACCGGATTCTGCTGTACATCATCGGCGATGGGCATGCACGGACGGAAGCCCCGGCCGCCATACGGTCAACGCATCCTGTCAAAGTCGCTCCACTGTGCGCAGCAAGATCAGGCTACTTGCCCTTGGCCGCCTTTTTGGCCTCCTGTTTGGTGGCCCGCACCTTCTCCAGGCTCTCGGCGTCGACGACGTCGGCCACGGAGCGGAACGACCCCTCCTCACCGTAGAGTCCTGCCGCCTCGCGCCAGCCATCGGGCTGGACGCCGAGCTGCTTGCCCAGCAGGGCCAGGAAGATCTGGGCCTTCTGCCTGCCGTACCCGGGCAGGTCCTGCAGCCGCCTGAACAGCTCCCTGCCGTCGGTGACGCCCGCCCACACCTGCTCGGGCCTGCCGTCGTAGTGCTCGACGAGGTAGGCGGCCAGTCGCTGCACCCGCTCGGCCATGGACTTGGGGTAGCGGTGAACGGCGGGCTTCTCGGCGAGCAACGCCGCGAACGCCTCCGGATCATAGGCCGCCACCTCCTCGGCCGTCAGGTCATGACCCAATCTCTCCGAGATGGTGTGAGGACCTGAGAAGGCCCACTCCATCGGGATCTGCTGATCGAGCAGCATGCCGACGAGCAGGGCGAGCGGGCTGCGGCCGAGCAGCTCGTCGGCCTCCGTCCGCTGGGCGAGCTGGATGCGCATGAGACCAGCTTCGCACGAATGGCTCTCCCGAGAAGCGAACACAGGCGGCTCGGAGGCTTGACAGCTGCCCGAGAACCGATGGAATGGGAACGCACTCCCCAGCTTGACCGTTCTTGGGGTTTTGCCCCGTGGCTTCAGAGGAATCTCACTCCTATGCTCGCACTGGCCACTCGACTCATACGGGAACCGGTGAGCCTCCGCTTGGCCTCCGAATTCCTGACCGTCCCGATCGAGACCGTCGACCGTTGTGTGGCCGACGCTCTCGCCTGCGCCGAGCATCTCGGCATCGAGGCGACGCCTGACATCGTCGAGCGCATCGCCCGCGAGCACCTGCTCGCCATCGTCAACTCCGCGCCGCCGCCGCGCCCTCCCCGATAGCATCGGGGCCTCGGCCCCCGTTCGCCCGGCGGGACGGAGGCCGGTCAAGCGCGGTTTCTCATTGGTAAACGCACCGTTTCCGCCTGGAATGCGAGAGAGTGGAGGGCGTGCGCCGACACCGACGAGAACCAAGGGAGAGCACTCCGCCGGACGACGTGTTCGCCGAGATGGTGCAGGCGGCCCGTGAGCTGCTGGCCGTGCGCAGTCCTCTCGACGCCGAGCTGATGGTCTCCGACATGGTCGGCGCCTGGTGGGGCCGCAGGGTGCGAGGTGGTGACGTCGAGCAGGTCCTGGGCGAGGGGCTGGTCGACTACGCGGCGAAGGCGGGCACGCCCGCGTCGCTGACGCTGCTGATCTGCCTGGCCTATCTGGGCACCGCCCGCCAGGGCGCCAAGGCCGAGGGCGCCGCGCTGGCGATGATGGAGTCGGGCGTGGCGAGGCCCGGATGGGCCGACAGGGTGGGCGCGGTGAAGCCGACGGGCTGCTACGTCTCGCGCGACGCCTACGGCGACCAGGACACGGTGATCTGCACCTTCGGCTACCGATGGAGCGAGGAGCGGTCGGAGGGCGCGCACGCGGCCGCCGCCCAGGACAGGCACGCTCTGGTCATGGTGGTCGACTACAACATGTCGGGCATGGCGCGCGACGCGTGGGTGTCCTCCCATGTCGACAAGCTGGTCGAGGAGGCCCGCGCGGAGGCGGACGCCAACCCGATGCTGCTGTTCGAGGAGGTCGAGCCGCAGCAGGCCAGAGCGCTGCTGGAGTCGGCGATGCGGGCCACCCGCGAGCCGAAGAACCCGCCGCCCGTGAGCGACAGCTACAGCGCCTACCACGCCTTCGCCAGGTCCAGGCTGAAGGCGCTGCCGCCGGGGCGCAAGCGGCCGGCCCCGCTGCACAGCGAGGCGCCCTACAGCAGGGAGCGCAGGGCGATGCTGGCCGCCGAGTTCCTCTCCTCCGACGCCGCCGAGCACCTGTCCGATCCTTCGGCGGCCTCGCGGTGCGCCGACCACATCATCGACTACGGCTGCGAGCAGGACTTCGACCGGCCGCTGCGGGTCAGCCCCACCAAGTGCGAGACGTTCCTGCTGGAGTGGCTGCCGCGCAAGGTCATGCTGAGCCACGCCGAGCAGGAGGCGATGCCGCACGTGCTGGCGGCGTGGGTGCGGTTCGCCGCCCGCCGTACCGGGCTGCCGGAGCCGGGGATCACCGCCACCCTCGACGGGGTGTGGGAGGCCACGGCCCGCTTCCCCGAGGCCTACCGCGATCCCGCCTCCTTCGGGCTCGACATGGCGCTGATGGAGCGGCTGCTGCCGGACGGCGACCTGTCGGCGCTGGCCAGACGGGTGTTCGCGTTCCCCTTCCTGCAGGGCAGGCACGGCGACGTCGACCTCGACACGCTCAATCCCGCCGACGAGGCCGACCGGCGCATCCTGCTGGAGATCGACCACGTCGGCGAGATCGACGAGCAGCACCTGGCCTGGCACGAGGAGATCGCCACGAGGCTCTGGGAGGGCGATCCCCCGCAGCTGTGGGAGGCGGCGCAGCGGCTGCTCGACCTGGGCCACGACCGGCACGAGGTGCTCCATGTGCTCATCGAGATCGTCGAGCGCATCGGCGCCGATCCGGAGGAACTCGCGTCCGCGCTGGATGACATCGCGGACATCCCCGACGGGCTGTAGCGTCATGACCTATGGTGATCGACCTCAACGCTGACCTCGGAGAAGGCTTCGGGATCTGGCGGCTCGGCGACGATCTCGCGCTGCTCGACATCGTCACCTCCGCCAACGTCGCGTGCGGTTTCCACGCGGGCGACCCCGTGACGATCAGGCGCACCTGCGCCGCCGCCGTCGACAGGGGCGTGACGATCGGGGCCCAGGTGTCCTACAGGGACCTGGCGGGCTTCGGGCGCAGGGAGATGGACGTCGAGCCCGAGGAGCTGTGCGCCGAGGTGCTCTACCAGCTGGCCGCCGTCGACGGCATCGCGCGGGCGATGGGTGGCAGGGTCGCCTACGTCAAGCCGCACGGCGCCCTGTACAACCGGGTGGTGCGCGATCCCGTGCAGGCGGCCGCGCTCGTCGACGCGGTCCTCGACTACGACGCCACCCTGCCCGTGCTGACCCTGCCCGGCTCCGCCGTGCACGCGGCGGCGGCCGAGGCGGGGATCTCCACCGTCACCGAGGCGTTCGCCGACCGGGCCTACACGCCGTCAGGGACGCTGGTGTCGCGGCGCGAGGAGGGGGCGGTCATCCACGACCCCGGCCAGGTGGCCGCGCGGGCGGTGCGCATGGCCGTGGAGGGCACGGTGATCGCGGTCGACGGGTCGGAGGTCTCCGTCGGGGCCAGGTCGATGTGCGTCCACGGTGACACCCCCGACGCGGTACGGCTGGCCCGCGCCGTACGCGATGGGCTGCTGGAGGCCGGGGTGGCCATCCAGTCCTTCGCATGAGTGTGATCAGAGACGCGGGAGAGCACGGGCTGCTGGTGGAGACGGGGTCGCTGGCGGCCTCCCATCGGCTGGACGCGCTGCTGAGGGCCGAACGGCCCGCGGGGGTCGAGGAGGTCGTGCCGGGGCCCGAGACGGTCCTGGTGGTGGCAAGGGGCGGCGACCAGGCGAGGCTGCGCGCGCATCTGGCGGCGCTGGCCGACCTGGCGTCGGCGGCCGGCGATTCCCCCGCGCCGTCGGAGAGGGTCGTGACGATTCCCGTCGTCTATGACGGGGCGGATCTGGCCTCGGTCGCCGACGAGGCGGGGATGACGGTGTCCGAGGTGATCGCCAGGCACACGGGCACGGAGCTGGTGGTGGGCTGGCTGGGGTTCGCGCCCGGCTTCGCCTACCTCACAGGGCTGGACCCGGCGCTGCGCGTGCCGCGCCTGAGCACGCCGCGCACCTCGGTGGCCGCCGGCTCGGTGGCGATCGCCGGGCCGTACGCGGCGGTCTATCCCACGGCCTCACCCGGCGGATGGCGGCTGCTGGGGCGCACGTCGCTGCGGGTGTGGGACGTGCGGGCCGACCCGCCGTCGCTGCTGCCGCCCGGCACCCGCGTACGCTTCGAGGCGACATGATCGAAGTGCTCGCCCCCGGTCCCTATGCGACGGTTCAGGACCTGGGCCGTCCCGGCTACGCGCACCTGGGGGTGCCCCGCTCGGGAGCCGCCGACGCCGCGAGCCTGCGGCTGGCCAACCGCCTGGTCGGCAACCCCGAGGGAAGCGCGGGGCTGGAGCTGACGTTCGGCGGCGCCAGGCTGCGCTTCCTGGCGGGGACGTGGATCGCGGTCACCGGGGCGCCCTGCCCGCTGACGGCCTCGTCCGAGGCGGGCGCGCAGGGCATGGGGGCGCCCTTCTGGATGCCGCGCGGCGCCGAGCTGAGGGTCGGCACGCCCGCGGCGGGCCTGCGCACGTACGTGGCCGTCCGCGGCGGGATCGACGTGGAGCCCGTGCTCGGCAGCCGGTCGACCGACTCGCTGTCGGGGCTCGGACCTCCTCCCCTGCGGGCGGGCACGACGCTGCCCGTCGGCGCCACGGGCTCGCTACCCGCGATCTGCGCGGACCAGGCGCCCCCGCTCCCGCCCGCGCCGCCGGTGCTGCGGGTACTCGCGGGGCCGCGTGACGACTGGTTCGCCGATGACGCGTCGGCCGGGCTGTGCGCGCGGCCGTACGAGGTCAGCCAGGACAGCAACAGGGTCGGCGTACGGCTGCGCGGCACCACGCTGGCGTGGGCGCGCCAGGGCGAGCTGCCGAGCGAGGGTATGGTGACGGGCGCCGTGCAGGTGCCGCCGAATGGGCAGCCGATCGTCTTCCTCGCCGACCACCCGCCGACCGGCGGCTACCCGGTGATCGGCGTCGTGCTCGCCGCCGACCTGCCGGTCGCCGCCCAGGCGCGTCCGGGCGACCGCCTGTCCTTCAGGCTCGTCAGGCGCTGACCCGCGCCCCGCCCGGCCGGCGTCAACCGCTGGAGTCCCGCCGCGTCGGCCGAAGGGGCCCGCGTGCGTCAACCGACGGAGCCCGGCCTGCTTCAGCCGACGGAGCCGGGCGCGGTCGCGGCCCGCAGCCTGGCGACGGCGTCGGCGAGCGGCCGCTCGGGGACCGCCTCGAAGAGCTCCAGAGCGGGCTCGCCGTCCTTGGCCTCCCACACGCCGGCCACGCGGCCCTGGTAGATGACGACGGGCGAGATCCAGCCCGCGGCCCTGCTCACCTTCGCCTTGACCGCGGAGGGGATGAGCGGCTCCAGGTTGCGGGGAGCGCCCAGGATGTACTGATCGAAGCCGGGCAGCAGGTGGACGTCCTGTGAGGGCTCGGTGGCGGCGAGGTCGTCGAGGTGCTCGGTGAGGGCGAGCAGCGGGGTGCCGTCCACGTCGACCTCGGTGAGTTCAGGGGCCAGGTCGCGGAACCAGCCCTTGAGCACGGCCTTCCTCGCCACACCGCCGAACAGCCAGGTGTCGAACGCCTCGGGCGTGGCGGGACCGTGGGCGGCGAGGAAGGCGCGGGCCAGCCGTACCCCGGCCTCCTCGGGGGGCGGCGGCTCGGCGGGCCACGACGGCACCCATGCGCGGGGGGAGGTGAAGGTCACCTTGCCGTCCCTGGGCGGGCCGTAGCAGAGCTCGCCGAGCCGGGCCAGCGGCTTGAGCAGCACGCCCCAGCCCGAGGTGAGGGCCTGCCTGAGGTGGTCGTCGCCGGTGAGCTCGACGACGGCCTCCACCAGCTCCTCGCGGGTCAGGTGGGCGCCTTCGAGCACCTTGGGGACGGCGTCGATGATCGCCTCGGTCTCGGCGGCGGTGACGCCGTGGCCGCGCTGCCACGAGCCCTTCTCCCAGAAGCGCAGCGTGCCGAGCGCCGCGCAGTAGCTCGCCAACTCCTCGGAGGGGACCAGGTGGAGGGTGCCGCGCATGAGCCAGGTCTTCACCAGGGTGCGGTCCTGCCAGAGGGCGCGGTCGAGCTCGCCGGGATCGGGGGCGGCGCTGCGGACGGCGACGGCCTGCCTGGTGCTGGAGGCGACCTGGTTCTGCAGGCCGCAGAGCCTGCGGGCGATCTCCACCGCGCCGGGACCGTCGGCGGCGGTGACGAACTGACGGCGCAGCCGCCAGGCGAGAACGTGGGGCCAGGTGAGATTCACAGGTCACTTCTACACCGCGCCACCGACATCTGCGCCACGCGGTACGGCCCGCGCTCGCGGCCACTCCGGGAGCGCGGGGCGACTCCTGCGG
This sequence comes from Nonomuraea mangrovi, assembly GCF_042681425.1. Classification (NCBI taxonomy): domain Bacteria; kingdom Bacillati; phylum Actinomycetota; class Actinomycetes; order Streptosporangiales; family Streptosporangiaceae; genus Nonomuraea; species Nonomuraea mangrovi. The sequence continues at coordinate 180,776 of NZ_JBHUFV010000033.1, read as the reverse complement.
GCCCAGGGCTTGCCTGCGCCCCGTGGCGGCGGGGCGCAGGCAAGAGGGTCAGCCGGTGAAGCCGATGTCCTGGTATCGGAGGTCGTAGAACCCGCGTGCCCCCAGGTTGGCCAGCGTCGCCTTCACCGCGACGTTCTGCGGCCGCTGGTAGAGGGGCAGGACGTTGACGGCGTCCCAGATCAGCTTGTCGGCCTGGTTGGTCGCCTCGCGCGCCTTGGCGACGTCCAGCTCCGCCGTTGCCCGCTGCATCGCCAGGTCGATCTCGGGCGATCCGATGCGTCCCAGGTTCGCGTTCCACTGCCGCACGCCCTTGGCGTCGGTCGTCGCGTTGGCGTAGATGCCGTACCCGCTCGAAACCGGATAGGGGGTGCCGACATAGGAAAAGGACGTTAGGTCGTAATTGCCGGGAATGATGTACTTCGTGAAGTAGTCGTCGGCCGGCACCGCCTGCAGCGTCACCTTCACCCCGAGCTGGATCAGCATGTTCTGCACCAGCTCGCCCTCCGACTTGGTCAGCTGCAGCCCCGACGGCATGACGAACCGCAGGTTCATCTCCTTTCCGCCCTTGGCGCGCGTCTGCCCGCTCAGCTTCCAGCCCGCCGCGTCGAGCGCCGCCTTGGCCCGCTCCGGGTCATAGCTGCCCAGCGCGCCAGCGTTGTCCTGGTAGCCCTCCTGGGTGTTCATGAAGAAGTGGTTGCCCAGCAGCGTGATCGGCCAGTCGAGGCCCTGTAGGTCCGACTGGGCGATCGCCTGCCTGTTGATCGCCGTCGCGAGCGCCCTGCGCACGTTGACGTCGGACAGGATGGCGCTCTCGCCGTTCATCGTGATGTGCCGGAAGTCGGGACCTGCCGCCTGCCGGACGACGGCCCCCTGGGTGGCCTTCGCCCTGGCGTAGTCCGGAGCGGAGGGGCCGATGTCGAAGGTGTCGATCTCGCCGTTGCTGAAGGCGCCGACGAGCGAGTCGCTCTCCATCGCCCGGAAGATGATCTGGTCGAGCTTGGCGGGCTCACCCCACCACGCCGGGTCGCGGACGAGGGTGATGGTCTTGGCGGTCTGGTCGAAGGCCTTGAACCTGAACGGCCCCGCGCTGACCGGGATCTTGTTCAGCCACGCGTTGTTGAACGTCGCCGCCGTGTCGTTGGTGGCCTTGGGATAGAGCGGGGCGAACAGCGACTGCCAGTCCCCGAAGTCGTTCTTGAAGGTGATGACCACCTCGTAGTCGTCCTTGCCCCTGGCGACGGACGCGATGTCCTGGTAGCCGGTGGTCGAGCTGACACGGAAGTCGGTGTTCTTCCCGTTCATCGCCTTCCACTGCGCCTCGTAGTCCCGCCAGGTGACGGGCTTGCCGTCCGACCATCTGGCCTTGGGGTTGAGCGTCAGCGTGACGACCTGCTTGGGGTCGCGGGCGGTGACCTTGCCGTCGACGAGATAGTCGGGATTGGCGCTGATGACCGCCTTCTCGTCGCTGCGGAACGGCGAGGGCAGGAGCGCGTCGACGACGCTCTTGACGTAGGCGAGGTTGCCGTCGACGTGGTTGAGGTTCCACTGGGTGGGATACTGGTTGATCCCCCAGCGCAGCGTGCCGCCGTCCTTGACTTGAGCACGGCCGACGGCGTGGATGTCGAAGGCCCTGACCGCGGCCCCCTGTGACTGTGGCCCGCTGACGGCGGCGCCCCTGTCGCCGCCTCCGCAGCCCGTCATGGCCATCGCACCTGCCACGGCCATGACCGCGATGAGCCTGGATGTTCTCACGTGTTCCTCCTAGTCGGGTTGGGCGGCGTAGTGGCAGGCCACGCCATGGTCCGCGCCGAGCTGCCTGATCTCGGGCTCGACCGTCACGCAAGGGATGCGTTCGGCCTCCGTGAGGGTCATGAACAGGGGGCATCGGGTGCGGAAGCGGCATCCCGACGGGGGATGGGCCGGACTCGGCAGGTCGCCCTCGAGCAGGATCCGCCGCCTGGAACGTTCCTTCCTCGGGTCGGGCAGCGGCACGGCCGACAGCAGGGCCTGGGTGTAGGGGTGCAGGGGCGTCGTGTAGACCTGCTCGACGCCGCCGATCTCGGCGATCCTGCCGAGGTACATCACGGCCACCCTGTCGGCGATGTGCCGGACGACGGCCAGGTCGTGGGCGACGAACAGGTAGGACAGCCCGAGCCTGCGCCTGAGGTCGCGCAGCAGGTTGATCACGCCCGCCTGGATCGACACGTCCAGGGCGGAGACGGGCTCGTCGAGCACGACGAGCCTCGGTTCGAGCGCCAGCGCCCTGGCGATGCCGATGCGCTGGCGCTGGCCGCCGGAGAAGTCCTGCGGATGGCGGGAGGCGTGCGTGGGGTCGAGGCCGACGAGGTCGAGCAGCTCGAGCACCCGCCGCCCCTGGTCGCGCCTGCCGTGGGTGCGCAGCGGCTCGGCCAGGATGTCGTAGACGGTCATCCTGGGGTCGAGCGAGGCCAGCGGGTCCTGGAAGACGACCTGCAGGTGGCGTCGCATCGCGGCCCGCTCGCGGCCGCCGATGTCCGCCACGTCGCGGCCGAGCACCACGATCCGGCCCCGCTGCGGCCTCGTGAGCTCCAGGATCTGCATGAGCGCGGTCGTCTTGCCCGAGCCCGACTCCCCCACCAGGCCGAGCGTCTCGCCTTCGCGCAGGTCGAACGTGACCCCGTCGACCGCGTGGACGGTTCCTATCCTGCGCCTGAACACCGCGCCCTTCATCAGCGGGTAGTGCCTGACCAGGCCGTCGACCGCGAGCACGACCTCGCGACCGCCCCGCGGCACTGCGGGCCCGGCCGGCACGGCCTCGGCCTCGGACACAGGCGCGGGCGCGGCGGATCGGGGCTCGGCCGCCGCGGGTTCGGGCGCGGCTGGTTCGGCCGCGGCGGGTTCGGGTTCGGCGAGTTCGGGTTCGGGCGCGGAGAGCTCGGCCGCCCTGATGCAGGCGGCCAGGTGTCGTGGCGTGTCGACGGGCTCCAGCGCGGGCTCCGCCTTCACACACGCCTCGACCGCGTGCGGGCAGCGCGGATGGAAGGGGCAGCCCGGTGGGAGCGCGGCCGGCGAGGGCGGCTGCCCCTTGATCGGCACGAGCGCCTGCCGTCCGCCCTCGTCGAGGCGCGGGATGGAGGCGAGCAACCCCATCGTGTACGGCATGCGCGTGCGGTAGTAGACGTCGTCGACCGGGCCCATCTCGACCACCCGCCCCGCGTACATCACCAGCACCCGGTCGGCCAGCCCCGCCACCACCCCCAGGTCGTGGGTGATCATCACGATCGCCGCGCCGGTCTCCCTCCGCGCGGTCCTCAGCACGTCGAGCACCTGCGCCTGGATGGTGACGTCGAGCGCGGTCGTCGGCTCGTCGCAGATGATGACGTCGGGGTCGTTGGCGATCGCCATGGCGATCATCGCGCGCTGCCGCATGCCGCCGGAGAACTCGTGCGGGAAGGCCTTGGCCCGCTGGCGCGGGCTGGGTATGCCGACCAGGTCGAGCAGCTCGACCGCCCTGGAGGCGGCCTGTTCCCTGGTGACCTTCTGGTGGATCCTGACCGCCTCGGCGATCTGGTCGCCCACCCGGTAGACGGGGGTCAGGGCCGACAGCGGGTCCTGGAAGACCATGGAGATCGTCCGGCCGCGCAGGCGGGTGAGGTTCCGCTCCTTGGCGCCGAGGAGCTCGGTGCCGTGCACCCTGACCGACCCGGACACCCGCGCGTGCGCCGGTAGCAGGCCCATCACGGCCAGCGAGGTCACCGACTTGCCCGAGCCCGACTCACCGACGATGCCGAGCACCTCCCCCGCGCCGACCTCGAAGCCGACGCCGCGCACCGCGTGCAGGTCGCCGAAGCGCACGTGCAGGTCGCCGACCTGGAGCACGGGCGAGGTCATGAGGCCCTCGCGGCGGTCGGGTCGAAGGCGTCGCGCAGCGAGTCGCCGATGAGGTTGACCGCGAGGACGGTCACCGTCAGCAGACCGGCGGCGAACCAGAACGTCCACGGCGCGAACACGGCCGTCTTGGAGCCGTCGGCGATCAGGCTGCCGAGGGAGACGTCGGGCGGCTGGATGCCGAAGCCGAAGTAGGACAGCGTGGTCTCGGTGAGGATCGCCGCGCTGACGTTGAGCGTGGCGTCGACGATCAGCAGCGACGACAGGTTGGGGATGATGTGCCGGAAGATGATCGTGGGCGCGGGCACCCCCATGAACCTGGCGGCGCTGACGAACTCGCGCTCCTTGAGCGACACCGTCATCCCGCGCACGACCTTCGAGGTGATCATCCACAGGAACAGCGCGAGCATGAGGACGAACAGCAGCCACGCGCCACCGGCGAACAGCGGCGACATGATCGCCAGGATGAGGAAGCTCGGCAGGACGAGCAGCAGGTCGACCGCCCACATCAGCACCCTGTCCGTCCAGCCGAGGAAGTAACCGGCGAACGCGCCGACGATGGCGGCCAGCGCGGTGGCGACGGCCGCCACCAGCAGGCCGACGATCAGTGACTTCTGCATGCCGCGCAGCGTCACGGCGAAGACGTCGGCGCCCGTTTGCAGCGTCCCCCAGTAGTGGAGGGCCGACGGCGGCTGGAGGAAGGCGGTGAAGTCCTTGTCGGTGTAGGTCCAGCGGGTCAGGTGGGGCCCCGCGAAGGCCAGCACGAACATGAGCGCGAGCAGCGCGAAGCCGAGCCGCCCCTGCCGCATCCGGAAGAAGCGCCCTGCCACGACCCTGCCCCTGGAGGGCGCCCTGATCCTGCCGGCCTGCTCGGCCTGCTCCTCGTCCGCGATGCTCACCGTCAGGCCACCCTCACCCGCGGGTCCAGCGCGGCCGTCAGCACGTCGGACAGGAGCGAGGCGGCCAGCACCGACAGGGCGGTCAGGCACGCGATCGCGGCGACGGTGTTGACGTCGCTCCTGTTGATGGAGCCGATGAGCTGCTCGCCGAGGCCGTGCCAGCCGAAGATCGTCTCGGTGATCGTGGCGCCCACCAGCAGCGAGCCGAAGGTGAAGGCGAAGTAGGTGGCGGCGGGGATGAGGGCCGTGCGCAGCGCGTGCCTGGTGAGCGCGGCCCGCCTGGACAGGCCCTTGGCCATCGCGGTGCGGACGAAGTCGGCGCCCAGCACGTCGAGCATCATGTTGCGCTGGTAGCGGCTGAAGGTGGCGATCAGCGGGAGCGACAGCGAGATCGTCGGCAGAAGCAGGTGTTTCACCCTGTCGACGGCATGGTCGAGGAAGCCGCCCTCGAGGCCGGGGGTGTACTCGCCGCTCACCTCGAAGACGCGCACGACCGCGTCGTTGAACGCCACACCCGCCAGGATGAGGATGTTGGCCAGCACGACGACCGGCACGGCCAGCGCGACGAACGCGAGCGTGGTGGTGATCCTGTCGAACCAGCCGTACTGCCTGACGGCCGCGAAGGCGCCCACGGCCACGCCGAGCAGGCTGCCGAAGACGACGCCGAGGATGATCAGCCGGAAGGTGACGCCCGCACGCCGTGCGAGATCGCGGTTGACCGCGTCGCCGTCGACGGTCTTGCCGAAGTCGCCGTGGAGGACGCCTGCCGCCCAGGTGAGGTAGCGCTCGAACAGCGGGGTGGCCGGGTTGAGGTTGAGCTCGTCCAGCCTGGCGTCGATCACGGCGGGCGGCAGCGGCGGGTTGCGGCCCTCGTAGTTGGCGCGCGGGTCGAGAGCGCCGGCCGCCAGCATGTAGGCCAGGCTGGTGGCGACGACGACGAGCACCACGTAGTTGAGCAGCCTGCGCAGCAGGAACAGCGCCATCGTCCCCCCTCCCGATGCCCACTGATCGTAGCCGTATTGCTACACCATGTGATCGGAGTGTGGCGGCGAAGCGTCGAAGACAGGTACGTTCAGCGGCCGGAAAGCTCGTCCACGGCGGCGCGGACGTCGTCGCTGGTGATGGTGGTCAGCTCGGACTCGCTGGCCGTGTCGCCCAGCGCGGCCAGCCGTACGTCCCTGCGCATGGCCGCGCGTTCGAACAGGGAGCGGGCGAAGCGCCCGTTGCCCAGTCCGTCGATGAGCCGTTCACCGCACACCCAGGTGAACACCTCGTCCAGGTCGGTGCGGGCGGCCTCGTCGAAGCGGTCTCCCGAGCGCTCGGCCAGCAGGACGGCGATCTCGGCCAGCTCGCGCGGCGCGTAACTGGGGAAGGCGACCTTCTGGTTGAAGCGGCTGGCCAGGCCCGGATTGGTGGACAGGAACCTGTCCATCTCCCGCTCGTATCCGGCCAGGATGACGACGAGCCTGTCGCGGTCGTCCTCGGCGCGCTTGAGCAGCGTCTGCACCGCCTCGGCGCCGAAGGCGTCACCGCCGGCGTAGCCGGGGTTGACCAGGCTGTAGGCCTCGTCGACGAACAGCACGCCGCCCAAGGCCCTGTCGACCAGCTCGTTGGTCTTGATCGCGGTCGCGCCGAGGTGCTGGCCTACCAGGTCGGCGCGCTGCGCCTCGACCACGTCGGGCCTGGCCAGCAGGCCGAGCGCGGCGAAGATGCGGCCGATGACGCGGGCGACGGTGGTCTTGCCTGTGCCGGGCGGGCCGACGAAGACGAAGTGCCGCATCTGTGGCGGCGTGGGCAGCCCCCGCTCCTGCCGCATGCGAGCCACCTGGAGTTGGGCTGCGATGGCGTGGACCTGCCGCTTGACGGGTTCGAGCCCCGCCATGCGGTCGAGGTCGGCCAGCGCCTCCTCCAGCGTGGGCGTGGCGGCGTAGCCGCGGAAGCGGGCGGTCAGCTCGTTGAAGGCCTTGGTGACGTCGGCGACCGTCGTGGTCGTGAGGTCCTCGGTCGTCGGCGTGCCTCCCGCTCCCACCACCCGCACGTCGCGGGCCTGCGCGGCGGCCTCGACCAGGCTGCGCACGAAGCGCGCGTTGCCGAGCTCGTCGACCAGGCCGCGGCGCTGGACGTCCTCGAACAGGCCGAGCAGCGCGGGCCTGGCCTCGGGGGCGAGCCGGTCGCCGCGCCGCTTCTGCAGCAGATCGGTGATCTCCAGCAGTTCGGCGGGCGAGTAGCTGGGAAAGCGGACCCTGGTGGCGAACCTGGACGACAGCCCCGGGTTGGAGGCCAGGAAGGAGGTCATCTCCTGCTCGTATCCCGCCAGGATGATGATCAGGTGCTCGCGGTCGTCCTCCGCCCGCTTCAGCAGCGTCTGGACGGCCTCCGAACCGAACCTGTCGGGCTGTCCTTCGGAGGAGTTGATGAGGCTGTAGGCCTCGTCGATGAACAGCACGCCGCCCAGCGCCCTGTCGACCAGCTCGTTGGTCTTGATCGCGGTCGCGCCGAGGAACTCCCCCACCAGGTCGGCCCGCTGCGCCTCGACCACGTAGGGCGTCTCGAGGAGGCCGAAGGCGTAGAAGATCTTGGCTACCGAGCGGGCGACGCTGGTCTTGCCGGTGCCGGGCGGCCCGACGAACACGAAGTGCCTGGTCGGCCGGTCAGCAGGGTAGCCGGCCTCGGCGCGCAGCCTGGAGGCCTCGATGGAGGCGGCGATGGAGCGGACCTGCTCCTTCACGGGCGCCAGGCCGACCATGCCCTCCAGTTCGGCGAGCGCGTCCTCCACCGAGATCGGCGGGGGCGGTGCGGTCCTGTCGGCCTGCTGCTGGTGGCCCTGCTGGAACTCCCGCGCGCGCACCCTGACGGGCTCCTCCTCCACCAGGTCGGCGCGGGCCCTTCTGGCCTGGACGAACCGGTAGACGAGGATGGCGGCGGCCGCGCCGTACGCCGCCCAGACGGCGGTGCCCTCGGAGACGGGTGACAGCGCGGCCGCCAGCGCCCCGGCGGGCACGAGCGCCATCAGCGTGGTCACCCACGGCGTCACCCAGCGGATCAGGTGCGCGCCCGCGGCGACGGGCAGCGCGAGCACCATCATGAAGGTGGGCGACATCGACCGCTCGGGGAACAGCGCCATGAACACCGGAAGCAGGCATGCCCACCCCAGCAGTACGAGCGCGGTGGCCGCGGCGCGGGGGAAGCGCAGGGTGAGCGAGACGAAGCCGAGCAGGACGAGCGTGACCAGGAAGGTCTTGAACAGGTCCCAGCCCATCGCGGCCGCCAGTCCGACGGCTCCGACCAGGATCCCGACGTGCATCACCCTGCGTATGGCGGGGGGAAGGTGGAAATAGCGCAGCCGTACCTGTTCAAACAGATCTCGCGCCGCGGCCCGCCCCGCAGAGCGAGTCCTGTCGGAGTCCCGCATCACGCCTCCCCGGTTCGCCCCCGGTTATACCGCACGGGCGCGGGCGACGCGCTATACGGCGCGCGTGAATGCGGCGATTGGGGGAGTCGCTATCGGCGCTGGTGCCGTCCGGGGAACTCCCCCACCAGAACCTGTTTGGGCGTCACGCGCAGGACGTCGGTTTCGGGGTCGGGAAGCGCCACGCCCCGCACCTCCGCCCAGAAGCGCCGGTGGAGCGGATCGGCGGCGAACAGGGCGACGCGGGGGTCGCGCTCGGCCGCCTCCCACGCCTCGGCTCCGGCGATCAGGCGCAGCTCGCCCGAGGGGGTGACGGAGACGACGGCCCCGACGGCCAGCGCGCGGGGGCCGAGCGGGTCGGCGCAGGCGAGCACGACCTCGCGGGAGAAAGTGAAGGCTTTCATTATCTCCGGGGTGAGCGTCACCGGCTCCCGCACCCCGTCCATGACCGGCTCCGCCATGATCAGGGAGGCTCGCCACGGGCCTGGCGCGCCGCGCCACCATGCGCGCAGGGCGCGCAGCCCGAAGACGGCGGCCACGGCTCCCGTCGCGCCGAACGCGACCCGCCACGCCCACACGCCCACCGGCTCTCCCCCGCCGGCGAACGCCGCCACCAGGCTCGACACGGCGGCGGCGACGCAGGCGAGCGCGGCGGTGAGCGCGAGCCCCGCGGCCACGGCCAGCCACCTGTCGGCGCGCAGCGCCCCGAGGCCCGCCAGCCCTCCCCTGCCCCAGACCCTGACCAGCAGGTACGGCACGGCGAGAGCGCCCAGCCCCACGACGGGATGCGCCACGATGGCGGTGACCGCGAGCGCCGCCAGCCCCGACCACGCCCTCGCCAGCACGATCCAGAGCGTGACGCCGAGGTCGCGGCGGGCCGCGCGCTCGCCGTACGCCGTCGACAGCTGGGCCAGCGCGAGCACCGGCCTGCCGCGCCACGCCTCCGTCAGCACGCGCAGGACGGCCAGAGCGGGGGCGTTGAGCAGCACGATCCCGGCGAGCCCCGCCCAGATCGGGTCGGCGAGGGGGACGAGCAGGGAGGCGGTGTAGGCGACGACGGCGATGCACGCCGTCGCGACCGACAGGCCGAGCCACCGGTCGCGGCCGAGCATGACGGGGACCGTGGACCAGATCCGCACCCTGCGCGCCTGGCGGACCGTCGCCGTGCCCACCAGGACCAGGGCGATGGCCCCTGCCAGGCCCAGCGGCACGTCGGGGACGGGGCCCGTGACCACCAGCGCGCCCGAGACCGCGGTGGCGACGGCGGGGAGCAGGCGGGCCTGGCGCGACCAGACCTCGAGCGCGCGCCGCGCCCTGCCCGTATCGCGCGGGTCGATGCTCCAGGCGGGGTCGTGGTGGGCGCGGGGCGGGTCCCACCGCAGCAGGGCCAGCCCGTAGTTGACGCGCGCGGGCGTGTGCCCGCCGTTCCTGCGCAGGGCGGCCAGGTAAGCGGCCTCGGCGGGCCGGTGCTCGCCGCGCAGGAGGGCCAGGTCACCGGCCATGGCGTGCGGCTCAGGCTCCTCGGGGGCGAACCTGGCCGCGGCCGCGATGCTGTCGGCGGCCTCCCTCCAGCGTCCCGGTACGCGACGCAGCGCGGCGCCGAGCCGCAGCCGCGCCTGCCAGGAGCCCGGGGCGAGCCGCGCGGCCTCCTCCGCCTCCCGCACGGCCTCGGCGTCGCTGCCGAGACGTTCGAGCGCGAGGCTGGCCAGGCGGTGGGCCCATTCGCGGGAAGGGTCGAGGGCGACGGCCCGCCGGGCGGCGGTCAGCGCGGCCTCCGGCCGGTCGGCGGACAGGTGGGTGAAAGCGACGGCACACAATCCGGCAGCGGAATCCGGGTCCTCGCCGTCGCTCCCCACCACTCCATGATCCGTTCGCCCACGTTGTCGCGATAGATCAGGACATATTGCTGTATCTCTCTAGAGAGGTGGGAGCACGCCATGTGATCAGTCGATACGGGTGTGCGACGTGCCGGACATCGCCTAAGCTGCCACGCATGTTCCATGACCGAGCCAAGCCCGTCATGGACGCCGCATGACGATCCTGCAAAGCGCGCCAGGTGTGCGGCGGGCCGAGGGCGTACGCGGGGCCAACCGCTGGTCAATTCTGGTCCTGCTCTGCCTCAGCCTGCTCCTCATCACCGTCGATGCCACGGTCCTGCACATCGCCGTCCCCGCGCTGACGGCGGCGCTGGAGCCGTCCTCCGTCGAGCTGTTGTGGATCATAGACGCCTATTCGCTGGTCGTCGCGCCTCTTCTGATCATGTTCGGCACGCTTGGCGATCGCTACGGCCGAAAACGCCTGGTCCTGTGGGGTTTCGTCGTGTTCGGACTGGCCTCGGCGGGCGCCGCCTTCGCGCCGACACCGCTGACGCTGATCCTGGCCAGGGGCCTGCTCGGGGTGGGCGGCGCGATGATCATGCCGGCCACCCTGTCGATCATCCGCCAGGTCTTCACCGACCGGCGCGAGCGGGCGATCGCGCTCGGGGTCTGGAGCGCGGTGGCCGCCGCGGGCGCGGCCGTCGGCCCGCTCGTCGGCGGGCTGCTGGTCGAGCACCTCTGGTGGGGCGCCGTCTTCCTCATCAACGTGCCGATCCTGCTGGGGCTGCTCCCCGCCGCCCGTCGGCTGCTGCCCGAGTCGAGGCAGGGCACGAGCCGTCCGTGGGACGGGACCAGCGCCGTCCTGTCGGTGCTCGGCATCCTGGCCGTCGTCTTCGGACTCAAGGAGGCCGGCGCGGGCCATCCGGCCGCCCTGCTCGTCCTGCTGGTGGGCGCCGGCCTGCTCTGCTGGTTCGTACGGCGGCAACGGCGCCTGCCCCACCCCCTGCTCGACGTCGGCCTCTTCAAGGACAGGGCCTTCGCCACCGGCGTGGCAGGCGTGCTGTTCGGCGTCTTCTCCCTGGTCGGCCTGCAGCTCATGCTCGCCCAGTACCTCCAGCTCGTCCTCGGCGACAGCCCGCTGGGCGCCGCGCTGAGGATGCTGCCTCTGGTGCTGTCGGCGATCGCGGGAGGCCTCGCGGCGGCGTCCGTGCTGCGCAGGATCGGCATGCGCGCCACGATGAGCGGCGGGCTGGCGCTGGTCGCGGTGTCACTGACGCCGCCGCTGGCGTGGGGGGTGGAGCCCCACTCGTTCATGCTGGCGATCTGCTTCGTCGGCATTGGCTTCGGGCTGCAGGTGGCACTGCTGGCCGCCTCCGACACGATCATGTCGGCCGCGCCGGAGTCCAGGGCGGGCGGCGCGGCCGCGATCGAGGAGACCGCCTACGAGCTCGGCGCCGGGCTCGGGGTCGCGGTCCTCGGCACGATCACCGCGGTCGTCTACGCGCCGGGCGTCCCCTCCGTGAGCGGGGTGCCCGCGCAGGGGATGGAGCAGGCGCGGCAGTCGATGGCAGGCGCCGCGCACGTGGCGCGGCAGACGGGCGGCGAGGCGGGGGCCGCGCTGCTCGAGGCGGCACGGTGGGCGTTCGTTCACGCGCTCCACACGACGATCGTCGTCAGCGTCGTGCTGCTCGCAGCCACCGCGGCCGCCGTGGCCGTGCTCATCCGACGCGACTGAGGTTTGGAATGACCCGATCAGGTCACAGGAATACCGTGAGACGGACCCTCCACGATCTCGCCACGCTCGCCGCCCGGGTAGGGGTCGGCGGGCTGTTCTTCGCCAACGGCTGGCACAAGCTCGAAGTCGGCCTCACCGCCACCGGCGCCCAGTTCGCCGCGCAGGGCGCGCCTGCGCCCGGCGCGTGGGCCGCGGTCACCATGCTCACCGAGCTGATCGGCGGCGCGTTACTGGTGGCCGGCCTGTTCACCCCCGTGATGGGACTGGTGCTGTTCGCCGAGACGCTGGCGGTTTTCCTGGTCGCCAGGCCGCTGAACCCGATCGACACCAACCTGATCGTGGCGCTGGGAGCGGCCTCGGTACTGCTGGCCGTGACCGCCGCCGGACGGATCTCGGTGGACCACATGGTGGTGATCAGGCGCAGGGAGGCCCAGGCGGCCGACGAGTTCGCCTCGGACAACGAGGCCGACACCGTCATCGCCGCTCTGCGCGACCCCGAGTCCTTCCGCGACCCGGAGTCCCTGCGCGACCCCGAATCCTTCCACGAGCACGGCACGGGCGAACCCTCCCCCGCCCGGCCGGCATCGCGAGCGCCCGCCGCCGGTGCCCCGCCCGCGGCGGACGAGAGTGACGGCGGGCCCGGCGAGGACACGGCGCCGCACCCGCGGCCGCGCGCCTCGGCGGAGGAGACGTCGGAGCCGCCGCTGCCGGGCGACACGCTCGTGGCGGGCAGGAAGGCCACGAGCACCGCCAGGGGCGGGCGCGGCCGGTCGAGAAAGCCCGCCGACCCGGCCGAGTGAGACAGGGGACGCGGCCCCATCGGCTGTCGGTTCTGGTGAGGCGGGCCGGGCGCCCGCTGTCGGGTTCTGGCGGCGGGGCGATCGGGCCCGTTGTCAGGTTCTGGTGGGCTCGCCCTGGGGGACGGCGGCCGAAGGGGCGCGGCTCAGACGGACCAGGCCCTGGGTCATCGCGATGGCCATCAGGATCACCAGCGCGCCCACCGGCTGGTTCCAGGTGATGCTCTCCCCCAGCACGATCACCCCTGACGCGGCGGCGACCACCGGCAGCAGGTAGGTCACCGTCGAGGTGGTGGTCACCCCCGCCCGGGCCTGCACGCCGTACAGCAGCAGGTAGGCGATGCCGGTGCCGAGAGCGCCGAGGCCGAGCATGCTCCACCAGACGGCGGGCGGAGCCGAGAGGTCGACCAGTGCCACCCCCGCCAGCGGGGTGATGATCGCGAGCTGGAGCGTGCCGCTCAACAGTTGTCCCGCGGCGAGGACGACGGGCGCCTCCGTGCGGCGGCCCGTGACGAAGCGGCCGAGGTAGGAGCCGCCGATGCCGTAGCAGAGCGCGGCGCCGAAGCAGGCCAGGCTGCCGCCGAGCCGGCCGCCGTCCATGGGCTGCCACACCCCGAGGACCACCATCACGCCCGCGAATCCGATTCCGAGCCCCGCCACCCTGCTCGCGTTCGCCTTCTCCGCGCGCAGCAGCAGCGTGAAGGCGAGCGTGCACAGCGGGGTGGTGGCGTTCCAGATGGCGGCCACGACAGAGGAGACGTACTGCTCGCCGTACGCGAAGAGGGTGAAGGGCACCGTCGTGAGCACCACGGAGGCCACCTGGAAGTGGCCCCACAGGCGGGGATCGCGGGGCAGCGCCTTGCGGGTGACGGCCAGCGCGACCAGCAGGGTGGCCGCGCCGATGGCCATCCGGCCGAACGAGACCTGGAGGGGGTGCAGCGCGCTGACGGCCACCTTGATGAAGAAGAAGCTGTTGCCCCAGATGAGGGCGAGCAGGAGGAAGGCGGGCAGCCAGCGGCCCACGGGGGTGCTCTTCACGAGGTCATGAGCGTACCCGTGAGCCTCGCGCGAGCTGTAGGGAAATATCTTTAATTGTCCATGGCGGCCGCCGCGACCGCGCAGGCCTCGTGCGCGTCGCCTCCACCGGCCAGGTGGTGGGCGGTGACGCGCTGGAGCATGTCGCGGAAGCGCCGGCGCTCCTCGGCGCCGAGCGCGCCGAACACGTGGTCGTCGACGCGGCGCAGTTTCTGCGTCGCCTCGGCCAGTCTGGCCCTGCCGTCGTCCGTGGCGACGATGATCCTGCTGCGCCTGTCGTTGGGGTCGGGCACGCGCTCGACCAGGCCCGCGGCCACGAGCTGGTCGACCAGGTAGACCATCACCGTGCGGTCGAGGCGGAGCTGGTTGGCCATGTCGATCTGGTTGCGCGCGCAGCCGTTGGCGGCCGCGTTGACCACCATGTAGCCGCGCTGCGTGCCGGGGAAGTCGGCGAGCGCCTCCTGCGAGCACGTCAGATGGGCGTGGAAGACCTGACCGAGGAGCCAGCCCATCGAGTCGTCGAGTCCGGTCGGCAGCTCGCGCTCAGTCTTCATGGTCGGATTCTACTTCACTTGACAGATAAGCGGTCGAGCAGACAATCTGTTTTACAGATTATCTGCCTCACCGATGAGAGGATCATCATGCCCCACCTGCTTCACATCGACGCGTCCGCCGTACCGAGCGGATCGATCTCGCGTGGCGTGGCCGGGACGTTCAGGGACGCGTGGGAAGGCACCGTCACCTACCGCGACCTGGGCGCGCGACCGATCCCGCACCTCACCGCCGCGGGCATCAGCGCCCGCTTCGCGGCCGCCGCGGACCACGACGCCGAGCAGGCGACGGCCGCGTTCCTGCAGGACGGGCTCGCCAGGGAACTGGAGGAGGCCGACGCGTACCTGTTCGCGGTGCCGATGTACAACTACGGCGCCCCCTCGACGTTCAAGGCGTGGCTGGACCAGGTCATGATCGCCGGAAGGACGTTCGGGATGACGCCGGCCGAGAGCCCCATCGCGGGACGGCCCGCGACACTCGTCCTGTCGCGGGGCGGCGCGTACGGCCCCGGCACGCCGAGGGAGGGCTGGGACTTCGCCGACCCCTACCTGCGCAAGATTCTGACCGAGGTGTTCGGTCTCGACCTGCACGTGATCACCGCCGAGCTGACGCTGGCCGACTCCGTCCCCGCGATGGCGCCCCTGCGCGAGGCCGCGGCCGCCTCGCAGGCCGCCGCGCACGCCGCCGCCCGCGACCACGCCAGGAAGCTCAGCGCGAAGGCCCTGGTCTGACGGCACGGGCACCCGCCGAGGACCCGCCGTTCACCTTCCAGCGTCGCGTTCCGCCACGAGGCGGCCGGGTTCCGCGCCCGGCCGCCTCAGGGACGGTTCGCCGACCTCTGGATCACTTCGTCCAGTTGCCCACGCAGCCGCCCCGCGTCCTTCGCCCGCGCGATGATCCGATCCACGTGCCGCAACCCGCGGTGGCAGGCGTCGGTCACCTCGGCGGTCACGGGGAACCGCCGGGCCAGCGCGTCGTTGAGCTGGTCCTCGGCCTGCAACGCGAAGAGCCCTTCGAGGAAGCCGGCGAACCCGTCCCACGGATCAGGATGGGCCAGCGCGGCCTCGGCGATCCGGTCAAGGGCCGTCAGCCGCTCAGGGAAGATCGCGTCGAAGAACGCCTCCCTCGTGGGGAAGTGGTTGTAGAGCGTGCCGATGCTGACACCGGCCCTGCGGGCGATCTCTTCCAACGGCACGTCAAGGCCGCGCTCGCCGAACAGCTGGGTGGCGGTGACCAGCAGCTTGTCTCGGTTGCGCGCGGCGTCGGCCCGCAACGGCCTTGCTCCAGTCGCCATGGCTCCATCCCACCGAACTCGAGGGCACCCCCAGAAGGCGGCGTGCTGTTCGCCGGCGGGGTCAGCGCCGTCGTGCCGGCCCTGACCTGAAGCCCGAGGCGAGAGACCTGGGGCGAGAACCCCCAGAGCCTCTCCCTCGGGTGACGCCTGGACCGCTGTCCGAGAACGGGTTGCCCGGACAGCGGTCCAGGCACGGCTAACGGAGGTAGCCGCCCATCGTCGTGAAGACCTCGGTGGCGGGCAGGTCGCGGCCGTCCTCCGTGCGGACCCGCTCGATCACCAGGCCGTGGCTGCGGCCCCGGCGGGCGTCGGATCCCGCGACGATGACCACGCCGTCGCCCTCGCGGATGAACACCCTGCCGGGCGTGCCGCCGTACCTGCCCCGGGAGACCGACGCCTTCAGCACCCTGATCCGCTCGCCGTCGTGGTAGGTGAACGCGTTGGGATACGGGTCGGACTGGGCGCGGACCAGCCGGGCGATCTCCTCGGCGGTCCACGTCCAGTCGATCCGGCTGTCCTCGATCGCCCGCTTGTGGAAGAAGCTGGCCTTTGACCGGTCCTGGGGCGTCCAGTCCTTGCGCCCCGAGGCGATGAGCTCCAGCGATTCGGCGACGATGGGCCCGATCAGGTCGACGGTGCGGTGGAACAGGTCGGTGGCGGTGTCGTCGGGACCGACGGCTACGGCCCGCTGGAGCACGATGTCGCCCGCGTCGAGTTCGGCGTCCATCATGTGCGCGGTGACGCCGACCTCCTTCTCGCCGTTGATGAGCGCCCAGATGATCGGCGAGAACCCGGCGTAGGCGGGCAGCAGCGAGTCGTGCACGTTGAGGGTTCCGTGGCGGGGCAGAGCGAAGATCTCCGGCGGGATCCAGGTGCGCCAGTTGTTGGCGACGATGAGGTCGGGGTCGGCCGCCTTGAGCCTGACCATCAACTCCTCGTCGTCGGGCCTGTTACGGATCAGCACGGGGACACCGTGCTCCTCGGCGAGGTCGGCGACCGAATCGCTCCAGATCCGTTCGTACGCGTGCTCGCTCTTGGGATGCGTCACGACGAGGGCCACCTCGTGACCTGAGTCCAGCAGCGCTTGCAGCGTGCGGTGGCCCCAGGTCTGGTAGCCGAACATCACGACCCGCATGGCGTCTCCTTGTAGGGGCGATCGGAACGAGTTAGGCTCCCCTTAATTAGGTCAGGCTAACCTAACCCTGGAAGGTCATCAATGCCCCCGTCGGAGCAGCACGTCCACGATCTCGTGGGCATCGGTTTCGGTCCCTCCAACCTCGCGCTGGCGATCGCCTTACGAGAGCACGCTCCGCTCGACGCGGTCTTCCTCGAGAAGCAGCCGGCCTTCGGATGGCATCGCGGCATGCTGATGGACGGCACGACGATGCAGGTGTCCTTCCTGAAGGACCTGGTCACCATGCGCAACCCGGGCAGCGAGTTCAGCTTCCTGAGCTACCTGCGCGAGAAGGACAGGCTCGTCGACTTCATCAACCACAAGACGATGTTCCCCTCGCGGCTGGAGTTCCACGACTATCTCGAGTGGGCGGCGGCCTCCTTCACCGACCAGGTGGAGTACAGGTCCGAGGTCGTCGCGGTCACCCCGGTGAGCGTCGACGGCGTGATCGAGTACCTCGACGTGGTCGTACGGCAGGGCGGCTGCTCCGACGAGCTGACGACCAGAAGGACCAGGAACGTGGTGATCGCGGCGGGTCTGGAGCCCGTCCTGCCGCCCGGCGTGGTGAGCGGCGAGCGCGTCTGGCACAGCGAGGAACTGCTCGACCGGCTGCCCGCGCTGCGCGACCCGCGCCGGGTGGTCGTGGTGGGTGCGGGGCAGAGCGCGGCCGAGGTGACCGACCACCTGCACGCCACCTTCCCCGACACGGAGGTGTGCGCGGTCTTCGCCAAGTACGGTTACACCCCGGCCGACGACAGCTCCTTCGCCAACCGGATCTTCGACCCCGCCGCCGTCGACCACTTCTACACCGCCCCCGACGCGGTGAAACGGCGGCTGCTGGACTACCACGCCTCCACGAACTACTCGGTGGTCGACCTGGAGCTCATCGACGAGCTCTACCGGCGGCACTACCAGGAGAAGGTGCGCGGCGTGGAGCGGTTGCGGATCTTCAACGCCTCCCGGGTGGCCGAGGTCGCGGAGGGGCCTCGGGTCACGGTCGAGTTCCTGCCGACGGGAGAGCGCACGGTGCTGGAGGCCGACCTCCTCGTGTACGCCACCGGCTACCGGCCCGGCGATCCGCTGACGCTGCTGGGCGAGGCGGGCGAGCACTGCCTGCGGCTGCCGGACGGCGGCCTGCGCGTCGAGCGTGACTACCGACTGGCCACCACGGAGGCGATGCGCTGCGGCATCTACGTGCAGGGAGCCACCGAGCACACGCACGGCATCACCTCGACCCTGCTGTCGAACACCGCCGTACGGGTGGGCGAGATCGTGAGCTCGATCACCCGCGAGCGTTCGTACGCGGGCCGGCGCTGACGGAGCCGGTGTGGTGGCGGCCGATCGGGATGATCAGCGGGGTTCCGCTGACCGGGTCCGCCGCCACCTGGCAGCGCATGCCGAAGACGTGCTCCACCAGCTCCGCGTCGATCACCTCGGCGGGCGGGCCCTCGGCGACGATCCGGCCGGCCTTCATCACGATCAGCTGGTCGGCGTACCTGCAGGCCTGGTTGAGGTCGTGCAGCACCATGACGATGGTGCGGTTCCGGGTGCGGTTGAGGTCGACGACCAGGTCGAGGACGTCGATCTGGTGCGCCAGGTCGAGGAACGTGGTCGGCTCGTCGAGCAGCAGCACGGGCGTGCCCTGCGCGACCGCCATGGCGATCCAGGCCCGCTGCCGCTGACCGCCCGACAGCTCGTCGAGCGGCCGGTCGGCGTGTTCGAGCATGCCGGTGGCCGTCAGGGCCTCGGTGACCGCGTCCTGGTCCTGGGACGACCACTGCCGCCACCAGGTCTGGTGCGGCGACCTGCCCTGCCCGACCAGGTCGGTGACGGTCAGCCCCTCGGGCGCGACGGGTGACTGCGGCAGGATGCCGAGGCGCTGGGCGACCTGGCGGGTCGGCATGGTGTGAACGGCGCGGCCGTCGAGGTGCACGGCGCCTTCGCGAGGCGACAGCAGCCTGGCCATGGCACGCAGCAGCGTGGACTTGCCGCAGGCGTTCGCGCCGATGATGGCGCTGATCCTGCCGGGCGGCACCTCCAGGTCCAGGCCGTCGACCACGACGCGGTCGTCATAGGCGAGCTTGAGCCCGGCGGCCCGCAGCGACGGGTGCGTCACGTGTTCATCCTCCAGTGCCCATGCGGTTGGCGCGGGCGAGTTGCCACAACAGGAAAGGCGCGCCGAGCACACCTGTCACCACCCCCACGGGCAGGACGGAGTCGGCCATGAGCCGCTGGCTGATCAGGTCGCCGACGAGGACGATCGCCGCCCCTGTGAGTGCCGCGGCGGTGGCGGGCGGGGCGGCCGTGCGGGCCATGCGCTGGGCGATCTGGGGCGCGGCCAGCGAGACGAAAAGGATCGGTCCCGCGGCGGCGGTGGCGAAGGCGGCGAAGGCCGCGCCGCACAGCAGGAGGGCCAGGCGGGTGCGCTGCACGGGGGTGCCGAGCCCTCCGGCGACCTCGTCGCCCAGGCGGAGCGTGCGCTGCAGCCGTACGAGCAGGAGCACCACGGGGAGCAGGACGGCCAGCGCCACGGCGAGGGGTCCCGCGTGCGCCCATCCCCTGTCGTTGAGGTTGCCGACCAGCCAGCCCAGGACCTTGTGCGCCTGGTAGAGCTCGGCCCTGCTCAGCAGGTAGGAGGTGAGGCTGACGCACATCCAGCTGACGCCGATGCCCACCAGGACGATCCGGTAGCCGGTGGTGCCGCGCTTCCAGGCCAGCAGGTAGATCAGCAGCCCGGTGGCGACGGCTCCGGCGAACCCGAGGCCCTGCAGTCCGAGACCCGCGCCGAGGCCGAGCACGATGCCCGCGGCGACGGCCGCACCGGCCCCCTGGGTGATGCCGAGCATGTCAGGGCTGGCCAGGGGGTTGCGGGTGATCGCCTGGAAGATGGCGCCCGACAGGCCGAAGGCGGCGCCCGCCAGCAGGCCCACGACCGCCCTCGGCAGGCGCAGCCCACGGACGACGAACAGGTCGGCGCGCTCGCCCTCTCCCCCCAGGGCGCGCACGACGGCGGCAGGCGAGATCGCGTAGTCGCCCGCGCCCACTCCGACGGTCAGGCAGAGCGCGGCGAACACGACGAAGGCGAGCACGAGCCAGGTCAGCACGAGCCGCGGCCGCAGCACGCCGGAGACGGCGGGCCTGTCCACGCGGAAGGCCAGGCGTCCGCGAGAGCGGGTCAGGTGGAGTCCGGACATCGGCTACAGCTCCGCGAGCCTGCGGCGGCGGACCAGGGCGATGAAGAAGGGGGCGCCGAGGAAGGCGGCCACCAGGCTCACGTCGAGCTCGGTGGGGCGCACGACGACGCGGCCGAGGATGTCGGCCACGAGCAGCAGGCACGGCGCGAGCGTCATGGAGGCGGGTAGCAGCCAGCGGTGGTCCGGGCCTGTGATCATTCTCACCACGTGCGGGACGACGAGCCCGACGAAGACGATCGGCCCCGTGACGGCCACCGTCGCCCCGGTCAGCACGGTGACGGCGAGCGCGCCGCGCAGCCGTACCAGGATCAGGCGGCGACCCAGCGCGGTGGCGACGTCGTCGCCGAGGGAGAGGCTGTTGAGCGCGGGCGCGGTGCTCAGCGCAAGCAGCGCGCCGACGGCCAGGAACGGCAGCACCGCCAGCAGCGTCGTGCCGTCGTGACCGGTGAGCGAGCCCGCCGACCAGTATCTGTAGCGGTCGAGCGCCTCGGGGTCGGTCAGCGCGATCCCGCCGGTCAGGGAGTCGAGCAGGTAGGTCACGGCGACGCCGGCCAGCGCGAGCTTGACCGGAGAGGCCCCGCCCCTGCCCCTGCTGCCGAGCAGATAGACCACGGCGCCGGCGAGCGCGGCGCCGCCGAAGGCGAACCAGACCGCTGACCCCAGACCGCTCACGCCTAGCGCGGCCGCGGCGACCACGATGCCGAACGCGGCGCCCGCGCTGACGCCGAGGAGCCCTGGGTCGGCCAGCGGGTTGCGGGTCAGGCCCTGCATGAGCGCTCCGGCGAGGCCGAGGGCCGCGCCCGCCATGACGGCGACCAGGGTGCGGATAATCCTGGTCCCTGCGACGATGGCCGCGACCTCGGGGTCGACGCCCGCGGGGTGGACGAGGGCCGTCCAGACCTGGTCGAGCGGCAGCGGCCTGCTGCCCACGGCGAGGGACAGCGCGCAGAGCGCGACCAGGACCCCCGCACTCGCCGCGATGAGAAGCGGACGCCGTGCCGCGGCGGTTTTCTGCTGTGTCACGAAGATCCGATCTGGCTGCGCATTTAGGTAAGGCATACCTCACTCAAGCGCCTCGCGCAAGACTTTTCCGGCGATTGAAGATAGGTAAGGCTTACCTTAGTCTGCGTTCCGGTGACACTCCAGATCCGGAAGAGGAATCCATGTTCAAACGTCTCTCGGCGGTGCTCGCCGCCCTGGCGCTGACCGCCGCCGCCGGCTGCGGCACCTCGAGCCCCCCGCCGGGTACGGCGGCGTCCGCACCCGCAACGGCCACGGCCGCCCCGCCGTCGGGAGCGGCCTTCCCCGTGAAGGTCGACCACATCTACGGCACGACCGAGATCGCCAAGAGGCCCGAGCGGATCGTCACCATCGGCCTCAGCGACCACGAGCCCGTTCTGGCGCTGGGCTTCAAGCCGATCGGCGTCGTGGACTGGTTCCAGCGCAGCCCCTTCTCCGACTGGCCGTGGGCCAAGGCCATGTGGGGCGGCACCGAGCCCACCGTGCTCGGCCTGCGCGAGGACGGCGTCAAGTTCGAGAAGCTGGTCGCGCTCAAGCCCGACCTGATCTTCGCCATGTACTCGGGCATCCAGAAGGAGCACTACGACAAGCTGTCGCAGATCGCTCCCGTCGTCGCCCAGCCGAAGGGCTACGACCCCTACGCCGCCCCGTGGCAGGAGATGACGCTGCTGGCGGGCCGCGCGCTGGGCGAGGAGGCCAGGGCGCAGGAGCTCATCGCCGGCATCGCCGACAGGTTCGCGAAGGTCCGCGCGGACAACCCGCAGTGGAAGGGGCTGACGGCGGTCGCCGCCGACAGTTTCAAGGCGGGGCAGTACTCGGCCTTCCAGAAGGGCGATCCCAAGTCGGCCTTCCTGGCAGAGCTCGGCTTCACCATCCCCGAGCGGATCACCGAGCAGGCGGGCAAGTCCAACGTCGCCGAGTTCGGCTCCGAGGGCCTGAACCTGCTCGAAGTCGACCGCCTCGTCTGGCTCACCACCGGCAAGGAGCCGTGGGAGCGGATCAGGAACGACAGCGTCTACAAGGAGTTGAAGGTCGCCAAGCAGGGCCGCGACCTCTTCCTGACCTACCAGGACCCGCCGGTCGGCGCGGCGCTGTCCTTCAACACGGTGCTCAGCATCCCCTACGCCATCGACCAGGTCGTCCCGCTTCTCAAGAAGTGACGTGAAAGGCAGCCAGATGTCCGTACTTCCGCTGACCGGAGCCCAGACCGGAATCTGGCTGGCCCAGCAGATAGAGCCGGACAGCCCGGCCTACACCATCGGCTGCTACGTGGAGCTGTCGGCCGACACGTCACGGCTCGCCGACGCGATCAGGCGAGCCGTGAGCGAGGCGGAGAGCCTGCACGTGGTGTTCGCCCAGGACGAGGGACGCCCCGTCCAGATGACCAGGCCCGCGGGCCAGTGGCCGCTTCCCGTGCTCGACCTGACGGAGGCGGCCGCCCGCGCGTGGATGACGGCCGACCTGGCGCGGCCCGTCGACCTCGCCCGCGGCCCGATGTTCGCCCACGTGCTGCTGAGGCTCGGCGACGGCCGGGTGTGGTGGTATCAGCGCTACCACCACCTGGTCACCGACGGCACCGGCGTACTGCGCCTCATCCAGCGCGTGGCCGACCTGTACGGCGACGGCCCCCACGCCGACGTCGACTGGTCGTTTCCCAGGCTGGTCGCGGCCGACGTGGACCACCGCGCCTCGGCCGAGCACGCGGCGGACGCCGACTTCTGGCACGACAGGCTGAAGGGCCTGCCCGACGAGCCCGCCAGGCTGGTGGAGTGCCCACCCGCCCAGGCGGTCGGCTCCCTCCGGCGCACCGTGCACCTGTCGTCGGAGCGCTCCGACCGGTTGAGGGCGTCGGCCGCCGCGCTGGGCTCCC
This sequence comes from Nonomuraea mangrovi, assembly GCF_042681425.1. Classification (NCBI taxonomy): domain Bacteria; kingdom Bacillati; phylum Actinomycetota; class Actinomycetes; order Streptosporangiales; family Streptosporangiaceae; genus Nonomuraea; species Nonomuraea mangrovi. The sequence goes on along the minus strand of NZ_JBHUFV010000033.1, from coordinate 158,113 downwards.
GCCTGTCGCGGCTGGCCATCGCCGCCGTCGCCGCCTACCTGCACAGGGCGAGCGGCGAGCGCGACGTGGTCCTCGGCCTTCCCGTCACCGGCAGGCTCCGAGGTGAGGACTCCCCCGCGCTGATGTCCAACGTGCTGCCGCTCAGGCTCGCCGTGGGCCCGTGGACCACGGGGGCCGAGCTGGTGGCGGCGGTGGCCGAGGAGGTCAGGCGGGTGGCCGCGCACGCCCGCTACCGGGGCGAGGACCTGGCCAGGGAACTCGGCAGGGCCGAGGGGCTGCGCTCGCTCATCGGGCCCACCGTGAACGTCATGCCGTACCACGAGGAGATCAGGTTCGGTGACGGCGGCTGCTCCATCGGCTACCTCTCGCTCGGACCCGTCAGCGACCTGTCCGTGGCGGTCTACGACCGGCCCGCGGGGCAGGGGTTGCGGATCGACTTCGACGCGGACGCCGCCGTCTGCGGGCCCGGCGAGCTCGCCGAGCACGAGCGCCGCTTCCTCCACGTGCTGGAGTCGATGGCCGAGCGGCCCGACCTGCCGCTGGGCGTCATCGACCTGGCGCCGGTCCCGCCGTTCGCGGCTCTGCCCGATCTGCGGGAGGTCTCGTGGACGGCGGCCTTCCGGCGGCGGGCCGCGCTCACCCCCGGCAAGGTCGCGGTGATCTGCGAGTCGGAGCGGCTGACCTACGGCGAGCTGGACGCCAGGGCCGACAGGCTCGCCCACGCGCTGCGCGCCGAAGGCGTCGGTGCCGAGGACGTCGTCGCGGTGGCCGTGCCCCGCTCGGCGGACATGGTCGCCGCGCTGCTCGGCGTCATGAAGGCGGGCGCCGCCTACCTGCCGCTGGACGCCGACCACCCGGCCGACCGGCTGACGTACATGGTGGACGACGCGGGGGCGCGCCTGCTCGTGACGGTGACCGGCGAGGCCGTCGACCTGCCGCTGCCCCGCCTGCTCATGGACGACCTGCCGCGGGGGCAGGAGGGCGACCTGCCCGAAGGAGAGCTGGACAGGGCCGCCTACGTCATCTACACCTCGGGCTCGACGGGCCGTCCCAAGGGCGTCGTGATCTCCCATGACGGTGTCGGCGCCCTCATCGCCACCGCCGCGGAACGGTTGGGGGTCGATGCCTCCAGCAGGGTCGCGCAGTTCGCCTCCGTGGGCTTCGACGTGGCCGTGTGGGATCTCGTCATGTCGCTGTGCGTGGGAGGGACGGTCGTCGTCGTGCCGTCCGAGCGGCGGGTGGCGGGCGTGGAGCTGACCGGCTACCTCACCGAGCACCAGGTCACCCACATGATCCTGCCGCCGTCACTGGTGGCCGCGCTGCCCGCCGAGTGCGAGCTGCCGGAGGGCGGCGTGCTCGTCGTTGGCACCGAGACCGTCCCCGCCGAGCTGGTGGCCCGCTGGGGCGACCGGATGCGGGTCGTGGTCGCCTACGGCCTGACCGAGGCGACGGTCAACTCCACGCTCTGGCTCGCCGAGCGCGACTGGACGGGCCCTGTGCCGATCGGCGTGCCCGACCCCGGCACGCGCTGCCACATCCTCGACTCCGCCCTGCGCCCCGTCGCGCCTGGCGTCACCGGCGAGCTGTACGTCGGCGGGCGCGGCCTGGCCAGGGGCTACCTGGGCAGGCAGGCGCTGACCGCCGAGCGGTTCGTCGCCGACCCGTTCGGCGAGCCTGGCGCCCGCATGTACCGCACGGGCGACAGGGCCCGCCGGCGTGCCGACGGCACCATCGACTTCCTCGGCCGCGAGGACGGCCAGCTCAAGATCCGCGGCTACCGCATCGAGCCCGGCGAGGTCGAGAGCGTCCTGATGAGCCACCCCTCGGTCGCCCAGGCGGCGGTCACCGCCGTCGAGGACCACAGGGGCGTCAAGCGGCTGGTCGGCTACGTGAGCGGCGAGGGCGACATCGACCCCGCGCCGCTGCGGCGGCTGGCGGCGAGCGCGCTGCCCGAGTACATGGTGCCCGGCACGATCGTCGTGCTGGACGGGCCGCTGCCGCTGACGCCGAACGGCAAGCTGGACAGGCGGGCGCTTCCCCAGCCCGCGTGGACGGCCCAGCCGGGCGGCGCCGCGCCCGCCACCCCGGCGGAGCGGACGCTCGCCGGGCTGTTCGCCGAGGTGCTCGGCCTGCCCTCGGTGGGCGTGCACGACAGCTTCTTCGAGCTCGGCGGCGACAGCATCGTCGCGATCCAGCTGGTCAACAAGGCAAGGCGGGCGGGTCTGGCGATCACGCCCCGCGAGGTCTTCCAGCACAGGACCGTGGCCGCGCTGGCGCAGGGCAGGGAAGGGGCCCTGCCCGAGCGGGCCCACGATCCTGGGGTCGGCCTCGTGGAGGAGACGCCGATCGTCGGCCTGCTGCGCGAGGCGGGCGGGCCGATCGACGGCTTCCACCAGTCGGTGACGGTCCGCGTGCCCGCCGATCTCGGCGAGGGTGTGCTCACCGGGGCGCTGCAGGCCGTCCTCGACCACCACGGCATGCTGCGCGCCCGGCTGCTGCGCGGCGAGGACGGCTGGCGCATGGAGGTGCCGCCGCCCGGTGCCGTACGGGCCGCCGGCCTCCTGACCCTTGCCGGCTCCGACAGCGAGACCGACACCGACGCCGCCGTGGCGCGGCTGGATCCCGCGTCGGGCGTGATGCTGCAGGCGGTGTGGTCGCCAGCCGGGCGGCGGCTGTCGCTGGTGGCCCACCATCTCGTCGTCGACGGCGTCTCCTGGCGCATCCTGCTGGCCGACCTGGCGCAGGCGGCGCAGGCGCTCGCCGCGGGCGAACCGGTCGAGCTGCCTCCGGTCGCCACCTCGTTCGCGCGGTGGTCGCGGCTGCTGGGCGAGGAGGCGCTGTCCCCGTCCCGGCAGGCCGAGCTGGAGCGATGGCGGCCGACGCTCGCCGAGCCCGCCGAGCCCCTCGGATCACGGCCCCTCGACCCCTCGGCCGACACGGCCGCGCGCGAGCGCAGGCTGACGGTCGCCCTGCCCGTCGAGCAGACGGCCCCGCTGCTGACCGATGCCCCCGCCGCCTACCACGGCAACATCAACGACGTCCTGCTGACCGCGCTCGCCGCCGCCTTCTTCCGCCGCCGCGGTCCCGGAGGGCTGCTGGCCGACCTGGAGGGACATGGTCGCGAGCAGGACCAGGTGGCGGGCGAGGCGGACGTGACCCGCACGGTCGGCTGGTTCACCAGCCTGTTCCCCGTGCGGATCGAGGCAGGCGACCTGGCCTGGGAGGAGTTCCGCTCGGGCGGCCCAGGGGTGGGCGACGCGCTCAAGCGGGTCAAGGAGCAGTTGCGCGCCGTCCCCTCGTCGGGCCTCGGCTTCGGCCTGCTGCGCCCGGTGCTCGGCGACCTGCCCGCGCCGGAGCTGCTCTTCAACTACCTCGGGCGTTTCAGGGCGGGAGGCGACGCCGACTGGGAACCCGTGGGCGACGCCGACCCGCTGTCGGCGGGGCGCGACCCCGGGATGCCGCTGACGCACTCTCTGGAGATCAACGCCATCGTCAGGGACGGCGCGTGGGGGCCCGAGCTGAGCGCGACCTGGTCGTGGCCCGAAGGGGTCCTCGATCCCGGCGACGTCGCCGGGCTGGCCGACGCGTGGCTGGAGGCGCTGCGCGGGATCACCGCCCACGTGGCGGAGCCTTCCACGGGCGGGCACACGCCGTCCGACTTCCCCATGGTGACGCTCGGCCAGGAGGAGATCGACGCGCTCCCGCGCGATCTCGAAGACGTCCTTCCCGTGACGCCGCTCCAGCAGGGCCTGTTCTTCCACTCGCTGTCCGACCCCGACGTCTACACCGTCCAGCAGGTCATCGAACTCGCGGGGGACGTCGACCCCGCCAGGCTGCGCGGCGCGGTGCAGCGTCTGGTGGACCGGCACGCGCCGCTGCGCGCGGGCTTCCTGCACCGCGCCGACGGCAGGGTGGCGCAGCACGTCGTCCGCCACGCCGTCGTCCCGTGGGAGGAGGTCTCCTCCGCCGACGTCGAGGAGGTCGCCGAACGCGAGCGCGCGCGTCCCTTCGACCTCGCCGCGCCGCCCCTGCTCAGAGCCGCCCTGGTCAACGGGCGGACGCTCGTCCTGACGCTGCACCACCTGGTCGCCGACGGCTGGTCGGTGCCGATCATGCTGCGTGAGCTGGCGGGCGAGCGCCTCGGTGACGTCACGCCCTACCGCGACTACTTCACCTGGCTGCTGAGCCGTGACGACGAGGCGGCGAGGCAGGCGTGGCGGCGGGCCATGGCAGGGCTCGACGAGCCGACGCTGCTCGGCGCGCCGAGCGAGACGGGCCCGGCGGGCCGGATCTCCTTCGAGATCGGCGCGGACCTGGCCGCGTGGTCGCGGGCGCGCGGGCTGACGCTGAGCACGGTCGTGCAGGGAGCCTGGGGACTGCTGCTCGGCAGGCTGACCGGACGCCGCGACGTGGTCTTCGGCAGCACGGTCTCCGGCAGGCAGGCCGACGTCGAGGGCGTCGAGTCGATGGTCGGCCTCCTGGTCAACACCGTCCCCGTACGGCTGGCATGGCGCCCAGAGGATCGGCCCGCCGACCTGCTGTCCCGGCTCCAGGACGCGCAGGCCGAACTGCTCGACCACCAGCACCTCGGGCTGGCCGAGATCCAGCGGATCAGCGGGTTCGCCACCCTTTTCGACACGCTGGTGGCAGTCGAGAACTATCCCGTCGAGGGCGGGACGGGAGCGATCTCGGGCGTCGACGTCCGCGACGGCTCCCACTACCCGCTGTCGCTCACCGTCGTGCCGGGGCGGCGGGTCGCGTTCAGGCTCGACCACGCCATCGGCGAGACGGCCGCCGCCCGTGTGGCCGAAGGGCTGAAGCGCCTGCTGGAAGGGATGATCGCCGACGCCGACCGTCCGGTGGGCCGCCTGGACCTGATGGACCTCGACGCGGCGCGCCTGGTGGGAGGCCCGCGTGAGGCGCCGGCCACGACGCTGGCGAGCGCGTTCACGGCCCAGGCCGCCAGGACGCCGGACGCGCCTGCCGTGTTCTTCGGCGCCGACGAGATCTCCTACGCCGAACTGGACCGCAGGGCGGGGGCCCTGGCCGTACGGCTGGCGGGGCGAGGGGTCGGCCCTGGCCAGTTCGTGGCGGTGGCGCTGCCGCGCTCGCCCGATCTGCTCGTCGCCATCCTCGGGGTGCTCAAGGCCGGCGCGGCTTACGTGCCGCTCGACCCCGACCATCCGGCCGAGCGGCTGACGTACATGCTCGGCGACTGCGGCGCCCGCGTGGTGGTCACCGTGGCCTCCTTCCCCGAGCACGAGGGGGTGGAGCGCGTCGTCGTCGGCGAGCCCGACCGGACGGCGCCCGACCGGGCGGCGCCCGACCGGGCGGTGGCCGACCGGACGGTGGCCGCTCCGCGCCCGGCGGGGCAGGGCGACCCCGCCTACCTGATCTACACCTCGGGCTCGACCGGCCTGCCCAAGGGCGTGGTCGTCACGCACCGGTCGATCGTCGGCCACCTGGCGTGGGCGCAGGACCTGTTCGCCATGGACGCCAGCGACAGGATGCTGCAGCAGGCCTCGGCGAGCTTCGACGCCTCCGTCTGGCAGATCTTCTGGCCGCTGTGCTCGGGCGCCGCCGTCGTGCTCGCCGAGCCGGGCGGGCACGCCGACCCCGCCTATCTGGCGGGGCTCATCAGGGACAGGCGGGTGAGCGTCCTCGACATCGTGCCCTCGATGATCAGGGCATTCCTGGTCACCGACGAGGTCACACGGGATCCCGGCTGGGCGGCGAGCCTGCGCAGGGTCTTCGGCGGGGCCGAGGCGCTGACCGGCGAGCTGGCGCGCCGCTGGCGGGAGCTGACCGGCGTGCCCGTCGACAACGCCTACGGCCCCACCGAGGCGACCGTCCAGGTCACCTGGTGGGACGGGGAGGACGACGGCGGCGAGGCGGTGCCGATCGGCGGACCCGTCTGGAACACCGGGCTCTACGTTCTGGACGTGTGCCTGCGCCCCGCGGCGGAGGGCGAGCTCTACGTCTCGGGCGAGCAGCTGGCCCTCGGCTACCACGGCAGGCTCCCGCTCACCGCCGAGCGGTTCGTCGCCGATCCGTTCGGCCCGCCGGGCACGCGCATGTACCGCACCGGCGACCTGGTACGGCTGCGCCCCGACGGCGCGCTCGAGTACGTCGGCAGGACCGACCACCAGGTCAAGATCCATGGAAACCGCGTCGAACTCGGCGAGATCGAGACGCGGCTGGCGGCCCTCGAAGGTGTCGCGGAGGCCGTGGTCGTCGCCCGCGACCACGGCGGCGCCACGCGCCTGATCGGCTACGCCGTCCCCGAGATCGGGGCGGGGGTCGACGGCGCGGGGTTGCGCGCCGCGCTCGCCGCGGCGCTTCCCGCGCCGATGGTGCCGAGCGCGGTCGTGACGCTGGACAGGTTGCCGCTGACCATCAACGGCAAGCTGGACCGCGAGGCCCTGCCCGTCCCTGAGACGGGGCCCAGGAGCGTGCGCGCGCCGCGGACCGCGCGCGAGCGGCTGTTCTGCGACATCTTCGCCGAGGTGCTCGGCGCCGAGGTCGGCGTGGACGACGACTTCTTTTCGCTCGGCGGCGACAGCATCGCCTCGATCGCGGTCTCGGGCCGGGCCCGCAGGGCGGGTCTGGCGCTCAGCCCCCGTGACGTCTTCGCCCGCCGCACCCCCGCGGCGCTGGCGGCTGCGACGGCCGAGGCGACCGAGCCGACGGCCACGGCCGACCTCGTCGCGCTGACCGACGAGGAGAGCGAGCGCGTACGACGCGCCGTCGACGTCGCCGTCGAGGACGTCTGGCCGCTGTCCCCGCTGCAGGAGGGGATCCACTTCCACTCCAGCTACGACGCCGACGCCGTCGACGTCTACACCTCGCAGGACGTCTTCGAGTTCGAGCGGCCCGTCGACGCCGACCGGCTGCGCGCGGCCTGCGCGGCGATGCTGGCGCGCAACACGAGCATGAGGGCGGGTTTCACCGCCGAAGGGCTGTCGCGCCCCGTGCAGTTCGTCGCGGCCGAGGTGGAGGTCCCGCTGCGCGAGGTCGACCTGTCCGGCATGCCGCGCGACGAGCGCGACAGGACCGTGGCCGAACTGCTGGCCGAGGACAGGACCACACGGTTCGACCTGGCCCGCCCCCCGCTCATGCGGCTGCTGCTGATCCGGTGCGGCGACCGCGACCTGCTGGTGCTCAGCCACCACCTCATCCTGTGGGACGGCTGGTCGGGCTGGCTGGTGCTCGAACAACTCCTCGGCGACGCGGCCGCCCTCCCCGCCCCCGGCACCTACCGCGACTACCTCGCGTGGCTGGCCACGCAGCCGGACGGCGAGGCGCTCGCCGCGTGGCGCACGGCCCTGTCGGGACTGGACGAGCCGACGCTCGTCCGGCCGGCCGACGACGGCCTGCGGCCGGCCATCCCCGTCGACCTGGACGTCGTGCTGCCCGCCGAGCTGGGCGACGGCCTCCGCGCGATGGCGCGCGAGACGGGGCTGACGCTCAACACGCTGCTCAACGCGGCGTGGGGGCTCGTGCTCACGGCCACGGTCGGCCGCGACGACGTGGTGTTCGGCGCCGCCGTGGCCGGCAGGCCGGTCGCGGTCGCCGAGGTGGAGAGCATCGTCGGGATGTTCCTCAACACGGTGCCCGTGCGGATCGCCTTCGACCCCCGCGAGTCGGTGCTCGAGCTGGCCGGGCGGATGCAGGACGAGCGTGTGGCGCTGATGCCGTACGAGCATGTGGGACTCGGCGAGTTGCAGAGGGAGAGCGGTCACCGGCGGCTCTTCGACACCCTCTTCGTGCTGCGCGAGGCAGGCGGAGAGGAGCGGATGGCCGAGTTCACCGGCCGTCACGGCATCGTGAACGTGACGGCCGTCGACGCCACCCACTACCCGCTCACGCTCATCGTGACGCAGGGCGCCCGCCTGCGGGTGACGCTGTCGTACCGGCCCGACGTGTTCGGCGGACAGGAGGCGGGCAGGGTGGTCGACCGCTTCGCCGCCGTGCTCGCCCGCATGGTCGCGGCGCCGCACGCCCCGGTCGGCACCATGGACCTGCTGCTGGAAGGCGAGCGCGGGGAAGCGGACCCGCCCAGGCCGCTGCCGCGGGCGACGGTGGCCGAACTGCTCGCCGAGCAGGCGGCCCGCACGCCGGAGGAGGTGGCGCTGGTCTTCGGCGAGGAGCGGCTGACCTACGCCGAGCTCGACGCCCGGATCAACCGGATGGCCAGGCTGCTGATCGAGTACGGCGCGGCGCCCGAGAGGGTGGTCGCGCTCGCGCTGCCCCGCTCGGCCGACATGGTCGTGGCGCTGTTCGCCGTGCTCCAGACCGGCGCCGCCTACCTTCCGCTGGACCTGGAGTACCCGGCGGAGCGGCTGTCGTTCATGATGGAGGACACCTCTCCCGCGTGCGTGGTGACCACCGGGTCCGTGGCCCTGCCGGAGACCGGTGTGCCCTGCCTCGTTCTCGACGATCCCGCCACCTCCGCGCGGCTGGCGGAGCTGCCGCGGGGCGAGCTGACCGACACCGAGCGGCCCCGCTTCACCCGCGACCTGCCGCACCGGCTCGAGCACCCCGCCTACGTGATCTTCACCTCGGGGTCCACCGGCCGGCCGAAGGGCGTCGTCACGCCGTACAGGGGCCTGACGAACATGCAGTTCAACCACCGCGAAGCCATCTTCGAGCCGGCGATCGCCGCCGGTGGGGGGCGGCGGCTGCGCATCGCGCACACGGTCTCCTTCGCCTTCGACATGTCGTGGGAGGAACTGCTGTGGCTGGTCGAGGGGCACGAGGTCCACGTCTGTGACGAGCACCTGCGGCGCGACGCCGAGGCCCTGGTCGCCTACTGCGACAGGGAACGCGTCGACGTCGTCAACGTGACGCCCACCTACGCCCATCACCTGATCGAGCAGGGCCTGCTCGAAGGGCATCGGCCGCCGCTGGTGCTGCTGGGCGGCGAGGCCGTCTCCGAGACGGTGTGGTCCGCGCTGCGCGACACCGAGGGCACCTTCGGCTACAACCTCTACGGGCCGACCGAGTACACGATCAACACGCTTGGCGCGTCCACGGACGACAGCGCCACGCCGACCGTGGGCAGGCCGATCTGGAACACCCGCGCGTACGTGCTCGACTCCGCGCTGCGCCCGGTGCCGCCCGGCACCCCGGGCGAGCTGTACATCACGGGCGTCGGCCTGGCCCGCGGCTATCACCGCCGCCCCGCGCTGACCGCCGCGGCCTTCGTCGCCGACCCGTTCGGCGTGCCGGGCGCCCGGATGTACCGCACGGGCGACCTGGTACGGCAGCGCCCCGACGGCGCCCTCGACTTCCTCGGCCGCACCGACGACCAGGTGAAGATCAGGGGATACCGGGTGGAGCCGAGCGAGGTGGCCGCGGCGCTGGAGGAGCACCCGCTGGTCTCCCACGCGGCTGTCGTCGCCGACGGCGGCAGGCGGCTGCTCGGCTATGTCGTCCTCCGAAGCGAGGACGGGGATCCGGCGCAGGTGCGCGGGTTCCTGAAGGACAGGCTGCCGGGCTACATGGTGCCCGCCGCGCTCGTCGCGGTGGACCGCCTGCCGCTTACCGTGAACGGCAAGCTGGACGTGCGGGCGCTACCCCGGCCCGCCGTCAGCGGCGGCGGGCAGAGCCGCCCGCCCGGCTCGGCGCGCGAGCGCGTGCTGTGCGAGCTGTTCGGCGAACTGCTGGGTGTGGAGGGCGTCGGCGTCGACGACGACTTCTTCGATCTGGGCGGGCACTCCCTGCTGGCCACCCGGCTGGTCAGCAGGGCCCGCGCGGCCCTCGGCGCCGAGCTGGCGATCCGCGACCTGTTCGAGGCGCCGACCGTCGCCGAGCTGGCCGTCAGACTGACCGGGCACGACGTGCGCCCCGCGCTGGCCGCGGTGGCCGAGCGTCCCGCCGAGCCTCCGCTGTCGTTCGCGCAGCAGCGGCTGTGGGTGATCGAACAGCTGGAAGGTCCGTCGGCGCTGTACAACTTCCCGCTGGTGATGCGGCTGCGCGGCGAACTCGACGTCGAGGCGCTGGCGGCCGCGCTGGCCGACCTGACGGCCCGCCACGAGGCGCTGCGCACGCTGATCGTCGAGCGGGAGGGCCGCCCCTTCCAGCGCGTGGTGAGCGTGGAGCAGGCGATCCCCTCCGTCGAGGTCGTCGACGGAGACGAGGCGTCGCTGGAGGCGATCATCGCCAGGCCCTTCGACCTGGCGGCCGAGCTGCCGCTGCGGGCCACCGTCGTCAGGCTCGGCGAGCGCGACCACGTGGTGGCGCTGCTGCTGCACCACATCACGACCGACGAGTGGTCGGACGGGCCGTTCCTGCGCGACCTGTCGGCCGCCTACGCCGCCCGCCGCAGGGGCGTGGCCCCCGCGTGGGAGCCGCTGCCGGTGCAGTACGTCGACTACACGCTCTGGCAGCGGCGGCTGCTCGGCGACAGATCGGACCCCGAGAGCGTGGCCGCCCGCCAGCTCGCGTTCTGGGCCGAGACGTTGCGCGGGGCGCCCGAGCGGCTCGAACTGCCCGCCGACAGGCCGTACCCCACGCGCCCCACCGCGGCGGGCGGCGAGCTGCGGGTCGACTTCGGCGAGGAGGACAGCGAGCGGCTGCGACGGCTGGCCCAAAGGTCGGGCGCGAGCATGTTCATGGTCTGCCACGCGGCGGTCGCCGCGCTGCTGCACCGTCTCGGCGCCGGTGACGACCTCCCGCTCGGCGTGCCGATCTCGGGCCGCACCGACGAGGCCCTGGACGATCTCGTGGGCTTCTTCGTCAACACGCTCGTGCTGCGCGCCGACGTGTCGGGCGACCCGACGTTCGCCGAGCTGGTCGCGCGGCTCAGGGAGCACGACCTGGCCGCCTTCTCCCACCAGGACGTGCCGTTCGAGGCGGTCGTGGAGGAGCTCAACCCGGTACGGTCACCCAGCCGCAACCCGCTGTTCCAGGTGATGGTCGGCTACCGCAACCGCGCGGCCGACGACTTCGCCCTGGAGGGGCTCGAGACGCTGCCCGCGCCCGTGGACGCGAGCACCGCCACGTTCGACCTGGTGTTCGGCTTCGCCGAGGATGCCGCGATCTCCTGCGTGATCGGATACCGCTCCGACCTGTTCGACAGGTCCACGGTCGCCGCGATCGGAGAGCGGCTGGCGGGACTCGTGGAGATCGTCGCCGCCGACCCCTCGGTCCGGGTCGGCGAGATCGACGTGCTGACCAGGGACGAGCGGGAACTGGTCGTGACGGGCTTCAACGCGACCGACCGTCAGGTGGCCGAGGAGAGCATGCACGGGATGTTCCTGCGCAGGGTCGCCGAGCGCCCCGACGCCGTCGCGGTGGTCGAGGGCGGCCGTTCGGTCACCTACGCCGAACTGGACGCGCTCTCCGACCGGATGGCCGGGGTGCTCGCCCACCACGGCGTGCGGGAGGAGAGCGTGGTCGGCGTGGCGGTGCCGCGCTCGGTGGACATGGTCGCGGTGATGCTCGGCGCGCTCAAGCTCGGCGCGGCCTTCCTCCCGCTCGACCTCGCCCATCCCGTGGACCGCCTGGCGTACATGGTGGGCGACTCGGGGGCGAAGGTGGTCGTGGCCGCCCATCCGGTCGAAGGGCTGGACGTGCTGCTGCTCGACGACACCCGCGGCGGGGAGCGGCGCAGGCCCGCCTATCCCGAGGTCACGCTCGACCAGGCGGCCTACGTCATCTACACCTCGGGCTCGACGGGACGGCCGAAGGGCGTTCTCGTCACCCACGAGGGGATCGGCAGCCTGGTGGCCACGGCCGTCGACAGGATGGGGCTCACCCCCGACAGCAGGGTGCTCCACTTCGCCTCGATCGGGTTCGACGTCACCGCCTTCGAGCTGAGCATGGCGCTGTGCCACGGCGGCAGCCTGGTGCTCGTCCCCGACGCGGCGAGGGTGCCGGGCCGTGAGCTGACCGACTTCATGAACGAGCAGCGGATCACCCACGCCATCCTGCCGCCCTCCCTGGTGGCGGCGCTGCCCGCCGGCTGCGAGCCGCCCGAGGGCTGCACCGTGCTGGTCGGCACGGAGACGGTCCCGCCGGACGTGATCGAGCGGTGGGCGGGCAGGCTGCGGCTGCTGGCCGCCTACGGCCTGACCGAGGCCACGGTGAACTCGACGCTGTGGGCGGCCGAGCCCGGCTGGGCAGGGGCGGTGCCGATCGGCGTTCCCGACCCCAACACCCGCGCCTACGTGCTCGACGAACGCCTGCGCCCGGTGCCGCCCGGCGTGGCGGGCGAGCTGTACGTCGCGGGACGCGGCCTGGCGCGCGGATACCTCGGCAGGCACGGCCTGACCTCCGAGCGGTTCGTGGCCTGCCCGTTCGGCCCTCCGGGCGCCAGGATGTACCGGACGGGCGACAGGGCCCGCTGGCGGGCCGACGGCAACCTCGACTTCCTGGGCAGGGCGGACGACCAGGTCAAGATCCGCGGCTTCAGGATCGAGCCCGGCGAGATCGCGGGCGCGATGACCAGGCACCCGTCGATCTCCCAGGCGGCCGTCGTGACGGACACGAGCGGGCCGGAGCCGCGCCTGATCGGTTACGCCGTCTCGACGGCGGGCCCGCTCGACCCCGCGCGGGTGCGGGCGCACGTGGCGGCGCTGCTGCCGCCCGCCATGGTGCCGTCCGCGGTGGTGGTGCTCGACAGGCCACTGCCGCTGACGCCCAACGGCAAGCTGGACCGCGCCGCGCTGCCCGCGCCCGACTGGTCGGCGCTGACCGGCGCCACCCGACCGCGTACGGGACGCCAGCACCGGCTCGCGGAGCTGTTCGCCGAGGTCCTCGGCCTGCCCGAGGTCGGTGTCCACGACAACTTCTTCGAGCTCGGCGGGCACTCGATGTCGGCCATGCGGCTGCTCGGCAGGATCCGCACGACGATGGACGCCCGCCTCACGCTGCGGGCGGTCTTCGACGCGCCCACCGTCGCCGCGCTGGCGGCCGTGCTCGACGAGGGCGACCTCGGCGACAGGGCCAGGCTGCGGCGGCTGGACCTGCCCGCGGCGCCGCCCCAGGAATGGCAGTGGTCCAGACACAGGGAGGGCGCGCCCTACGACATGGCGTTCGCGCTGCGCTCCCCCGACGCCGATGCCGCCGCCGCGGCGCTCGCCGACGTCACCGCCCGGCACGAGCCGCTGCGTACGGCCCTGGTGCTCCGCGACGGCGGACTCGTCCAGGTGCCGGTGGCGCAGTGGCTGGAGCGCATCCGGGTGCGCGACCTCGACGAGGGGCTGCGCACGCTGGCGACCGAACCGGCCGACCTGGAGGGGCGGCCCCCGTTGCGGGCCAGGCTCCTCACCGACGAGGCGGGCGCGCAGGCGCTGCTGCTGACCATGCACTATCTCGCCGTCGACGAGTGGTCGGTGGTGCCGCTCGTGCGCGACTTCGCCGCCGCCTACGAGGCCAGGCGGCGGGGCCGCGCCCCCGAATGGGAGCCGCTGCCGGTCGGTTACGGCGACTACACGCGGTGGGCGCACGAGGTGGCCGACGACGGGCAGCTCGACCACTGGCGGCGGGCGCTGGACGGGATGCCGCGGACGCTCGCGCTGCCGTACGACAGGCAGGGCGAGGGCGTGCGCGGCGGCCACGTCGGCGTCGCGCTCGACGCGGAGCTGCACAGGGGCATCGACAGGCTCGCCGCCGAGAGCGGCGCCAGCATGTTCATGGTGCTGCACGCGGCGTTCGCGACCCTGCTCACCCGGCGAGGGGCGGGCACCGACCTGCCGATCGCCTCGCTGGTGGCGGGCCGCGCGGAGGAGGAGCTGACCGGTCTGGTGGGCTGCTTCTTCAACACCGTCGTCCTGCGCACCGACACCTCGGGCGAACCGACCTTCCGCGAGCTGCTCGCAAGGGTCAGGGAGAGCGACCTGACCGCGCTCGACCGGCAGGACGTGCCGTTCGACAGGGTGGCAGGGGCGCTGGGCCTGCGGGCTCCGCAGGTGATGATCGTCCACCATGAGCAGGCCGACATGGGCGAGCAGGCCTTCGAGCACCTCCCGACGGGGGCGCTCAACGCCGACCTCACGCTCAGCTTCTTCGAGCCGCGCGGCGACGGTCCCGTGGAGTGCCTGCTGGAGTACGCGACCGACCTGTTCGACCAGGCCACGGTCCAGTCCATGGCGGACGAGCTGGTCCGCATTCTGAACACCGAAGTGAGGAGTTAAGGCATGAGCACGAACCCGTTCGAGGACAGGGACGGCCGGTTCCTTGTGCTGGTCAACGACGAGGGCCAGCACTCGTTGTGGCCGTCGTTCGCCGAGGTGCCCGCAGGGTGGCAGGTGGTCTTCGGCGAGGAGACGCGCGAGGCCTGCCTGGAGTACGTGGAGACCCACTGGACCGACCTGCGGCCCCGCAGCCTCGTCGAGGCCATGGAGCAGGGCTGAGCCCTGCGCTGCTGCTCACGTGCGGGGCCCGGCCCCGCTACCGCTCGCGGTGGCCGGACCAGGCCTCCCACAGGGCCGCGTAGCGGCCGCCGGCACGCACGAGCTCGTCGTGCGTGCCGGTCTCGGCCACCCGGCCCTCCTCCAGCAGGACCACGCGATCGGCGGCCGCCGCCTGGGTGAGCCGGTGGGCGACCACGAGCGCGGTCCTGCCCTCGATCGCGGCCGCGGCCGACGCCTCCAGCGCCCTGGCGCCCGCGCTGCCCGCCTCCGCCGTGGCCTCGTCCAGCACGACCACCGGCGGATCCGCCAGCACCAGCCTGGCCAGCGCGAGCTGCTGGGCCTGGGCGGCGGTGAGCCGGTGGCCGCTCTCCCCCACCACGGTGTCGAGTCCCTCGGGCAGCGCCCGCACCCATGCCAGCGCGCCGACGAGGTCGAGCGCGGCGACCAGGTCCTCGCCGCCGGCCTCCGGCCTGGCCAGCCTCAGATCGTCGGCGAGCGTGCCGGTGAAGACGTGCACCTCCTGGGTGAGCAGCGCGACGTTCCTGTCATCGCCGTCGACGGTGATCGAGCCGCTGTCCGGCTCGTGGATGCCCGCGATCAGCTTGGCCAGCGTGGTCTTGCCCGCTCCGCTGGCCCCCACGAGCGCGACCGTCTCCTTGGCCGCGATGTCCAGGTCGACCCCGCGCAGCACCGGATGGCCGCTCCTGTAGGCGTACCCGACGTCCGAGACGCGGACGTCAGGGGCGGGCGAGCCGGAGGCCAGGGGCGGCGCGGGCACGGCGGCGGCGTCGACCACCCCGACCAGCCTGGCCAGGCCCGCCCCCGCGGCCTGCGCGTCGTCGACCAGGCCGAGCGCGATGTTGATGGGCGTGAACAGACTGTGGAAGTAGAGGGCCGCGGCGCCTGCCGTGCCGATCGAGACCTCGCCGCCGCGAACCAGCAGGAAGCCCGTCACGAGCACCGCCGACAGCCCGGCCCACTCGGCCAGGTTCAGCCTGCCGTAGAACCCGGTGACCAGCCTGACGCCGGCCACCGCGAGGTCGACCGCGGCCCGTGAGGCGGCCCCCACCATCGACAGGTGCCGGTCGGCGAGCCTGAACGCGCGCACGGTCGGCGCGCCGCCGACCGTGCCGAGCAGTTGCTGCTGCTGGGCGCCGACGGCCACCCGCTGCGACGCGTAGAGCGGCACGGCGCGGCGCACGTACCAGCGCAGCGTGTGCGCCTGGATCGGCACCGCGACCAGCGCGACGAGCAGGAAGCGCCAGTCGAGGACCGCCATGCCCACCAGGGTGAGCCCGATCGTCAGGACCGAGCGGGCCAGCGCGGGCAGCGCGTCGCGGACCGCGTTGGTGATCACCGCCACGTCGCTCGTGACGCGGGAGGTCAGGTCGCCCGAACCGGCCCGCTCGACCTGGTCGAGCGGCAGCCGCAGTGCCCTGTCGACGAAGCGTTCGCGCAGGGTGGCGAGCATCCCCTCGCCCAGCCGCGCCACGAGGGAGACCCCGAGCGCGGTCGCCACGCCATGGCCCACCGCGATCGCCACGAGCCAGGTCACGGGCTCGGTGATCGCCGCCGCCGGGCTTGCCCGGGTGACCAGGTCGATGATGTGGCCCAGCACCGGGGCGGTGAGCAGGCCGATCCCTGTCGCGACGACCAGGACGGCGAAGCCGCCCAGCGCCGCGAACCTGTGGGGCCCGGCCAGCCGCCACACCGCCGCCCTGGTCTGCGCCGCGGTGGCGGTCGGCAGCAGCTCGCGGTCCTCGGTCGTCGTCATCGGCGCTCTCCTCGCGGCGGGTTCGTGCTCGTTGTCGTCGGCGGGCGGTGCCCGTTCTTCTCCGGACGGTCCTCGTTCGCGTTCCTCGCCGGACGGGTGCAGGATCGCGGCCCCCGGGCCAGGACCGCGGCACCTCGGGCCAGGACCGCGGCCCCTCGGGTCAGGACCGCGGCCCGTCAGGTCAGGACCGCGGCCCGGTAGGTCTCGTGGTCGTGGACGAGCTCGGCGTGGGTGCCGTGGGTGATCCGGCCGTCGCCGTCCACGAAGATCACCCTGTCGGCCCCCGCCAGCAGCGCGGGGCTGGTGACGACCATGATCGTGGTGCGCCCCTCCCTCGCGGTCCTGATCCCCCGGGCGATCCTGGCCTCGGTGGCCGCGTCGACCGCGGTGGTCGGGTCATGCAGGATCAGCACCGGCGGTGCCGCCGCCAGCGCCCTGGCCAGGGCCACCCGCTGCCGCTGGCCGCCCGACAGCGACAGGCCCCGCTCGGTGAGCGGGGTCTGCGTCCCGTACGGCAGCGCGGCCGCCACCTGGTCGGCGGCGGCCGCCTCCATGGCGGGCCAGGCCGCGCCGGGCTCGGCGGCGGCGCCGACGTTCTCCAGCAGCGTGCCCTCGAACAGGTCGGCGTCGTGCTCGGCCACCACGATCGCCCTGCGCACCTGCCCTGGCTCGATGCTCGACAGCGGCACGCCGTCCAGCTCGACGACGCCCGACTCGGGGTCGGCCGCCCTGCCGAGCACCTTCAGCAGCGAGGTGGCGACGGCGGGGTCGATCGTGACGACGCCGAGCAGCTCGCCAGGCGCCACCTCGACGCTCACGTCGCGCAGCAGGCCGTAGGAGACCTCCTTCAACGCGATCCCGCCGCGCACGTCCGGCGGCAGGTCGTCCTCGCCTCCCGCCACCGCGGGCGGTGAGGACAGCACCGACGCGATCCTCGCGGCCGACGCCCTGCCCTGGGCGAGCTCTCCGTTGGCCCACGCCAGGATCGACAGCGGCGTGAGCAGGAACTGCGCCAGGCCGACGGCGGCCACCAACTGGCCTACGCTGATGTCGCCCTGCGCGGCCAGCCGCCCGCCCACCAGCGCCACGATCGCGATGAAGACGCCGGTCAGGATCAGCATGCCGCCGTCGTGCCAGGCCTGCGCCCTGGCCGCCCGCACCGTCGCGGTGAGCGCGTCCCTGCTGGTCGCGCGATACCGGTCGACCGCGGCCCGCTCGGCGCCCATCCCCTTGAGCACCCGCAGTCCCGCGATCAGGTCGGCGGCGACTCCTGAGGCCTTGGCGGCCCGTTCCTGCTCAGCGCCGCTGCGCCGTTCCAGCGGCTTGCCCAGCAGGTGTGCCAGCGCCAGCAGCGGCGGGACACCAAGCAGCACCAGCAGGCCGAGCGGCACGGACACCAGCAGCAGCGCCACGCCTCCGGCCAGCAGGCCCGCGAGCGCCGCGGCCCCCGCGCTCAGCGCGACGTTGACCGCGCCCACCCGCTTGGCGTCGGCGGTGGCGATGGAGACCAGCTCGCCGGGCAGCCGTCCCATCTCCGCTCCCGCCCTGTGCTCCAGCACCCGGCCGGTCAGTGCCAGGCGCAGCTCGTGCGCGGCCAGTTCGGCCGCCTTCTCCGCGGCGCGGGCGCTGAACCGGTAGCTGGTGGACAGCCCGGCGAACACCAGCGCCAGGACGGCGATCCAGGTGACGAGGGCGCGGCCGTCACCGCCCGAGACCGCCTGGTCGATCACCACGCCGACCACGACGGGGACCAGGGCCTCTCCTGTCTGGTGGCTCGCGGCGAGCACGGCTCCGCCCGCGCTCAGCTTCCACTGTCCGGTGATGGCACGTCGCAGGACGTCACGGCCTTCGATGGGCACTGCTGCGGTTCCTCCGGCTCGTCGCGCGCGGGTTCGTACTAAGGCGAGCCTAACCTAATATGATCGATCGCAGGAGTGCCATCCACCCCCGAGGCCGGTCAGGTGACGTGCCGGCGACCACCGGACGCCGACGCCACGTCGGCCACGCCGGTGCCGGTCAGCACGACCGGCCGGCCTCCGTCCGCCTGGAGCAGCCCGGCGGCGATGGACGCGCGCCGGCCCGATCCGCAGGCGACCAGCGCCAGGCGACCGCCTCCGCGGCGCCAGGACGAGTTCGGCCCCCGTACGGCGGGCGGCCTGCTCGCGCCGACGAATCGGGCGGCAAGGTCGGTGTCAGGAGGTCGGGCGTGAGGGGAGCCGGCCGGAGTCGACCGAGTCGAGGACGCGCGCGGCGCCGCCGAGGGCCGCGGCGCCGTACCCCAGCGTGGAGGCGACGATGCGGCAGCCGCCCAGGTCCGCCGCGATGGTCCGGTCCCCCGCCTCGGCGGCGGCCGCGGGCAGCAGCCACGGGGCGAGCGGGACGTAGTAGCCGCCCAGGATCACCGCTTCGGGGTTGAGGAGGTTCGTGGCGATCGCGATGCCCTTGCCGAGGTCGCGGCCGACCCTGGCGAGCCGGTCGAGGGTCGGCCGGTCGCCCGCCTTCGCCCTGCGGACGACCTCCTCGATCTCCGGCTCCACCTTCGCGGGGTCGGTCGACGAGACGAGCACGCCGATGCCCGCGACGGCCTCCAGGCAGCCGGTACGGCCGCAGCGGCACGCCGGCCCCTCGGGATCGATCTCGATGTGCCCGATCTCCCCGCCGAACCCCTGGCCGCCGCGCCGCAGCCGCCCGTCGAGGATGACGCCGGCGCCGACGCCCACCTCGCCGGTCAGGTACACCAGGTTCGGGGTGCCGCCGAGCGGACCGAACCGATGCTCCGCCAGGACCGCGAGGTTCGCGTCGTTCTCCACCTGGATGGGCAGACCCGGGTCGTGGAGCGCCTTGGCGAGGTCGCCCGCCAGGTCCACCCCGCGCCAGCCGAGGTTGGGCGCCACCACGACCGTGCCGCCGGTGTCGATCAGGCCGGGAACGGCGACCGCCACACCCAGCGCCTGCCGCCGGTCCCTCGTCATGCGGCTGATGACGCGCCTGGTGAGAGCGGCGATCGCGGACACGGCCTGCGCGGGCGTGGCCGTCGCGCCGGGGAAGGAGCGCCGCCACGACAGCAGCCGCTCCCCCGACAGGTCCACCGCGACCGCCGTCAGGTAGTCGACGTTGATCTCGAGGCCGATCGACGCGTACGGCGAGCCGTCCAGGACCAGCATCGTGGCCGGCCGGCCGACGCGGTGCTCCGTCAGGCCTACCTCACGCAGCAGCCGCCGGTCGATGAGGTCGGCGACGAGGCTGGACACGGTGGCCTTGTTGAGCCCCGTGGAAGCGGCGATGTCGGCCCTCGAGCAGGGCGCGTTGTCGCGCACGAACCTCAGGACGACGGCGAGATTGGCCGCCCTGACGTCGGTGAAGTCCGCGGGCCGCGGGTCCGCTGAGGAAGTGATCAAGGTCAGCCCCGTTCCCCACGATCGGCCAGGCTGGCCCCATCATGCCGCACGCCGGCGCCCCCAGACCAATTCCTCGCGACCCCTCCCATGTGGGAGCGATTCCACAGGAGGGATTCGTTCGGACAATGGCCCAACCAATCAGAGAGGCCCGAGCCTACCTGCTTGCTGATCCAGTTCGACCGCCTGGACGACCTGGCGGCGGAGCTGGGCTGAGCGACCCCGGCCGGACCGGTCAGGAACCGCCGCCCGGCCGGCGTTCGCGCCAGCCGTCCAGGAACTCCTCGACGTCATAGGGCATCAGGTTGAGCGGCGGACCCGACATCGCCTTCCTGTTGCCCTCGGCGATCTTCCCGTTGATCTCTTCGAGGATGCGCCTGACCTCGTCCTCGGTGGCGGCGGTTCGCGCCTCGGCCAGTGCGCTCTCCGCCTCCTTGCGCAGGGCGAGCGAGGGAGGCAGCGGCATGGTCAGGCTCTCGTCGGCGAGTTTGCGCTTGACCCACCAGAGCTCGTCGTTCAGCTCGTTCCTGTTCGGCAGCGGCTTGCCGGCGCCCGGCAGGTCGTCGAACTCGCCGCGCTCCTGCGCTTCACGGATCTGCCGGTCGATCAACGTCTCGAAGCGATCGGTCATGGACGCTCCTCCCGCGTATCAGGCGACGTCACCACCCTGACACGCGAAACGATCGGTCCCGTGCCTGGGTCGCACGCCGTGTCCCCGCGCTCGCGGCCGACGCGACGCGATCCGGCGGGCCGCCGGCGGGCGGTGCGGGAGACTGGGGAGGTGACCATCGAGAACGCCCGCCCGGGTCCACCGGAGACCAGCCCATCGATCGTGCTGCTCACCCTGGCGCACCGGATCGAGACCGAGCTCGGGGCCGCCCTCGCGCCGCTGGGACTGACCGTCAGCAGGCTCGGCCTGCTCGGGCACATCTCCGGCGTGCCCGGGGTGTCGTTCAGCGACCTGGCACGCATGTCAGGGATCACCGTCCAGAGCGTCCACACGGCGGTGAAGGCGCTGTCCGGCGCCGGGCTCGTCCGTGACAACACCGCCCGCCCCGGGTCCGCCTCGGCCATCGAGATCACACCTGACGGCAGGCGCCTCATGCGGGAGGCGGCGAAGGCCCTGGCCGAGGTGGATGAGCGGCTGTTCGGTCCGGACGCCGACCCGATCCAGCGCCAGATCGCCGACGCCGTACGTGCCGCGTTCGGGACCGGCCCCTGACGCCCACCTTCAGGCAGGCTGAAACCTTCTGCTAGGCTTCAGCCTGCCTGAAGGTTGCGACGAGGAGGAGACCCCGTGGATGCCGTGCTGCTGTCGATCCATGTGCTCGCAAGCATCGTGCTGGTCGGTGGCTCGGCCATCGCGACCAGCCTGTTCCCCCGCTATGCCCCCGTCGCCACGAGCGTCACGGCGGCCCAGGGCGTCGCGGGCGCGCCGGCAGACCCGCTGCAGGACACCCAAGGGGAGCGCGACAGGGCCGTGGCCGTCGCGCTGCACCGCATCACCCGCGGCTACGGCATGCTCGGCGTCGTCGTACCGGTCGCGGGGATCACCCTGGCCCTCGTCCAGGGCCGGATGGGCGAGCTCTGGATCACGGTCTCCATGGTCCTCACCGCCGTGGCGGGCGGGCTGCTCGCGCTGCAGATCTATCCGCGGCAACGTGACGCCCTCGCCGCACCGGACGACGGCACGCGGCTGCGCACGCTGAGCATGCTCGCCGGGATCTACAACCTGCTGTGGGCGGTCGTCGTGGTCCTCATGATCGTGCGCCCCGGAGCCCAGGCCTGAGCGGCGGCGTCCGGACCTCCCCACTGGCGGCCGCTCGTCAGCCGCTCCGGCCGTCAGGCGTGATCCGATGCAGGGTCGGCGAGCCACCGATCGAACCACGCGCGGGTGCGCCGCAGAACGTCGAGTTGGTGATGACGTTCCTGGATCGCATGGCCTTCCCTCGGATAGACGACGAACTCGTGCGCGACCCCGTACCGCCGCAAGGCTCGATGGAAGTACGTGGCCTGGGCAACCGGCACATTCGTGTCGTCCTCACCATGCAGGATCAGAACCGGGGTGCGGATCTTCGAGGCGTACGAGACAGGGCTGAGCTCGTCGTGCCGGTGCGGGCCGGTGCCCTCCCAGCCGCAGCTACCACCGAGCCCCGCCTCCAAGGTCCCCAGTTCGCCGGTGGCGACGAGCATCCCCCAGTCGCTGATACCGGCGCCCATCACCGCGGCCTTGAACCTGCCGGTCTGCCCGACAGCCCACGCGGCCATGAACCCTCCATGACTCCATCCACCGATCCCGAGCCGATCCGGGTCCGCGACGCCGTCGGCGATCAGCAGGTCGATGCCGCTGACGATGTCGGTCCATTCGTCCATCCCGACCGCTCCCGCGACGGCCGCCGCGAAGGCGTGCCCGTGGCCCTCACCGCCACGCGGATTAGGCAGGAAGACCGCGTATCCCGCGGTCGCGAACCACTGTCCCGACAGGCCCATGCCGAGCATGAACCGGTCGGCGAACCTGTCGTACGGACCGCCGTGCACCAGCGTGACGAGCGGAAACGGGCCGTCTTGACGCCCCCGGCCAGCCGGCAGGATCAGCAGCCCGTCGAGCTCAAGCCCGTCGGACGCGCTGTAGGACAGGCGTTCCTGAGTTCCCCACCTGAGCGCGCGCAGCTCCGGCCTGGTGTCGCTGATCCTGATGAGCCGACCGGCAGGCGGCCCGGCGTGAACGTTCATCGGCTCGTACGGCGTGCTCACCAGGGCTGCGACAAGTTCGCCCGAGTGACACGCGGTGAGTGCACCGGCCAAGCCGGTCACGGAGGACAGCCACTGGAACCGTCGCGTTTCCGGATCGAGCCGGTAGATCGCGGTGTCAAGCCCGTCGGCGAACAGCGCCAGCGGCGGCCCATCGGCGATCTGCGCCAAACCAGAAGGGCAGACGGACATTCCGCTGGTCAGGTTGCGATGCTCCCCTGCGGCACCGCTCTCGGGCACGATGAGATCGAAGACGGCGCGGCCTCCCACCGGGCCGGGCGGGGTCGTCGCCAGGTAGCACACGTGCCAGACGCCGCCGGGGTTCCACCAGGTCGGCGAGGACGCCTCCATCGCGGTCTGGCCGAGATCCTGTACGTCCCCCGTCTTCACCTCGACCACATGCAACTCGCCGGTAGGGCTGAACGGGTCGAACTCCGGAGTGGCTCGGCTGAGCACCGCGAGCCTGCCGTCCGGACACTGCGTCACGTCGACGACGTGCCTGTCACCGAGTCCGTCCACCACACGCCACACGCCGGTGTCCAGGTCAAGGAGCCGTAACCGCCCGTAGGGCGCCTGCTCTCCCCACACTTTCGCGTCGTGCTCATCCTCGCCGGTCGGCTCGTCAGCGGCCACCACCGCGACCACCCGGTCGTCAGCAAGCGGGAGGTAGTGGGAGATCCCGCTCTTCCCAGTGGTCAGCGCCTGCGCCTCACCGCCGTCAAGGGATATCCGATGCAGTTGAACGGTGCCCGGCTTCATCCGATCGGAGCCGAAGAACAGCGAGCCTGAATCCGACGCCCAGCGCGGCAGGGAGTCCTTGGCCGTACCAGCGGTCAGCTTCTTGGGCGATGAGCTCCCATCAGTCGCGGCGACCCAGATCGCACTGCTCGGGTGCCGCTCCTTCCGCCCGATCGTGGCGGCCGTGTAGGCGATCCAGCGGCCATCCGGGGAAATGACCGGATGGAGCGGCGCGACACCGTCCACGATCACCTGCGGTGAGACTTCGTTGATCAAGCTCGTCCTCCCGTAGCACGTGGAATGATCAGCCCAGTGGCGATCATGCCACTGGGCCGTGAGAATCGGTCGGCATTCCAGATCGCCGAGATCGCGTGCACTCGACGAGGCGAGCCGGGCCGACTTCCTCAAACCAAGCGATATGGCAACTGAGCAGCGATCAGAAGGTCACAGCTCGGCTGTCAGCCGAGCGATCACTCGCATCTTGTTCATCGCGTCCAGGGCGGCGACCTTGTACGACTCCGCGAGCGTCGGATAGTTGAACACGGCGTTGACCAGATAGTCGACCGTGCCGCCGCATCCCATGACGGTCTGCCCGATGTGAACCAGCTCGGTGGCTCCCGTGCCGAAGACGTGGACGCCGAGCAGCCGCCGGTCCTCGGAGGAGACGAGCAGCTTGAGCATCCCGTACGAGTCGCCGATGATCTGCCCCCTGGCGAGTTCCCGATACCGCGAGACACCCACCTCGAACGGGATCTTGTCACGGGTGAGCTCGTCTTCGGACTTCCCGACGAAGCTGATCTCGGGAATGGTGTAGATCCCGATCGGCGACAGCTCCTGCATCTCCGCCACCGGTTCGGCGCACGCGTGCTGGGCTGCCAGCCGTCCCTGCTCCATCGAGGTGGCCGCGAGCGCGGGGAAGCCGATCACGTCGCCGACCGCGTAGATGTGCGGGACGGACGTGGCGTAGTTCTCGTCCACCTGGATCCGGCCTCGGTCGTCAGCGGCGAGTCCGGCGTTCTCCAGGCACAGCTCCGCCGTCTTGCCCTGCCGGCCCGCCGAGTACATGACACAGTCGGCGGGGATCTTCTTGCCGCTCTCCAAGACCGTCAAGGCCCCACGCGGCCGCCGCTCGACCGCGGCGACGTTCTCACCGAACCGGAACGTGACGGCCAGATCGCGCAGGTGGTACTTGAGCGCCTCCACGATCTCCAGATCGCAGAACTCCAGCATCCGCTCACGGCGCTCCACCACGGTGACCTTCGTGCCGAGCGCCGCGAACATCGAGGCGTACTCGATGCCGATGACCCCGGCTCCGACGACGACGAGGGTCTCGGGCACCCGATCGAGATGCAGGATCGCGTCCGAGTCGATGATCATCTTGTCGTCGAACTCCACGCTGGACGGGCGGGCCGGCGAAGTCCCCGTGGCGATCACGATCTTCTCGGCCGTGATCTTCCTCTCCTCGTCCCCGGTGACTCCGATGGTGTGAGCGTCCAGGAACCGCCCGGTGCCCTGCAGGACCGTCACGTGGTTGCGGCCCAGCTGGCTCCGGATCACCTGGATCTCCCGGCCGATCACGTGCTGCGTGCGCATCCCGAGATCCGCGACCGTGATCTCCTCCTTCACCCGGTAGCTCGCTCCGTACAGCTCTCGCTGGTTGAGACCGGTCAGGTAGAGGACGGCTTCCCGCAGGGTCTTCGACGGGATCGTCCCTGTGTTGATGCACACGCCTCCGAGCATGTGTTTCTTCTCGACCACCGCGACCCGTTTGCGGAGTTTCGCTGCGGCGATCGCCGCCTTCTGCCCGCCAGGCCCGGACCCGAGAACAAGGAGATCGAAGTCATACATCGGCGCAGACCTCCCGGCTGACGAGCCCGTTCGGGAAGTTGCCTGCGCCGCGATCGCACCACGCACGAACAGGGGAGAGAACGATGCCGACGACGTCGAGGGAGTCCGGCGCCCCGGGCAGGGTGAGGATGCCGTCGGAGTCGATGACGGTTTCCTCGTCGAACTCGACGGAGTCGGGACGCGCCCGCTTGGTGGCGGCTATGGCCGCCTTCTGCCCACCGGGGCCGGAGCCCACGACAAGTACATCAACGTCGGCCACAAGGTCAGTGTGCCCCTAAGAGGACGAACCCGCCATGACCCTGTCGACGATGGCCATCGCCCCCTCCTGGTGTGCGCAGTGGGCACAGCAGAACCAGCGGCGATCGGCCTCGACGCCGTGACCGATGATCCTCTGCCCGCAGTGCTCGCAGATGGGCGCCATCGCGTGGATGGCGCACTGGAAGGAGTCGAAGACGTGCACCGCGCCCTGGGCGCGCACCTCGAAACTCATGTCGTAGTCGTTGCCGCACACTTCACAGACAGCCATGGCCGGTCCTCCGCTCTCGGGGTCGCTTCCAGCGAGATACCCCGAGAGCGGACCTCATTCATCGTCTGCGCCCACTCTTGGCCGATGATCTACGTCGCAGCAGGAAGAAGGCCCCGACCAGGCAGAGCAGGCCGATGCCCGCCGCCCCGCCGCCGATGATGAGGTAGTCGGGATCGAGGGGCGCGTTCACCGTCGGCCGGTCGGTGGGGCCCTGGCCGAAGTACTTCTTCCCCTTGTACGGCACGGCCTTGGCGGCCTTCGCCGTACCGGCGGCCTGGACGGCGGCCGCGGCGTCGATCACGCCGAACCCGAGGTAGGTCGTATAGGAGACGGTGGGCCGTTTGGCGGTCCTGACCAGGATGTCGCGCACCTGGCGCGGGGTGAGGTCGGGGTTGCGGGAGAGCATGAGCGCCACGGTCCCCGCCGCCAGCGCGCACGCGGGGGAGGTGCCGCTGCCGTTGTCGTGACCGCCCCTGTTGTTGGCCGCCCAGATGTCGATCCCCGGCGCGGCGATCGTCGTGTAGGTGTGGACCTGGGAGAAGTCCGCGCGCCTTCCGGTCGGGCCCGAGGCGGCCACGCCGATCACACCGGGGTAGGCCGCAGGGTAGGAGACCACGTTGTTGGCGTCGACGTCGTTCCTGTCGGTCGAGCCGCCGTTGCCGGAGCTGGCCAGCAGGACGACGCCCTTGCCGAGCGCGTAGTCGACGGCAGCGGCGGTGTCGTCCTCGTAGCCGCCCCACCCCCACTCGTCGCTGCCCAGCGACATGGAGATGACCCTGGCGCCCTTGTCGACGGCGTAGTGGATGCCCTTGGCCAGCGCGTTGCCCGGTTTGCCGACCTTCTCGGCCGACTTGAAGTCGTTCTCCTTGATGAAGGCGTCGACCTTCTTGCGGGCTGGGTCGAGGTGGTCCCAGATGACCCGCACCGATAGGACGCGGGACTGCGGCGCGACCTTCAGCACGCTCGAGGTCATCGAGGTGCCGTGCTCTCCCCAGTAGGACTGTCCCGGCCGGGCGCCGCCGCCGATGTAGTCGGGGCCGCCGGTGACGCGGCCTCTGAACTCGGGGTGTCCCGCGACGACCCCGGTGTCGAGGACGGCGACGGTGACGCCCTTGCCCTGGGCGAGCCGATGCGCGGCCGGTACCCGCAGGGCCGTCTGCTCCCAGCCCTGCGGTGCCTGCGCCGTGACCGCGGCGGGAACGGCGGGTCCCGCTAGTAGGGCGGCGACGGTGACGATCTGGAGCACGTTCATGCCCTGACCTTCCTTCCCTCGTCGGCCAGCCGTCTGGCCAGCGCCTCCGCCACGCCCTTCGCCGTGTCCGCCCAAGGCGAGCGGTCCTGCTTCTGCGGGAAGGCCCTGCTGCCCCACGGCTCGGGCAGCCGTCCGGCCCTGCGGCCGTCGGCGGGGCCCGCGCTCACCACCACGACGTAGGGCAGGTCGATGTCGATCGCTCCTCTTCCCGCGCTGCCCGCGCGCGCGGCGTCCTTCCACTGCAGGCCCTGCGCGGCCAGCGCGCGTACCGCGTGGTCGGACTTCTCCTGCTCCTGGTGGACGATCTGCTCCAGGTCACGAGTGTCGTCCTGGTCACGGAAGGCGAGGACGGCCGCGGTGGCCGCGGTACCTCCCGTGCCGTCGAGGTAGGTGGCGCGCAGCGCGGCCACACAGCCGCGCTGCCTGGCCTCCTTGGCGATCGCGCCCGACAGCGCCGCCTCGCACGAGGTGTCCTGCGAGATGGCGACCCGCGTCCAGCCCCGGTCGCCGGAGAGCTCGCCGTCGGGGTCGGGGCGGCCGATCGTGGCGGGGAACAGCGTCTCGACGGGGACGTTGATCCAGAGGTTGGCCAGGTACCGCTTGTTGGGGATCATCTGGCTGCTGTTGCCGTAGGCCTTGGCGATGACCCCTCCACCGCCGAGGACGGCCAGCACGCCGAACCCGGCGAACAGCACCCCCAGGACGACGCGCACGGCACCGCGGGCCGGCGGGCCCTCGGCCCTGTGCCCGCCAGGCCCGCGCGGCGCCTGCTCCTGGGGCGCGCCGGCGGGAGGGTGACCGGGCTGCCCCGGCTGCGGCGGCCCCCATGGAGCCCCGGCGGGCGGATACCCGGGCGCTGACGGATATCCGGGAGCCGGCGCATGGCCGGGCACAGGCGGATACCCAAGAGCCGGCGCATGGCCGGGCGCGGGCGGATACCCGGAAGCGGGCGGAGGCGCCTGTACGGGCGGATGTCCGGGGGCCTGCGCGGGCCCCTGGGCGGGCGGAGCACCCCACGGGGCCTCAGCCGGATACGGCGGCGCGGGCGGCCACTGGCCGGGCGGCTGGGGCTGCTGCGAGTGGGGTCCCGTCCAGGGGCCGGGCGCGCCCGGCTGACCGGTGGGCGGGGGATATGTCATCGTCACTCCTGTCGCACGGCCGTTGAGCGCGTCCGACCCTATCTGCCGCCGCCGACAGAACGATCAGTGGTCTCAGGCGGACGCCCCGCCGTCGACCACCAGGTCGGTGCCCACGGCGAAACCGGCCTCGGCCGAGGCCAGGTACAGCACCGCTCCCGCGATCTCCTCGAGCCTGCCCACCCTGCCGAGCGGCAGCGCCGACTTCATCCGCTCGTCCCTGTCCGCCTCGCTC
Source organism: Nonomuraea mangrovi (assembly GCF_042681425.1). NCBI lineage: Bacteria > Bacillati > Actinomycetota > Actinomycetes > Streptosporangiales > Streptosporangiaceae > Nonomuraea > Nonomuraea mangrovi. Next base: position 130,098 of record NZ_JBHUFV010000033.1, on the reverse strand, counting down.
TCGCCCGGCCGCAGCGACATCGTGGTCTCCGCGGGCCCGGGGCTGACGGCGTTGATGCGTACGCCCTCCCCGATGTACTCCAGCGCCGCCGCCTTGGTCAGCGCGCTCACCGCGGCCTTGGAGGTGATGTAGGCGGCCATGCCGCTGTAGCGCTTGTGCGCCCCGAGGTTGGACGCGGTGTTGACGATGACGCCGCCCCCGTTGCGGCGCATGTGCTCGATCTCGTATTTCATCGACAGCCACACGCCCGTGACGTTGACGTCCATGACCCGGGCCCACGCCTGCTCGTCCAGGTCGGTGACCGCCCCTCCGGCGAAGACGCCGGCGTTGTTGAAGGCGATGTCGAGCCTGCCGTACCGCGCGACGACCTCGGCCACCATCGCCTCCGCGTCGGCCGCGTTCGCCACGTCGGCCCGCACGTGGCCGGCCGTGCCGCCGGACTCAGTGATGAGTTCGACCGTCCGCTCCAGCGGCCCCGCACTCCTGCCCGCCACGACCACCGTGGCCCCCTCGTCGGCGAACGCCTGCGCGCTCGCCCTGCCGATGCCGGATCCGCCCCCGGTCACAAGCACGACCTTGCCGCTGAATCGCATGACCAATCCTCCGTCGCAATCTAGAACGAACGGTCTCGAATATGCCCTATCGAGAACGCTCGGTCAAATATCCGCCGAGGAGCGGTACGGCCAGCAGACCCAGCAGCGCCAGCGCCACCGGCAGCGAGAACGCCGCCGACAGCCCCGCGACCAGCAACGGGCTGACGACGAACCCCGCGTAGGAGATCGTGGACACCGCGGACACCAGCGTCCCGTCCTCGTCTCCCACCGCGGCCTTGCTGAGCATGGCGGGCACCAGCGGCCCGAGCGCCAACCCGGTCAGCCCGAACCCGACCAGCGACAGCCACGCCGCGGGCGCCAGCCCCGCCAGCGCGATCCCTCCCCCGCCGCCGAACCCCGCCAGCAGGTAGAGGGTGCGCAGGCCCACCCTCGGCATCGCCTGCGCGCCCAGGCGGCCCGCGGTGAGGGCGCCCATGTAGACGGCGGGAGCGGCGCTGGCCAGCAGGGTGGGCGCGGCCCTGTGGTCCTCGAGCAGCAGGACCGACCACTGCTCGACGGAGTTCTCGATCACGAGCGCGCCCGCGGCCAGCCCGCCCAGGACGGCGGCGTGCCGCCACGCTCCCTTCGGCCTGCTCTCGCCGACCGGCTGGACGCCCCGGCCCAGCGACAGGCCCAGCGCGAACACGGCGCAGGCCAGCACGAGCACCGCGATGACGGCCAGCACCTGCGCGGGGCCGTACCCGAGGGAGCGGGCGAGCCCCGTGGCCGGCGCGGCGACGATCACGGCGACGGGGAAGGCGGCGTGCACCGGCTGGAAGAGCCGGCGTCCCGACTCGCGCTCGGCCCTGCCGGTCGCGGTGTTGAGCGCGATGTCGAGAGCGCCGCTGGTGGCCCCGAGCCCCACGAGCGCCAGGCCAAGCGCCGCCGGGGTCGTGACGAACCCGATGCCCGCCACCGCGACGGCGAACAGCGCGGTGGAGGCGGCGAGCGCGGCGCGTTCCCTGCCTCTGACCAGCCTGCCGGTGAGCGCCATCGCCGGGATCGCCCCGACCGGCACGCCGGCCAGCGCCAGCCCGAGATCGGCGGTGGCGGCTCCGACCTGGGTCTGTACGGCGGGCAGCAGCGCCGACCACGCCCCCCAGAACACGCCCCACACCGCGCAGACGGCGACGAGCCTGGGCAGCGTCATGTGAACGAGAGGATCCGCGTCATGGCCGTAGCGTAGGGGGAGGCTTCGCCTGGCGCAGGTCGTTCACTTCGAGCAGACCTCCCTGTACGGCAGGCCCGGCACGTAGGCCGCCCACTCCTCCGCGCTCAGCGACCGCCCCGCCCTCGCGCACACCTTCGCCGCCACCGCGGCGGGATCCAGCGGATGCTCCACCAGCCTCCCGTCGACGATCGCCAGCAGCCGGTCTCCGGAGAACCGGACCTGACCGGCCTCGGCGTCCGCCATCGTGGCGACCGCGACACCCGAGGCGAGGTCGTACACCGTCACCCCGTCCGTGTCTCCGGCGGCGACGAACACGCCGTCGGCGGAGAACATCAGCTCCGGCCTGGACAAGGGCAGGTCACGCAGCGGGGCCGACGACGGCTCCGCCGTTCCCTGCCGCCAGTACGCCAGCCGTGCCGAGCCGTCGGGCCATCCATAGAAGTCGCCCGCTCCGGAAACGGTCAGGTCGCGCACGTTCGCGCCCAGCGGCTGGAAGGGGGTGGGGCTCCCCGTCGCCGCGTCGAAGAACCGCGTGTCGGCGCCGAGACGGCGGCCGTCGGGCGTGAAGACCACCCGCTCGACGGTCTCGACGGCTCTGCCCCACAGCCGCCTTCCCGTCGTGGGGTCGACCACGAGCACGTGTTTCTCGGTCGCGACGGCCAGGCGCGTGCCGTCGGGGCTGAAGGCGAGGAACCGGCCCGACTCCTCGCCGAGCGGGACCTCGGACAGCCGTCTGCCCGTGGCGACGTCGTGGACGACGACGGAGGAGTCGCGGATCATGGCGAGCGCCGAGCCGCCCCGGTTGAAGACGGTCTCGGAGGAGCCTTCGACGGGCATGGCCGTGCTCCTGCCGGTGACCAGGTCCCGCACCTTGGAGCCCGACAGCAGGTGCCGCCCGCCCGGGCTCAGCAGGTCGCCTCGCGGGCCCGCGGGCGGCTTGGCGCCGAAGTCCACGCTGACCACGGTGTCTCCCACCAGATATCGCAGCGTGCGCAGGTCGGGATCGAAGGCGAGCTCCGCGGCGCCGGGGGGGACGGGCTGCTCGAACACCGTCTCGCGGTCGTCCGCCCTCCACACCTGGAGCCGGCTCGCGCCCAGGGCGGCGACGAACCTGCCGTCCCTGCTCCATGAGAGGGTGCCACCGGCCCAGCCCATGAAATAGACGCTGTCCTCCTGCTTGCCCGTCCGGGTGTCGTACACCACCATGTCCTGGTCGCCCTCCCGTCCGGCGACCACCGTGGCGCCGTCGGGACTCAGCGCCATGTCGTAGCACGACCGGCAGGTCCGCCAGAGCGTCACGGCCTTGCCCCTGGGCAGCGGCTGCCTGAGCACCTTGTCCATGAACGTGTAGACGGCCGCCTTGCCGTCAGGCGTCACCGCGCGCAGGCCCCCGAGCGTCGGCGCGGTGCCCCTGGTGCCGGTGCGGGTGTTCCAGAACGTCAGGCCCTGCCCCATGGACATCACGACGACATCCTCCGACCGGCTGTAGGACAGGCCGAAGTCGGAGTCCCCCGCGCCGTCGAAGAGCTTGAGGCGCGGCTTGAGAGCGGCACCCGTGGCCGCGTTCCACAGCCGGACCCCTCCCTCCTCCGTCGCGATCGCGATCGTGCGGCCCGATGGGCTGACGGCCATGCTGAGGAACGTGCCGCTCTGGTGGCGGAAGGCCGCCGTCCTTCGCCCGGTACGCGTGTCCCACACCCTGACCTGGCCGTCGGACTCGCTGAACAGGCGGCGGCCGTCGGGGCTGAGAGCCCTGCCTGCGGTCGTCGCCGGGTCGCGGAAGGATCTGGTGGCCGCCGAGGTGAGGCCGTGGTCCATCGCGGCCCGCGCCTGCGGCGTGTCGGCGATGCGGTGCGCGGCGACGCCGAGCAGCATGCCCAGCACCGGATCCTTGCCGCGGACGGAGTCGGCCAGCGCCGCCAGCCGTCCCGACTCGGCCACGTCCCGTTGCGCGGCCAGTTCCCGGCTCTGCCGTAAGGCGAGGCCGCCCGCCGCCAGCGCCAGCACCAGGAGCACGGCCAGCGCGACGGAGATCGCCCTGACCCTGCGCCCCCTTCTCCTGGCCAGCGCCGCGCCCGCCTCGAGGAAGTCGCGCTCGGCGGGGGTGAGCGTGATGTTCCTGCGGCCGGCCGCTGCCCAGCGCTGGGCGTCGTCGAGGACGCTGCCCTGGAACAGGTCGGCCTCCCTTCGCCCGCCCGAGGCCCAGCTGCCGGCGGCGCTCGCGATGCGCCTGTGCACGGCCAGGCCGTCCCTGTCGGCCTGGATCCAGGCGCGCAGCCTCGGCCAGGCCAGCGGGAGGGCGGGGCGCAGCAGCCTGACGGGGTCGCCGCCGGACACCAGGTAGGCGAACCTGTCGAGGACGGGTTCGATGTCCGCGGGCAGCTCGGCGCGGGCGGCCTGCCGTACGGTGAGGTCGCCCTGGTCGGTGACGGTCACCAGGCGGAGGAACAGCTCGGGCACCAGCTCCCGCTCGGCGGGACCCAGCGCCGTGTAGGCGTCCTCGGCGAGCGTGCCGAGCGCGGGGTCGTGCGCAGGTCCCGCGGCGTGGGCTCCCACGGCGGCGGCCGAGCCCGCCCCCTGGGCCAGCAGCCTGGCGGTGTCCAGGCCGTCGCCGCTGACCAGCGCGAGCAGCAGTTCCCTTGAGGTGGGCCGCTGCCGGGGGTCCTTGGCCAGCGCGGCCGCCACCAGCGCGTGCAGCGGGCCGGCCAGCGCCGACAGGTCGGGCTCGTGGGAGAGCACGCGATGCATGACCGCGCCGAGCGAGTCGGCGCTGAAGGGATCCTCGCCGGTCGCGGCGAACAGGACGGTCGCGCCCCACGCGAACACGTCGGCGGGCATGCCCACGCGCTCGCCGGAGAACGCCTCCGGCGCCATGTAGCCGGGTGTGCCGGCGAGCAACTGCGCCGAGGTGAGCGACATCTCCAGCGTGCGGGCCACCCCGAAGTCGATGACGCGTGGCCCATCGGGGCCGAGCAGCACGTTGTCCGGCTTGAGGTCGCGGTGGACGACGCCTGCGTCGTGGATGGCGGTCAGCGCGGTGGCGATGGCGGTGGCGAGCCTGTGCAGTTCGTCGCCGCGGAACAGCCGCGCCGCCTGGCGCAGGCTGGGCCCCTCGACGTACTCGGAGACGATGTAGGGCCGCGGGCCCTCCAGGTCGGCGTCGAGCACCCTGGCGGTGCAGAAGGCGGGGACGCGCCGGGCCGCGACGGCCTCCTTGGCCAGGCGCGGCTGGGTCGAGGGGTCGCCGCGCAGCACCTTGATCGCGACACGCTCACCCTGGGCGTCGTAGCCCTCGTAGACGATTCCCTGGCCGCCCGCCCCCACCCTGCCCGCGAGCCAGTAGCCGCCCAGTCGCTGGGGGTCTCCGTCGATCAGTGCTTCGCCCATGGCGTGTTGGATGCGCTCAGGAGCCGCAAAGTTGGCGATAGGGAACTTGATCGAAGAATTCACTCCATTCCCGCTCGGTCAGCTCGCGTCCCGCCCGATCGCAGACGAGTCGCGCCATCTTCGAGGGGTCCACGACGAACTCGTGGATCAGGCCGTCGTGCTCGGCGACGTACAGGGCTCCGCCGTCGGGACTGAAGGCGAGGCCGCCCTCGCCGGGCACGCCGTCGGCGTACGCGCCGACCGGGCCGCCGAGCCGCCGGCGCGCCCGCACGTCCCAGAGCTGCAGCGTGCCCGGGTCGTCGCCCACGGTGGCCAGCAGGTCGCCCCCCGGAGAGAACGCCAGGTGCGCGACCCGCTCGTTCACGCCCCGGAGCAGGGGCGCGGACGTGGGCCCTCCGTCGAGCCCGCGCAGCGCGATCCTGCCCGCCCGGTCGCCGCTGACGGCCATCACCGACCGGTCGCTGACGGCTAGGGCGCCCGAGCCGAACCCGGCGCCGAGCGGCCTGCCTGTCGTCAGGTCGTAGAACCTGCCGTCGTTCGACGCCATGCGCTTGCCGTCAGGGGTGAGCACGCCGCCGGAACTGCGGGTCGTGGACGTGCCGAGCACGCGCCCCGTCCCCGCGTCGAGGCGGGTCAGCCTGAAGTCGGTCTGCGTCAGCGAGGTGGTGATGACCAGCGTGCGGCCGTCGCGGGTGAACTCGGCCTGGACCGGCGGCATGCCGAAGGGCACGGGCGCCGACCAGCGCGGCCGGCGGGTCCTGAGGTCCCGCAGCGTCATCTCGCCGCTGTCGGGGATGGTGGCCAGCCGCTCGCCCCGCTGGTCGAAGACCGTCCGGCCGGAGCCGCGCATGGTCCAGATCCGCCGCCGGGCGGCCAGGTCCCACAGCGCCATCGTGTTCTCGTCCGGTCTGACCAGCGCCCACCTGCCGTCGGGGCTCAGCTCGGTGCCCCACTGCGCGCGGGTGGTGCGGAAGTCGGTGACGCGCGGTTTCAGGTCGAGGGTCACGACGGTGTCGTCGAGGAGGTAGCGCAGCGCGTGGCCGTCGAACCTTACGTCGGTCAGCTCGCCCTCCGCCTGGTAGGCGAGGACCTGCCGCTGGCCGGAGACCTGCCAGACGCGCAGCGACCTGTCGGCGAAGGCTGCCAGGTAGCGGCCGTCGCGGCTGAAGCGCAGGCCCTTGGCGGCCGCCTCGCACAGCTCGCAGGACGGCGCCGCGGGCCAGAACTGCTTGTCCCCGCCCGGCAGCGGCAGCGTCCTGCCCGTCGCGACATCGACGAGCTGGATCTCGCTTCCCGCGCAGGCCAGCGTCCTGCCGTCGGGGCTGAACGCCGCCGCGTACGGCTGGCCCTTGCAGGCCGCGCTCAGCCTGTCGTCCTTGGTCCACGCTGGAAGGTGGCGGACGTAGAAGCGCGGGTCGCCGGGAACGACGAGCAGCCGTCCCGTCCTGTCGACGAGCGGGTACTGCGACGCGGCGTATCCCTCGTCGAGGACCCCGCCGAACGTGCGGCCCCGCTCGTGGTCCCACAGATGGATCAGCTCGTCGGTGAGGCTGACGGCCAGCGTGGACTCGCTGTCGCCGTACTCGGCGCCGCGCCCGCCCGATCCTTCGGGCATCGCCTTCTCCGCCACGAGCCTGCCCGTGGCGACGTCCCACACGGTGATCCTCTTGTCGGTCGTCACGGCGACGCGCCGCCCGCTGCCGTTGACCGAGACGTCGAACAGGTACTCGCTGTCGAGCCCCGGTACGGCCCAGCCTCGCGTCCTCCTGCCCGAGCGCACGTCGTAGACCGCCACGCCGCTCTCGCTCACGCTGACCAGGGAGCGCCCGTCGTGGGTGAGCGCGCGCAGCGCCACCCCGTCGACCGGCGGGTCGTGGAAGGCGGCCCGCTCGCTCTGCTGGTAGGAGGACACGAGCGCGGAGCGGGTGTCCGCGTCGGGCGAGATCCGCCAGGCGGCGACGGTCAGCAGCATCGCCTTGACGGGATCGCCCGCGCGAAGGGACGCGGCCTCGATCGCGACGTTGCGCGCCGTGGCGGCGTCTCTCTGGCCGTCGGCGCGCCTGGCCTGCCAGACGGCGAGCCCACCCGCCGCCAGCGCGACCACGAGCAGGACCGACAGCGCCCCCGTGGTCAGCCGGCGCCTGCGCGCGCGTCTCCTGGTCAGCTCGGTTCCCGCGCGCAGGTAGTCGCGTTCCGTCGGGGTGAGCGTGACGTGCCTGCGCGCCGTCGCGGCCCAGCTCAGCACGCTCTCCAGCCGGCTTTCCTGGAGCAGGTCACCGTCGCGGCGGCCGTGGTCGGCCCACTGCCTGGCGGCGCTGCTGAGCCGGGTGAGGACGGCGAGCCCCTCCCTGTCGGCGTCCACCCACATCCGCAACCTGGGCCAGGCGCGCAGCAGGGCGGGACGGGACAGCGCGACCATGCCGTCCTTCTCGGTGACGACGTAGGAGAAGACGCGCAGGATCCGCTCGACCGACTCGCGGCTACGGCCGTCGAGCAGCTCCGACCTCGGCGTCCACCTGCCCGCCTCCTGACCGTCCTCGTCCACGGCCACCAGCCTGAGGAACACCTCGGGGGCCAGCTCCCGCTCCTGCGCGTCGAGGCCCTCGTAGGCGTCCTCGGCGATCGTGCCGAGCGCGGGATCGGCCGTGTCCCCCACGTTGATGCCCACGGCGGAGCGGCTGCCGGCGGCGAGCAGCCCCCTGGTGCCGGTGTCCGCGCCGCTGACCAGCGCGAGCAGCAGGTCCCTCGCGGCGGGCCTGGCGGCGGGGTTCTTGTCCATCGCGGCGGCCACCAGCGTGGCCAGGGGTTCGGGCAGCACGCTCAGGTCGGGCTGCGAGGACAGCACCCTGTGCATGACGCCGCCCAGGTGGTCGGCGCGGAAGGGGTCCTCGCCCGTCGCGGCGAACAGCACGACCGCGCCCCACGCGAACACGTCGACCGCGGGCGTGGCCCGCTGGCCCGTGAAGATCTCCGGCGCCATGTAGCTGGGCGTGCCCGCGACCTCGCCGCTCCTGGTCAGCGACATGTCCGCCGTCCTGGCGATGCCGAAGTCGATGACGCGCGGCCCGCCGGGGCTGAGCAGCACGTTGTCGGGCTTGAGGTCGCGATGGATCACGCCGGCCTCGTGGATGGCGGTCAGCGCGGTGGCGACGGCGGTGGCGAGGCGGTGAAGGTCGTCGCCGGCGAAGAGCCTGCCCACCTTGCGCATGCTCGGGCCTTCGACGTACTCCGAGACGATGTGCGGCCTCGGCCCCTCGGTCTCGACGTGCAGGACGCGGGCGGTGCAGAACGAGGCGACCCGCTGGGCCGCGGTCGCCTCTTTGGCCAGCCGTGCGGCGTCGGCGGTGTGCAGCACCTTGACCGCCACCCTGCGGCCCTGGCTGTCGTAGGCCTCGTAGACGACCCCCTGCCCGCCCTCGCCGAGCCGTCCCGCCAGCCAGTAGTCCCCGATGCGCTCTGGATCTTCCACGGCGGGTTAGACGCCCTCCTGCGCCACGAAGTTGGCGAAGGGGCGGCCGGAATACCGGTCAAAATGCGTTGAGCGCCGGTGAGCGGGCCGGTTAGGTTGACGCGAAGGCGGCCCGCAAGCGCACGCCAAGCGGCTGTCAAGCGGCTGGATCCATGGTTGAGGCAAGCGAAGGGGGCAGACCATGCGACGCATCAGGATCGTCAAGACACCGTCCAAGCGCCAGCCGACCCGGCCTCAGGACCTGGATCTGCGGTCGCCGTCCGGGCGGCGGCTTCCGTACTGACGCGATCTTTACATGGCACTTATGGGGCATTCTGTAAGTAATGTGATGTAACGAAAACATCACGCCGGGGGGCTCTGTGAGGACGAGGCTTGAGGTGGTGCCGCCGCGTGTGGCCCGGCACAAGGTCCGCGACATCAGGAAGGCCGGCCGCCGCAAGCCGGCCCAGACCGATCCGACCGTCGTCGATCTGAGCGCCTACAGCGGCCGCAACGTCATCCGGCTGCCGACGGGACCCTTGCCCGCCGCCTGACTAGGCCTTGTACAGCTTCTCCTTGTAGGAGTCCCCGTAGTAGCGCTCCAGCTCCTCGAGGGACTCCTCCACTTTCTGCAGGCTCTTGATGATCGTCGCGTGCGACGGCATCGCGTCCGGGTTCCACGTCTCCGGCTCCCACAGCTTCGAGCGCAGGAACGCCTTGGCGCAGTGGAAGAAGATCTGCTCGATCTCCACGACCAGTGCCAGCCTGGGGCGATGGCCCTTGACGATCATCTCGTCGAAGAACGGGGCCTCCTTGACGAGCCTGGCCCTGCCGTTGATGCGGAGGGTCTCGCCGCGGCCCGGGATCGTGAAGAGCAGGCCGACGTGCGGGTTGACCAGGACGTTGTGGAAGCCGTCCGCCCTGCGGTTGCCCGGGCGGTCGGGGATCGCGATCGTCGTGTCGTCGATGACGTACGTGAAGCCGGCGGGGTCGCCCTTGGGCGAGACGTCGCAGGTGCCGTCGGCGCCCGCGGTGGCGATCAGGCAGAACGGCGAGTTGGCCAGCCACTCCTTGTCACGCTCGTGAAGCGAGACCCGTTCCTTGGTCACGGCCCTGGGCATCACCTCCCCCAGCAGGTCGCGCAGCTCTTCCTCGGATGTGATCTCGTCCCAGCCCATGGGATCCCCTCTGTCGGACTCGCCTGCGGGGCCCATCTTCGACCATGACCGCGGGCCGGCCGCTACCGGGGCAGGTTCACGCCGGTCAGCGCGATGCTCTCGGGGATCGCGGCGAAAGCCGCGTCGAGGCGTTCCTGCAGGCCCGCGAGCCCTCCCGGCCCGCCGTCGGCCGTCCAGCCGATCGCCGCGTGGCGCCAGGCGGCGATCGCCACCTCGATCACCAGCTTCAGCCGGACGTCGCCGGCGTCGAACCCCGTCCTGGCGCCCATCCTGGCGAAGGCCGCTTGGGTGGTCTGGTCGCAGTAGCGCAGGCTGTGCGCCTCGACCGCGGGGGTCACGGCGCACAGGGCCCTGGTCGCGAGGAACCTCGCGCCCCACCCCTCCTCCATCCGCGCGAGGCTCACCCGCAGCGCCGACCTGAACGCGTCGAGCACCAGCCCTGACACCTCCATCGCGTCGACCTCGGCCAGGAACGTCGACCACAGCTCGGTGTCGGCGGCCAGCGCCACGTCCTCCTTGCTGGGGAAGTTGCGGAAGAAGGTGCGCTTGGAGACCTCCACCGCGTCGACGAGCTCGTCGAGCGTCGTGTGGTCGAAGCCCTTCTCGGTGAACAGCCGCAGCGCCGTCTCCGTCAGAGCCTGTCTTGTGCGCGCCTTCTTGCGCTCCCTGAGCGGCAGCTCACGCAGATCCATGCGCTCAGCCTACTCCAGAAGTGCCGATTGACAGCTAACGCCACTAAGTGGCATTTTCTGCTGAGTGGCAATCCGTACACGAACTCCGAACCCCGCCCTGACCATGACCGTGGTCCTGCTGGGCTTCCTCGTCGTCCCCATGTCCATCTCCGGCGCCGCCGTCGCGCTGCCGGGCATCGGCGCCGACCTGCACGCCGCGGGCGCCCCCCTGCAGTGGGTGATGAACGCCTACAACCTCACCTTCGCCTCCTTCACCCTGGTCGCGGGGTCGCTGGCCGACCTGTTCGGCCGGCGCGCGGTGTTCGCGGCCGGTGCCGCGGTCTTCGCGGCGGGCTCGGTGGTGGCCGCCCTCTCGGACGGCATCTGGCTGCTGGACGCGGCCAGGGCCCTGTCAGGCGTGGGCGCGGCGGGCGTGATGGCCTCGGGCGCGGCGATCCTGGCCACCACGTTCGACGGTCCGGCGAGGACGAGGGCGTTCGCGCTGCTCGGCACCGTCGCCGGGATCGGGCTCGCGCTCGGCCCGACGATCTCGGGCTGGCTGGCGGGCGGGTACGGCTGGCGGGCGATCTTCCTGTCCAACGCGCTGATCCTGGCGCTCTCCCTGCTCGGCGTCCCGTTCGTCACCGAGTCACGCGCCGGACGGCGGCCGCGGGTCGACGTGAAGGGGGCGGTGACGTTCGTCGCGGGGCTCGCCCTGCTGACGATCGCGGTGGTCCAGGGGCCGCAGGCGGGCTGGGGCGGCCCCGGCGTGCTGGTGCCGCTGGCCGCGGCGGCGGCGCTGCTCGTCGCGTTCACGAGGATCGAACGGCGCAGCCCGCACCCCGTGCTCGACCTCACGCTGGTGCGCAACAGGCGCTTTCTCGCGCTGAGCCTCGTGCCCGTCGCGACCAGCTTCGGCATGGTGACGCTGCTGACCTACCTGCCCACCTACTTCGCCGGCGTCCACGGTGCCTCGCCGCAGCAGGCGGGCCTGTGGATGCTGGTGATGACCGCGCCCGTGCTGATCGCCCCGCCCGCCGGCGGCTGGCTGCTGAACCGCGGCGTGCCGGCCAGGACGCTGGTGACCGTGGCGGTGCTGCTGTTCGGGCTGGGCAACGCGTGGCTCGCGGTGACGGACACGGCGCTGCCCGCCGGGCCGATGCTGCTGGTCGGGGTGGGCGCCGGTCTCGGCTTCGGCGTCGGCGACGGGCTGGCGATGAGCATGGTGGAACCCGAGAGGGCGGGGATGGCCGCGGGCTTTGTCAACACGCTGCGCATCGGCAGCGAGGCGATCGTCATCGCGGTGTACGGCTCGGCGCTGGTCAGCCTCCTGCAGGCCAGAGTGGGCGACGCGGAGCTGGCCGGCCGGATCGCGGCGGGCGCGGCGAGCCACGGCCATCAGTTCACCGGCGCCTTCCACCTCGTCCTGTGGGCGGTCGCGGTGATCACGCTCGCGATGGCGGCCGGCATCCACGCGCTGCTGCGGCCCTCGGCGCCAGGTCAGTCCGCGTAGCCGAGGACGTGCTCGCGGACCAGGCGGCCGACCTCGGGATCCCCCCTTCTGAAAGCCTCCACGATCGGCTCGTGGTCCGCGGCGTTCTCGTGCAGCTCGGCGCGGAACAGGCGGATCGACACGTGGGTCCATACCTCGATGCCCAGCGACTCCCACACCGACAGCAGGAGCTGGTTGCCGGAGGCGGCGACGATCTCACGGTGGAAGGCGACGCCGTGCCGTACCTGGTCGTCGAGGGAGCCCGCCGCGGCGGCGGCGTGCAGGAGCGCGGTGTGACGTTCCAGCGCCTCCACGTCGGGCGCGCCGAGACGGGCCGCGGTCTCCTCCAGGCCGGCCCGCACGTGGTAGACCTCGCGCAGGTCGGCGCGGCTGAACGCGCGGACCCTCGCACCCCTGTTCGGCGAGGACTCCACCAGCCGGAGCGCCTCCAGCTCGCGCAGCGCCTCTCGCACGGGAGCCTGACTCACCGCGAGCTCGGCCGCGATGCGCCGCTCGACCAGCCTGTCGCCAGGCGCCCAACGACCGCTGACCAGCCCTTCGAGCACCAACTGACGGATCTGGTCGCGCAGCGGCGACCTGACTACGGGCCTCATACGCCCAATGATCGATCATAGGGTGTTTAATGGCAATATGCAGATGGATCTGGACCCCCAGGAGACCGCGGAGTGGCTGGAGTCGCTCGAGGCGGTCGTCAGGGCCAAGGGGCAGGAGCGCGCGGACTACCTCGTCAGGCGGCTGTCCACGAGCTCCCGATACGTCAACACCGTGCCCACGGCCGAGGAGCCGCCCTACCCGGGCGACCTGGAGCTGGAGGAGCGCATCGCCGCCTACGACCGGTGGAACGCGGCCGCCATGGTCACCCGCGGCAGCAAGCTGGGCCTGGGCGGCCACATGGCGACCTACGCCTCGGCCGCCTGGCTGTACGAGGTCGGGTTCAACCACTTCTTCCACGGCGAGGACGACCAGGTCTACTTCCAGGGGCACGCCTCGCCTGGCGTGTACGCGCGCGCCTTCCTCGAAGGAAGGCTGAGCGAGGAGCGCCTCGACCGCTTCCGCCGGGAGACCCTCGGCGGGCTGTCGTCCTACCCGCATCCTCGCGCGATGCCCGACTTCTGGCAGTTCCCCACGGTGTCGATGGGCCTCGGCCCGCTGAACGCCGTCTATCAGGCCAGGTTCAACCGCTACCTGCACAACCGCGGCATCAAGGACACCTCCTCCGGCCACGTGTGGGCCTTCCTCGGCGACGGCGAGATGGACGAGCCCGAGGCGACGGCCGCCCTCACGCTGGCCGCGCGGGAGGGGCTCGACAACCTGACCTTCGTGATCAACTGCAACCTCCAGCGGCTGGACGGCCCGGTGCGCGGCAACACCCGCATCGTGCAGGAGCTGGAGAGCGTCTTCAGCGGCGCGGGCTGGAACGTCGTCAAGGCGCTGTGGGGCGCCGAATGGGATCCGCTGCTGGAGTCCGACGAGCTCGTGGCCAGGCTGGGCGCGGTCCCCGACGGGCAGTTCCAGACGTTCGCCGCCTCGGACGGCGCCTACATCAGGCGACACCTGTTCGAGGGCATCGAGACGAGCCTCACCGACGAGGAGCTGCGCCGCGTCGTCGGCGGTTCGCGGGCGGGGCACGAGCCGCGCAAGGTGTACGCCGCCTACCGCAGGGCGCTCGACACCAAGGGCGTGCCCACGGTGATCCTCGTGCAGACGGTGAAGGGCTGGACGCTGGGAGCGGGCGTCGAGGCGCGCAACGCCAACCACCAGATGAAGAAGCTGACCCAGGAGGAGTTCAGGGTGATGGGCGAGCGCCTCGGGCTGCCCGTTCCCTCCTTGGACGGCGAGCTTCCTCCCTACCTGCACCCGGGGCCCGACTCGCCCGAGGTCCGCTACCTCGCCGCGCGGCGGGCCGCGCTGGGCGGGCCGATACCGCGACGCACCGTACGGCCGAGCCGCCTGGAGGTGCCGTCCGCGCCGTTCGCCGCGCTCGCGAAAGGCTCCAAACAGCCTGTCGCCACCACGATGGCCTTCGTCAGGCTGGTCAAGGACCTCATGAAGGATCCGGCGACCGGCGGCCGCTGGGTGCCGATCGTGCCCGACGAGGCCAGGACCTTCGGCATGGAGTCGCTGTTCCCCACCGCGAAGATCTACTCGCCGCTCGGCCAGCGCTACGAGGCCGTCGACAGGGACCTGCTGCTCGCCTACAAGGAGGCCACCGACGGGCAGATCCTCATCGAGGGGATCACCGAGGCCGGCTCGATGTCCTCCTTCACCGCGGCGGCGACCAGCTACGCCACGCACGGCGAGCCCATGATCCCCTTCTACATCTTCTACTCGATGTTCGGCTGGCAGCGCACCGGCGACCAGATGTGGGCGCTGGCCGACCAGCTCGGCCGCGGGTTCCTCATCGGCGCGACCGCGGGCCGCACCACCATGACAGGTGAGGGGCTGCAGCACGCCGACGGCCACTCCCAGCTGCTCGCCTCGGCCAACCCCGCGTGCCTCAGCTACGACCCGGCCTTCGCCTACGAGGTCGGCGTCATCGTGCGCGAAGGCCTGCGGAGGATGTACGGCGAGGCGGGCGAGGACGTCTTCTACTACCTCACCGTCTACAACGAGCCGCTGCCCCAGCCCGCCATGCCGGAAGGCGTCGAGGAGGGGATCGTCAGAGGCCTGTACCGCTTCTCCGAGGGCGGAGGGGAGGCGCACATCCTGGCCAGCGGCACCGCGATCCACTGGGCGCTGGAGGCCCAGCGCCTGCTGGCCGAGGAGCACGGCGTCGGGGTCGACGTCTGGTCGGTCACCTCGTGGAGCGAGCTGCGCCGCGACGCGATGTCGACGGGCGGCGTGCCGTACGTGAAACAGGCCCTCGAGGGCACGCATGGACCGATCGTGGCGGTGAGCGACTGGATGAGGGCCGTGCCCGACCAGATCAGCCCGTGGATCGAGCGGCCGTGGACCTCGCTGGGCACCGACGGGTTCGGCCTGTCGGACACCCGCGAGGCCGTCCGCGAGCACTTCGGCGTCGACCCCCGCTCGATCGTCGAGGCCGTGCTCAAGGCCGGTAAGTAGGAGTCAACTGTCCATCTATCGGAGGAGAGCACTGTGAGAGCGTGACCTCTGTGACTCGCCCTGCGGTGCTCTATCCGCGACCAAGCAAATCGCTCATCATCGGCCTCGTGATCTCCGGCATCTGCGCTCTGCTGGTGCTGGCCTCGATGCTGCTGTCCAACGAACCCTCCGGCTTCGGCCTGGCGGCGCTCATGGCCGTGGCGCCCCTGCCCATCCTGCTCGCCGCCGTGCTGGCGCTCGACAGGCTGGAGCCGGAACCCAGGCTCAACCTCGCCTTCGCCTTCGTCTGGGGCGCGGGCGTGGCCGTCGTGCTGGCCGTCGTGCTGAGCATGGCCGGTGAGGCCCTGGTCCGCAGCGCGGGGTACGGCCAGACGGTGGCCGGCAACATCGGCGTCGTCGTCCTGGCCCCCGTCACCGAGGAGGCACTGAAGGGGGCGGCGCTTCTGTTGCTCCTGCGCAGGCGCAAGGAGATCGACGGCCTGACCGACGGCATCATCTACGCCGCCATGGCGGGCCTCGGCTTCGCGCTCGTGGAGAACGTCGGCTACTACCTCGTCGCCTTCGTCGAGGGCGGGGCGGGCGACGCCGTCGGCGTGTTCGTGATGCGCGGCGTCATCTCGCCGCTCGGCCACCCCGTCTACACCTCGATGATCGGGCTCGGCGTGGCCTACGCCGCCACCAGGCGCCACCCCGTCAGGTGGCTGGCGATCCCGCTCGGCTATCTGGGCGCGGTCCTGCTGCACGGCGCGTGGAACGGCGCGGCGACGCTGGGAAGCCTTCCCGCGCTGGGCGGCGCCTACCTGCTCGAGCTCGCCGTGATCATCGTGCTCGTGGTGGTGACCGTGAGGGAGCGCCAGAGGGTGCTCGGCAAGATCGGTGGGGTCCTGCCCGCATACCTGCCCACCGGCGTCGTCACGCCGCAGGACGTCGGCATGCTGAGCTCGCTCAAGGCGCGCAGGCACGCCCGCAGGTGGGCCAGGAAGGCGGGATTGTCGAAGGCCATGTCCGACTACCAGCACGCGGCCACGGAGCTGGCCATGCTCCACATGCGCGCCGAGCGCGAGGGCATGGCGCCCGCCGAGTTCACCGGGCAGCGCGAGGCGCTGCTGCACGTCATGGGCGCGGCCCGGCGCTGGTGACTACACCTTCAGGAAGTCGCGCAGGTGGGACAGCACGACGTCAGGGCGTTCCTCCGCCAGGAAGTGGCCGCAGTCGGAGATCTCCGCGCCCCGCACGTCCCTGGCGTAGTCACGCCACACCTCCTCGACGCCGACGCGGGCGGGCAGGCCCGCCGAGCCCCACAGGGCGAGCACCGGCATCTCCAGCCGCCTGCCCGCGTCGTAGTCGGCGTCGTCATGGGCCGCGTCGTCGGGGAACGAGGCCCGGTAGTCGTCGAACCCGGCCCTGAGAGCCCCCGGCTGTGAGAAGGCCCGGTAGTACTCCTCCACGTCGAGAGCGGCCCGCTGGACGGTCCACTTCTCGAAGAAGTAGCCCAGGTAACCGCGCACGTCGGCGCCCGCGAGCCGCTCGGGCAGGTCGGGCTGCAGGTGGAAGGTCCAGTGCCAGGTGCCGAGCGCGACGCCCGAGATCATGTCGAAGCGCCGCCACATCTCCCTGGTGGGGATGATGTCCATGACGACCAGGCGCTCCACCTCGTCGGGGTGGTCGAGGGCGTAACGGTGGGCGACGCGCCCTCCCCTGTCGTGGCCGACCAGTGCGACCCGCTCATGGCCGAGCTGTCGTGCCAGCTCGCGCACGTCGGCGGCCATCGTGCGCTTGTCGAACCCGGTGCGCGGCTTGTCGGTCAGCCCGTATCCGCGCAGGTCGGGTGCCACGACCGTGAAGTGTTCCGCCAGCGGGGAGATGAGGTGGCGCCAGCAGTGGCTGGTCTGGGGCCAGCCGTGCAGCAGCATCAGCAGCGGCCCCTCGCCCTCGATCAGGTAGTGCATGCGCAGGTCGCCGACCTGGGCCATCCGTGATTCCACCATCGTGTAACTCCATCGTGTGGTTACAGGCTTAACCCCATCATATGGTTAGAGACATGCGAACGCGAGACTGGGTGTGGGACGGCGGACGGCCCGCACTGGATTTCGTCAACACCTACCGAGACCGCAAGACCGGCGGCCGGGAACTGCTGCGCGAGCCCGAGGACCTGCTGGCGTGGCTCGGCCTGCCCGAAGACCTGCCGTTCGCCCCGAGCCCGCAGGAGTCCTCGGTGGCCGGGACGACGCTGCTGATGGCGGCGAGAGAGCTGCGCGAGGCCATCTGCCGGTGCGTCGACGCGGCCGCCGCGGGCGAGAGCGGCTTCCCCGAGCCGATCAACCGCTGGGCCGCGCGCAGACAGCCGGCCCTGGTCGAGCTGGGCTCCGACCTGTCGGTCGTCCGGCTGCCGCCCGCCGACCCCGTGGTCGCGGGGCTGGCGGAGATCGCCAGCGACGCCGTCGAACTGATCGGCGGGCCCGACCTGCACCAGGTACGGGTGTGCGCCTCCCCCACGTGCGGCCTGCGCTTCGCCGACAGGTCAAACGCGGGGACCAGGCAGTGGTGCTCCATGAAGCGGTGCGGGAACCGCGAGAAGGTGCGCCTGCACCGCGCCCGCCGTACCGACCAGTAGGACGATGCAGGCGATCAGGGTCACCAGCACGCCCGCCTCCATGCCGTGCGCGCCGATCACGGCGGCCATGGCCGCCGCCCCGAGCGACGAGCCGACATAGCGGGCGGTGTTGTTGGCGCCCGAGCCCATGCTGACGCGGTGCTGCGGCACGCTCTCGATCGCCAGATGGGTGAGCGAAGAGTTGATCAGTCCGCTGCCGACGCCGCTGACGACCAGGCCCGCGATGGTCAGCGGCAGCGAGAAGTCCGCGACCACGCCGAGCAGCCCCGCGAACCCGACCGCGCTCAGCACCAGGCCGAGCGACAGTCTCGAACTCGCGCCGAGGCGCACCCTGCCGACCGCGAGAGAGGACACGAACGACGTGCCGGACCAGGCGCCGAACAGCAGCGCGGTCGACAGCGGGGTCATCCCGTGGGCGGCCTGGAGCACGGTGGGCAGGTAGCTGAGCAGGCCGATGACGGCGGCGCCGACGACGAGCGCACCCCCGGTGGCGACCAGGAACCGCGGCCGCCTGAACAGCGCGAGGTCCAGCAGCGGCTCACGGCTGCGGTGCTCGGCCACCGCGAAGGCCACCAGGAGGAGCGCGGAGACGGCGAAGGCGACGGCGACGATCGGCCGCGCCCAGCCCATCCGGCCCTCGGTCACCCCCGCGACCAGCGCGGCGACTCCGAGCGTCAGCAGCAGCACGCCCGGCAGGTCGATCCTGCGCCGCTGCGCGGCCCGCGACTCCTCCAACGTCACGGCCGCCGCCACCGTCAGCGCGAGCGCGGCGACCGCCACCACCCAGTAGATCGCCCGCCAACTCGTCAGCACCGCCAGCAGGCCTGACAGCAGCGGGCCGACGGCGGTACCCAGGCCCATCATCGCGCCGTAGACGGCCGTGGCCCGCAGGCGGGGAGCGCCGGAGGGAAAGGCATGGCCGACGATGCCCAGGCTCGCGGCCAGCACCGCGGCACTGGCCGCGCCCTGCACCAGCCGGGCGGCGACGAACACCGGCACGTTCGGCGCGGTCGCGGCCACCACGCTCGCCACGGCGAGCACCGCGGTGCCCGCGACGAGCGTCCGCTTCCTCCCGTAGTCGTCGGCCAGCCCGCCGGCGACGAGCAACAGGGACGACAGGCCCAGCGCGATGGCGCTGAGGATCCACACCGGGCCGGTCGGCCCCGCACCCAGCGCCATGGCGGTGTCGGGCAGCGTGACCATCGGGGCCGTGTAGTTCGTGAGCACGAGCAGCGGCGCCGAGGCCGCCACGGTCAGTCGGTTCATTCATTGAACCTAGCACGGTTCAATGAATGAACTAACGTGGGGTCATGGCACTCGGCAAGAACTACGACGGGCAGGACTGCTCGCTGGCCAAGGCGCTCGAACTGATCGGCGAGCGCTGGACGCTGCTGGTGATCAGGGACGCGATGTACGGCGTGCGCCGTTACGGCGACTTCCTCGCCCACCTCGACATCCCGAGGGCGGTGCTGTCACAGCGCCTGGCCGCGCTGGTCGAGGCAGGAGTGCTGGACAAGCGGCGCTATCAGGACAACCCGCCCCGCGAGGAGTACGTGCTGACGGAGGTGGGCAGAGAGCTCTGGCTGCCCGTGCTGGCGCTGGCGCAGTGGGGCGAGCGCCACCTCACCTCGGCGGGGGCGCGGCGGCTGTTCTTCCACAGCGCCTGCGGCACCCGCCTGGACCAGGCGGCGCACTGCTCGGCGTGCGGGGTGCGGGTGGGCCTCGAGGAGGTCGAGGTACGGCCGGGGCCGGGGCTGGAGACCTCCAGGTCGGACGCCGTGAGTGTGGCACTCCGCCGGTCGCACCGCATGCTCGAACCCCTCCCCTGACGGCCGCCTCAAGCCTCTCGTCATCCATCGCCCACGGCGCAGGGCTACCTGAGGACACACCGGATCCAAAAGGACCGGCGACCCGAGACCCGACCCACCGAGACCCGTCCGACCCGGGATGAGGCCGACCCGGGACCGGGCCCAACCGGGACCCTGCGGGCCTGAGGACCAGGCCCGCCCGAGCGACCGGCGACCTGGGAATGGGCCGGTGCGAGGGGACGGACACCCCGGGTGACCCGCCCGGGCTCGGCGAACCGGGGAACCGGAGACCTGAGGTCCGGGCGGCGGTGAGGGCCACGAGTCCCTGAGGGCCGGATGGGCGTTCGCAGGACACCGACCGAACCAGGGGAGCCGCAGGTCGGCGCCCCCGCCCGGCACGACGTCAGGACTCGCGGTAGTACGGGTCGGTGACCGTGCCCTCCCCGGTGTCGGTCGAGTAGGAGTACACCTCCCGCCCGTTGACGAACACCCGCAGCGCCCTGCTCATGACGTCCAGCGGGTCGCCGGACCAGATGACCACGTCACCGTCCAGCCCTGGCTTCAGCGAGCCCACCCTGTCGTCAAGACCCATGATCTTCGCGGGGCTCACGGTGATCGACCGGAGCGCCGTGTCGCGGTCGAGCCCCTCCTTCACCGCCAGCGTCGCCTGGTGGACCAGGAAATGGATCGGCACCACCGGGTGGTCGGTGGTGATGGCCAGTTCCACCCCCGCCCGCGCCAGGATGCCGGGATTGCGCAGCGAGCGGTTGCGCAGCTCCACCTTCGACCTGCTGGTGAACAGCGGGCCGATGATCACCGGGATCTGCCGCTCGGCCAGCAGGTCGGCGATCAGGTGGCCCTCGGTGCCATGATTGATGATCACTCGGTAGCCGAACTCGTCGGCCAGGCGCAGCGCCGTGGCGATGTCGTCGGCCCTGTGCGTGTGCTGGCACCAGGGCAGCTCCCCGTCCAGCACCTTCACCAGGATCTCAAGCGTGCCGTCGCGGTCGAACGCCTTGCCCTCCGCCTCGGCCTGGTCGCGCTTGGCCCGGTAGTCCTGCGCCTTGCGGAACGCGTCACGGATCACCGCGGCCACACCCTGCCTGGTGGAAGGCAGCTTCTTCTGGTCACCGTACACGCGCTTGGGGTTCTCACCGAGCGCGCTCTTCACGCTGACCGGCTCGCGGACGAGCATCTCCTCGACCGTACGGCCCCAGCACTTCACCGCCACCGTCTGACCGCCGATCGGGTTGCCCGAGCCCGGCTTGATGACGGCCGTGGTGACGCCGCCCGACAGCGCGTCGCCGAAACCGAGGTCGCCGGGGTTGATGGCGTCGAGCGCGCGCAACCTGGCGCCGTTGGGGTCGGTCATCTCGTTGGTGTCCTGGCCGGCCCAGCCGTCGGCCTCCTCGTGGACGCCCAGGTGGCCGTGCGCCTCGACGAAGCCGGGCAGCACCCAGCCGCCCGCCGCGTCGACGATCGGCACGCCCTCGGGAATGTCGATGTCGCGCCCGACGGCCACGATCGTGCCGTCCTGGATGAGCACGGTGCCGCCGTCGATGGGTTCGCCGTCGACAGGAACCACATATCCGCTGGTGATCGCGATATTCATGCATGCAACCTAGCGGAACTGACCAGCCCGCTTTCCAGATTTCGCCCCCATTGTCAGGAGATGTCCGGCATGATGATCTGCAGTCTGACGAAAGGAATGGCAGCGTGCTCAAGTCTGCTCTCGCGGCTGCGGTGATGATCGGCGGGATCCTGGCGGTCCCCGCGGCCGCCAACGCCGCCGGCTACACCCCCGAAGGGGTCTGCGGCAGTGGCTTCGCCGTGGTCAACAAGGCGCCGGTGGGGTCGCTGGGCACCGTCTACCTGCTTTACAACCGCAGGAACGGGCTCAACTGCGCCGTCACCATGAAGTCCAAGCTCCAGGGGCTCAGCACCCGCACCACGGTCGAGCTGCAGGTCTCGCGTCCGGCCGGCAACGGCACCGCGCCCTATGTCGAGAAGGACTCCGACTCCGGGCGGTTCAAGTACTACGCCGGGCCCGTGAAGCTCCAGGGCAAGGGCATGTGCGTGAAGTTCTTCGGCTCGATGGCCAACGGATACAGCAAGTCGACGGTCTCCCACGGCGGCAGCAAGGCGTGGAGCAACTGCGGCTGATCTCCTCACCCCTTGGTGGCCCCGCTGGTCAGCCCCTTGACGAAGTGCCTCTGCAGGGCGAGGTAGAACACCAGGATCGGTAGCGTGGCCAGGAACATCAGCCCGAACACGGTGCCGAAGTCCACCTGGTACTGCCCGACCGCCCGATAGATGCCGGTCGTCACCGTCGTCCCCTGGCTGGGACCGAGGATGATCAGCGGGTTGAGGAAGTCGTTCCAGATCCACACCGAGAAGAAGATGATCGCGCTGGCCGAGGCCGGGCGCAGCAGCGGGAACACCACCCGCCAGAAGGTGGCCAGGCGGCCCGCCCCATCGATGGCGGCCGCCTGTTCCATCTCGATCGGGATCGTCCGGACGAACCCCGAGAAGACGAACACCCCGAACGGCACGTAGTAGCCGACGTTGAACAGCACCAGCCCCTGCACGGTCGTCATCAGGTCGAAGAGCTGGAGCACCCGCACCACGGGCAGCAGGATGACCTGCGGCGGGATCATCAGCCCGCACAGCAGTAACAGCGCGGTCGCTCTCCCCCACCGCGACGGCGTGCGCGCGAGGTAGTGCCCGAGCATCGCCGACAGGATCGTCAGCACCGCGACCGACAGCGCCGTCACGATGACGCTGTTGCCGAGGCTGGCCCAGAACAGCCGGTCGGGGCGCGACAGCACGGCCGCCAGGTTGTCCAGCGTCGGCGGCAGCGGCGGCCCGAACGGGTCGGGCGCGATGTCGGGGCCGTGCTTGAAGGTGTTGGCCAGCACGACGTACAGCGGCACCGCGAACAGCGCCCCCACCACGGTCGTCACCAGGGCTCTCACAGCTCGACCTCCCGTCGCCGCAGCAGCCTCAGCGCCACCGCCGACGCCGACGCGATGATCGCCAGCATCACGATGGCCATCGCCGAGGCGTAACCCTGCCTGTTGGCCACGAATCCGGTCTGCAGCACCACGAACGCGATCGTGGCGGTCGAGCCCGACCCCGGCCCGCCGTTCGTGATGACCTGGATGTGGTCATAGGCCTTGAACGCCGTGATCAGCAGGACGACGGTGTTGACGGTGACCGCGGGCGCCAGCATCGGCCAGGTCACCTTGCGGAAGCGGGCGACGGCCCCCGCGCCGTCGATGGCCGCCGCCTCCTGCAGTTCGTGCGGTACGGCCTGCAGCCCCGCGAGGTAGACGACGACGCAGAAACCGAGCATCTGCCACGACATGATGCCGCCGAGCGAGTAGAGCGCGAGGTCGGGATCGGACAGCCAGCCGATGTCGGTGCCGAGCATCAGGTTGACGATGCCGTCGTCGGCGAGCATGCGCGTCCAGACCACGCTGACCACGACCGAGCTGAGCACGACGGGCACGAAGAACGTGGCCCGCCACGCGTTGTAGAACCAGCCCTTGCGGTCGAGGAGCACCGCGATGGCCAGTCCTGCGACGTTGGGCACGACGACGATGATCGCTGTGAGGATCACCGTCACCTTCAGCGCGGTCAGGAACTCCTCGTCGGTGAAGAGCAGCTGGTAGTTGCGCAGCCCGACGAACCTGCTCGGCGGGTTGAAGGGGTTGTGGTCGGTGAGGCTGTATCCGAAGCTCACCACGATCGGCGCGAGCACGAAGCACAGGTAGACGAGCATGCCGGGTGCGGCGAACACGCCGAAGTGCGCGAGTCTCCTCAAGAGGCCTTGTCCCATTCGGTGTCGAGATAGGCGGCGGCCTCGGCGGGCTTCTTCCTGCCCAGGATGACGTCCTGTACCGCGGCGTAGACCTTCGGCGTCATGCCGGAGATCAGCGAGTCGCCGCCCGTCTCCCACGAGAAGGCCTTCACCATGGCGTTCGCCTGGACGTTCTTCGACCACAGGTCGTACGTGGCCTTGAAGACGGGGCCGGTGTCGGCGGGCGGGGTGTAGCCCTTGATCGCGGGGAAGAGCGCGTCGGACTTCACGGAGTTGTCCAGGTTGCTCTTGTCGAGCTGGAAGGCCAGCGCGAACTTCTTGGCCGCGTCCAGGTGCTTGGAGTTGGCGTTGACCTCGAGCCCGCCGCCGGTGTAGCCGGGCAGGAGCGGCGCGCCGTCGGCCGTCGGCCATGCGAAGACACCGAGGTCGTCCTTGATGTCGCTCTTGTCACCCGCGGCGGCGAACCATGAGCCCATGGGGTACATCGCGCCCTTGCCCGCGAGAAAGGCCTGCTCGGTGGCGGCGTAGTCGAGGGAGAGCATGCCCTTGTCGATGTAGCCCTTGCCCGCCAGATCGCCGACGAGCGTGAGCGCCTTGACGAAGTCGGGGTCGGCGAACCTGACCGAGCCGGCTCTCCTGTCGGTCATCCAGCCGGGGGTCTTCCTGTACACCTCCGTCGCCACCGTCGCGGTGAGCGGGAGGACGCTCGGAAAGGCCTCCTTGCCGCCGCCGACCACGAACGGCGTCATGCCCTTGGCCTTCAGCTTCGCGCCGGCTTCCAGAAGTTCGGCGTAGGTCTTCGGCGGCGCGCTGATGCCCGCCTTCTCGAACATCGACTTGCGGTAGTAGACGTTGGGGATCGACTGGGTGTTGGCGGGCAACTGGTAGACCTTGCCGTCGATCGCGCCGCCGTCCGGCACCAGGAAGTCGCCGAGTTCCTCGGGCTTCCACGCATAGAGGTTCTGCGCGGCGCCGATGTCGGCGGGGGAGACGGCCAGCATCACGTCGGGGAACTGGCCGGAGGTCAGCAGTTGCTTGGCGTAGCCCGTGCGGTCGACGGTCGGCGCGACGAGCTTCTTCACCGCGATGTCGGGGTACTTGTCGGTGACGCGCTTGATCGCCGAGTCCCAGTACTCCGGGGTGAGGTTGGGGGTCTCGAAGGTCAGGAAGCTGATCTCCTGCTGCTGCCGCGCGGGAGCGCTGCCGGTGCCGCCGGGGGCCGGCTGGGCGGTCTCCCCCACGGTGCACGCGGTCGCGGCGACCGCGATGGCCAGGAGCGCCAGGACCGTTCTGCGGTGGTCAGGCATGGCGGAACTACCTCCGTCTGGGGGCGGGCGTCGGAGTTGTCCGTGAGCGTTCACGTGAACGCTCACGAGCAGCCTCCGACGTGACGTCGGCGATGTCAAGGGGTGGTTGACAGCCACGCGCGGCGGACCGATGATCGGCCCGTGAGCGTTCACGTGAGCGCTCCCACATCCGCTGCCTCCGCCCTTCACGCGTGGCGGCGTCAGCGCAGCCAGAGGAGGCTAAAGTCTCAGTCGTGCCAGGGACGAAGAAGTCGCGCAGGGTCACCATCGACGACGTGGCACGGTCCGCCGGCGTCTCCCGCCAGACGGTGTCGCGGGCCATCAACGACAAGGGCGAGATCGACCCCGAGACCAGGCGGCGCGTACTCCAGGTCGCCCAGGAGATGGGCTACCGGCCCAGCAGGTTCGCCCGTGGCATGGTGCGCCAGGACGTCACCACGCTCGCGCTGATCATCGCCGATGTGCTCAACCCCTTCTTCCCCGAGGTGGTCTCCGGCGTGCTGGAGGCGGCCGACGAGCGCGGCTGGCAGGTCGTCGTGTACGCCACGGGCTCAGAGCTGGACAAGGAGCTCGCGGTCGCCGAAAGCGTGCCCAACCACGTGGACGCGTGCGTCGGGTTCCTGCTCCACACGGGCGCCATCGACAAGATCGCCGCCTCGGGCATCCCCTTCGTGCTGCTCGACCGAGGCGGCCGCGCACCGGCGGTGCCGGGCGTGGACATCGACTTCGCCAGCGGCATCAGGCAGGGGCTCGACCACCTCATGGAGCAGGGACACCGGCGCATCGCGATGATCGACGACCACGCGCACGCCCGGCCTGGCACACACAACGCTCGCAGGGAGCTCTACCTCGCCTTCGCCGCCGAGCACGGGTTGCCGGTCGACGAGACGTGGATCCAGCCCGCGGTCAACTCCGTGGACGGGGGCGCCGCGGCGATGGACGAACTGCTCGCCGCGCATCCCGACGTCACCGCGGTGTTCGCCTACAACGACCACATCGCCATCGGGGCGATGCGGAGGGCCATGCGGCTCGGGCTCGCCGTACCGGGCAACTGTGCGTTTCTCGGCTTCGACGGGCTGGCGATCGGGGAGCTGGTCGACCCGCCGCTGACCACGATCCACATCGACAAACGCAGGCTCGGCCACCTGGCGGTCGACCAGGTCGCGGCGGTCATGACCGCGCCTCAGGGCTCGGGCGTCGAGGCGATGACGATCGACCCCAGGCTGGTGGTGCGCCTGTCGACCTGAGCCCCCAGGCTGGTGGCCCGCCTATCGACCCCAGCCCCCAGGCTGGTGGCCCGCCTATCGACCCCAGCCCCCAGGCTGGTGGTCCGCCTATCGACCCGAGCCCCCAGGCTGGTGGTCCGCCTATCGACCCGAGCCCCCAGGCTGGTGGTCCGCCTATCGACCCGAGCCCCCAGGCTGGTGGTCCGCCTATCGACCCGAGCCCCCAGTCAGGGCTCCAGCAGGCGGCGGGCCCCAGACCCCTGCCTTCCCAGCGCGTCACCGGGGTTGACCAGCGTGCACTGCTCGAACGACAGGCAACCACAACCGATGCACTCGGTGAACCTGTCGCGCATCCGCTCCATCTTCTCGATCCTGGCGTTGATCTCCTCGCTCCAGCACTGCGAGGCCCGCACCCAGAACTCCCGCGTGGGCGGCGCGTCCGGCGGCAGGAAGCCCAGCACGTCGCCGATCACCGACAGCGGCATGCCGACGCTCTGCGAGGCCCGGATGAACGCCACCCTGCGCAGCGTGCTGCGATGGTATCGGCGCTGGTTGCCCATGGTACGGCGGCTGCCGATGAGGCCCTCCCGCTCGTAGAAGCGCAGCGCGGAGGCGGGCACGCCGCTGCGCTGCGACAGCTCACCGATCGTGAGTTCCTTGGAGATCGCTGCGGGCTCCGGCACGCCCTCCAGGCTAGCTTGACTTCAACCTCGGTTTAACTACGAGGGCGGTCTCCTCGACGACCGAGGAGTCCCCCGATGCCCGACGTCGTGACCCAGGGCCTGGCTCGACGCACCCGCGACGACGTGCCTGATCGGCCCCGGCCACACCACCGAGAATGATGCCGACCATCGCCTGTCGGGCGGCTCGCTCGGCGCATGGTTCGACATGATCGTCCACTCCCCGAAGTCACTCCTGCCCGCCTCCTCACCTGACACGGTCCCGCCACCCAAACCCCGAAGCCACCCCGTCCGGCCACCACTTCCCGGGGTAGCTATTCCGCTCTGGCTCCTCACCGAGGTCGGAGAGCATGCGCGAGGTCGGAGAGCATGCGCGAGGTCGGAGCGCGGCCATCGAGCACGCAGGCCGGTGGCGCGGCCCCACCGGGACCAGAGATTCCCGCAGGTCGGGGGTTCGAGACGACCGGGCCACGCCGTGACGACAACAGGGGATTCGGAAGTCGCCCTCCGAATCCCCCTGTTCAGCCAGGTGTCAGCTGCAGCCGCTGGTGGAGCCGCAGCCCTCGCAGACGTAGCAGCTGCCCGCGGGCCGCATCTTCGTGCCGCAGGTCATGCAGAGCGGCGCGTCGGCGGTGAAGCGCTGGTGGCTCTCCAGCGTCAGCTCCTTGGTCTCCCGCGCAGGCGCGGGAGCGGCGGGCTCGACCGCCTTCGCCTCGATCGGCGCCGACTGCGCGAGCTCCTCCCTGTCGACCGCGGGGTCCTCGCCGCGCTGCTGAGCCGTACGCTCGGCGGCGGAGAAGATGCCGAGCGCGGCCCGCTCGTCGTAGGGCAGGTGGTCGAGCGCCAGGCGGCGGAAGATGTAGTCCATCACCGAGGTCGCCATCCGCACGTCGGGGTCGTCGGTCATCCCGGCGGGCTCGAAGCGCATGTTGACGAACTTGCTGACGTACGTCTCCAGCGGCACGCCGTACTGCAGGCCGATGGACATCGCCACGGAGAAGGCGTCCATGACACCCGCCAGTGTCGAACCCTGCTTGGACATCTTGAGGAAGACCTCGCCGAGCCCGTCGTCAGGGTAGGACGAGGCGGTCATGTAGCCCTTGGCGCCGCCCACGGTGAAGCGGGTGGTGGTGCTGGGACGCTGGTTCGGCATCCGGCGCCGGGTCGGCCGGTTGACCTCGATGACCTTGACCTCGGGCTCCTGCGCCTCGACGCCGGCAGCGGCCTCCTTCTTACCCGCGGCCGACAGCGGCTGGCCGACCTTGCAGTTGTCGCGGTAGACGGCCAGGGCCTTCAGGCCCATCCGCCAACCCTCCATGTAGACCTGCTCGATGTCCTCGATCGTGGCCGACTCGGGGAGGTTGACGGTCTTGGAGATCGCGCCGGACAGGAACGGCTGCGCGGCTGCCATCATGCGGACGTGGCCCATGGGCGCGATCGCCCGCTCGCCCATCGCGCAGTCGAACACCTCGTAGTGCTCGCGCTTCAGCCCGGGGGCGTCGACGACGTGGCCGTGCTCACCGATGTACTCGACGATGGCCTCGATCTGCTCCTGCTGGTAGCCGAGCTGCTTGAGCGCCCGCGGAATCGTCTGGTTGACGATCTGCA
Organism: Nonomuraea mangrovi; assembly: GCF_042681425.1. Lineage (NCBI taxonomy): Bacteria > Bacillati > Actinomycetota > Actinomycetes > Streptosporangiales > Streptosporangiaceae > Nonomuraea > Nonomuraea mangrovi. Next base: position 102,005 of record NZ_JBHUFV010000033.1, on the reverse strand, counting down.
TGGAGCCGCCGCCCACTAGCTTCTTGAACTTGACCAGCGCCAGGTCGGGCTCGATGCCGGTGGTGTCACAGTCCATCATCAGGCCGATGGTGCCGGTCGGCGCGAGCAGCGAGGCCTGCGCGTTGCGGTAGCCGTTCTTCTCGCCCAGCCTGAGGCAGTCGGACCACTGCTTGGACGCCTCGGTGTGGATCTTGGCGTCCATGGTGCCGATGGTGCGCAGGCTGTCGTTGGCGCCCGCGTGCTTGCGCATGACGCGCTTGTGCGCGTCGGCGTTCCTGGCATAGCCGTCGTACGGCCCGACCACCGCGGCGAGCTCGGCGCTGCGCCGGTAGGACACGCCGGTCATGAGCGAGGTGATCGCCCCGGCCACCGCGCGGCCGCCGTCGGAGTCGTAGGCGTGGCCCGTCGCCATGAGCAGCGCGCCCAGGTTGGCGTAGCCGATGCCCAGCTGGCGGTAGGCGCGGGTGGTCTCGCCGATCTTCTCGGTCGGGAAGTCGGCGAACGTGATCGACACGTCCATGGCCGTGATGATCAGCTCGGTGAGCTTCACGAAGTTCTGGATGTCGAAGGAGTTGTCGTCCTTCAGGAACTTCATCAGGTTGATGCTGGCGAGGTTGCACGAGGAGTTGTCCAGGTGCAGGTACTCCGAGCACGGGTTGGACGCGGTGATGCGGCCGGTCTCGGGGCTGGTGTGCCAGTCGTTGATCGTGTCGTCGTACTGCACGCCGGGGTCGGCGCACTCCCACGCGGCCTTGGCCATCTTGCGGAAGAGGTCCTTGGCGTCGACCTGCTCGATGACCTCACCCGTCAGGCGAGCGCGCAGGCTGAACTTGCCGCCCTTGTCGACGGCGCGCATGAACTCGTCGGAGACGCGGACGGAGTTGTTGGCGTTCTGGTACTGGACCGAGACGATGTCCTTGCCGCCCAGGTCCATGTCGAACCCGGCGTCACGGAGCGCGCGAACCTTGTCCTCTTCGCGCGCTTTCGTCTCGATGAACTCCTCGATGTCGGGGTGATCGACGTCGAGGACGACCATCTTGGCGGCCCTGCGGGTCGCGCCGCCCGACTTGATGGTGCCTGCGGAGGCGTCGGCGCCGCGCATGAAGCTCACAGGGCCGCTGGCCGTACCACCGCTCGACAGCAGTTCCTTGGAGGAGCGGATGCGGGACAGGTTGACGCCCGAGCCCGAACCGCCCTTGAAGATCACACCCTCTTCCTTGTACCAGTCGAGGATCGACTCCATGGTGTCGTCGACGGCCAAGATGAAACAGGCGCTGACCTGCTGCGGGCTCTGCGTGCCCACGTTGAACCACACCGGCGAGTTGAAGGCGAACACCTGGTTGACCAGGGCGTGCTTCAGCTCGTGGTCGAAGATCTCGACATCCTCGTCGGTGGCGAAGTAGCCGTTCTCGACCGCGGTCCTGGTGTACATCCCGACCACGCGATCGACGAGCTGCTTCAGGCTCCACTCGCGCTGCGGGGTGCCGACCGCGCCGCGGAAGTACTTGGTCGTCACGATGTTGGCCGCGTTGACCGACCACGACTCGGGGAACTCCACACCCCGCTGCTCGAAGTTGATCGAGCCGTCGCGCCAATTGGTCATGACAACGTCGCGGCGCTCCCACGTGATCTCGTCATAGGGATGCACTCCGGGCTTGGTGAAGATCCTCTTCATCTTCAACCCCTTGCGCTTGCCCCCACGCGTCGCTGACCCGCTGACCGTCTCCGTCATGACTCCCCCTTCTCGGCTTTAAGTTGCTTGATCTCGGCCTCGAAGTCCGCCAGGCTCTCGAAACCGCGATATACCGATGCGAACCGCAGGTACGCCACCTCGTCCAGGTCGCGCAGCGGCCCGAGGATCGCCAGGCCGACTTCGTTGGAGGGGATCTCAGCCGCGCCTCTGGCCCTGATCGCCTCCTCGACCCGCTGCCCGAGCTGCGCGAGCGAATCCTCTGTGACAGGCCGGCCCTGGCAGGCCCTGCGTACGCCCGCCACCACCTTGTCCCTCGAGAACGGCTCCGTCACTCCGCTGCGCTTGCTCACCATCAGCAGGACCGTCTCCTGCGTGGTGAACCTGCGCCCGCATTCAGGGCAGGTACGGCGACGCCTGATCGCGCCTCCGTCGTCCGTGGAGCGGCTGTCGATGACCCTGGTGTCCGGGTGACGACAGAACGGACAGTGCACGCTTCGCCTCCTCGACACTCCACCTGGCTCACCACTCGTAAAATGCTCGTCGGCAGATGCTCGCGCCCGCTCCACGGGCTGCCATGGACCGGTCACGGAAACACAAGTTATGGTGAACCTACATCGGTGTAACTACTAGATGTTGTGGTCCAACCGTAGAAGCGCGCGACCATGAACGCAAGTTGGCCGGGCCCGGTGAATCGAAGTCGCTGATCAGCCGTTCAGGGTCGGGCGTGTCGCACGTGAGTGACGTACGCACGCTCCTGTGACTCGTCACGGCACGACCGCCCGCGCCGCCGTTCTCGGGTCCGCCACCCTCGCGTCGCGGCTCGTCGACAGGCGCAGATGATCTCCGTGAAGGGGGCGAACGTCGGCACGAGGCAAGACCCTATGCCGCCGCGCGCCCACTCTCGACCACGACACCGGCGAATGCGCGGCTCAATTCGAGCACTCGTCGGTACGTCCCGGACCGAGCGACAGGACGACCAGATCCGTGTCCCCTCACATCCGACCGGCGGAGGATGACGCCGTCATGATCGCCGAGGCCTTTGATCCGCCTCTGCCTCAACGCCGCGCCGCCACCCGCCGTACGACGGAACCCTCGGATGAGGCCCGCGTACGCCGGGCGCCGGCCACACGGAACCCCGAACCAAGCTCGCGCACCGGCGCGTTCGGCACACGGAACCTCGGACCAAGCCCGCCTACCTCCGCGCTCGGCACACGGAACCTCGGACGAGGCTCGCATACGCCGGTCGCCGGCCACACGGAACCCTCAGACGAGGCCGGCGTACCGCCGGTCGTTGATCGCCGGGAGTAACGCGCGTAACGAGGGCGTGAACGCACATCCAAGCCGCATCTCGGCCGCGTCCGACTCCCCCTCGGAGATAGGTGAGAAGGCCGGCAGGCCGCCGATGATCGACTGCTCGAAGGCCGAACGAGGCGCAGCCAGGCGAGCGAACGGCCACTGCCTGCCCCAGCACTTCAGGAACGGCAGCCACAAATCGAAGCCCATGCCATCCCTCCTTCACCTCGCCGGTGTGGATTCCATCCCACCAGACGCCACCGACAATTTCGGAGCGCCGCCAACACCGCACTCGGCGCCTTGCCGCCTCGCCTGGGTGCCGATCATGACGACCTGGTTCGTCTGGTGGGGTGTGGCGATCGAACTCAGCGATCGAGCCCCTGCTTCCCACCGGCGAACGCGAGCCGACCACGGCGGCGGCGACGCCTCATGAGATGGACCATCAAGCACGAGATGAACCGTCAAACACGAGATGGACCATCAGGCACGAGATGGACCATCAGGCACGGAAGGGGAGGAAGTCTGACCGGCTGTAGATGCGGATCACAGGGGTTGACAGGTGATTTCACCATGGCGATGTACGGCGCCAACGCCCCGTTCGCCAGAGGCGTGCATGGCCGCCTCGACCATGGAATAGCTCCCATCCCAGGCGCCCAGCACACATGTACACGGTCAACGGCTCCGTGCAACGGATACACGTACGCCACACCCACCGCTCCGGCAGGTTCGCCCTGTCTCTCTGAGGTGGGGAGTAGCTCGCCACATCCCAGTCCGCACCGCTTGTACAACGCGAAGGACGGTCCATTCTGAGCCCTTGGTGACCGCCGCAGCCTCACGGCATGACGCCAGATGGTGTCGCACGTCGCGATCTGCTGGAAGATGCCGTCTCCCAGATCCCTCAAGCAATTGAATCCTCATAGTGATCCCGAATGCGCACTCATGGGGGACAGTCCTTCACCGGCGCACGCAAGAAGCGTGTGACACGAACCGAGAACCTCGATATATGTCGAGCAGAACGCGTTGTCACCTCGCGGGTCGTCGCGGCACTCATAGTTGGCGTCTCGGGCCTTCGAACAGTCGAAATCGACAGCCGGATCAACGTTCCCCGGACAGCGCGAGAACTCTCTTTCACTCGCAGCGCACACGACGTCAGACCGGATGGGGGCTCCCGTACGGCACGACAAGTGGGGTTCGACGGATGCGGCACAGCCCTCTCCATTAGGGAACGCCGCCCGCTCCGCAGCTACCTTCAATTCCGACGATCAGTGCTTGCTGGCTCGATGTGGCCGAGTTCTTCGCCTTATGGCGCGTGACGCAGTCCTCATATCCTGGCGCTTTCGGCCGGCAGTCCAACCCTCTCGACCCCTTACCCCTTGGGCAGATGTCATCGGCCGCGGCACGCGAATCGGCATCCGTCAGAGAATCCCATGACGGCTGCGACCGTGGAATCTGCGGAGGTGCCACAGTTGCGGAGCAACCGGCCAGGGCGAGAATGGCCATGAGTGCCGCCAGCACACTCCGGATCCGCCACCCCGGTGCGACCATACGTCCCCATGGATCCGCGGCCGACATCAGCACGCGGACATCAGCCCGGTTGCCGAACCAGCGCTATCGGCATCAAAGTGGGGCCGCCGTCATCACCCCTTGTGTGTGCACCGGCTTGGCGGCATTTCAGAAACAACACAGGGCCGTACCCGTATCCCCATCGGGCGCCCGTCGAGATCAGTAACGCCGGCGATGCGCCGGTCGCCGCACCCGTATCTCCATCGGGCGGCCGGGTCATGGTCGGCTTGTCGCGGAATCGTCGCTCCTGCCGGGTGCGGGAACCAGAAGGCGCCAGGCCGCGTGGCGGACCGTCCAGGTACGGCGCGTCACCTCGGGACCCACCTCGCCGTCGGCGTTGACGGGAACGGGCTCCCCCGCGATCGTGATCTCCCTTGCCCGGCAGGTGCGCACGTCGGCATGATCGGGATGCTCGCCGCGACGCAGCCGAAGGGCGAAGGCGAGGCGGGCGAGCGGGCCCGTGGCGAAGGAGACCACCACGTCGGCCAGCCCGTCGTCGAGCAGGGCGTCGGGCGTCAGAGGGGTTCCGCCGCCGATCGACCTGCCGTTGCCGATGCCGACCAGCAGGACCCTGCGCCGCCCGTCGGCGAGCGTCCCGCCGTCCGCGACGACGCGCAGCCTCCAGCCCGGCGCCCGCACGCCCGCGATCACCGCCCCCACGACGTACGCGGCCCGGCGGAGCAGCGATTTGAGCGGTACGGCCTCGCGCGAACCCAGCGCCCCGACCCCGAGATGGACGGCGTTGATCACGATGCCGCCTCTGTCATCGGCGAGGAGATCCATGGGGCGCACGCGCCCGTCCAGGACCACGCGGGCGGCTCTCGGGGGGTCGAGCGGCAGACCGGCCGCGCGCGCCAGGTCGTTGCCCGTGCCCATCGGCACCAGCCCGACCGGCCTGCTTTCCAGTTCCCCGCGGTCGGCGAGCGCCGCCACCAGCGCGTGCAGGGTGCCGTCGCCGCCCATGACCACGGGTACGCGGTCGGAATGCTCCCCCAGCACCCTGCCGAGATCCTCGGGATCCTCACAGATCCGCACATCGGCCCCGGCCTCCAGGGCCGCCACCGCGGCGCGGCGGATGTCGTCGTCGGCCCCGCCTGCCTTCGAGTTACGGATCACGAGCAGCTTCACGGTTCCTCCTTCGGAGAACCGCTCACCTGCCCTCCCGTGCCGGGGCGACACACCTGGCGAGGGCAGGCCGTTGCCGAGCGCGTGCCGTGGAGCGGACGTCGTCTCTCAGGAAGAAGGGGCGCCGACTCTCGGCCGGCGGCCGACGCATACCCCAGGTGCCGGTCAGGGCGCGCGGTCGGGCAGGTAGAGCCGACCGCCGGGGCGGATGAGTGAGCTGTTCAGCCCGTTGAGCCGCATGATCTCTCCCGCCACCGCGGAGGGGTCGTCGCCCGGAGAGACCGCGGCCGCGATGGTCCACAGCGTGTCGCCCTTCTCGACGACCACCCAGGGCAGCCCCTCGCGCCCCGTCCCGGTCATCTCCTGCGCGATGGCCCAACTGGTGGCCTTGGCGCCGAGCACGAAGCCTCCCAGGGACAATACGGCGAACAACCCCACGAGCACGACCCTCCCCCGTCTGGTCAGCCTCATGGGAGGGTGCTGGATCTGCTCTCCACCCGGCTCCGGCCCTGCCGGGACCACCCTGAGCCCACCCCGGCCCGACCTCGGCCTGGTCTCGCGCGCTCTACGCTTCCTCGCTTTCCCCCGATTCGCCGCGGTGCGCACCTTCGGGGCTCGGTCGACCGCCATCGGCCTGGGCCGATCCGCGACGGCCTCACTCAGGGGCAACGCCGCCCGCGCGATCTGAGGCACCGTGGCCGACCGCGCCTCGTGGGACCGGGCCGCCGCCGATCCCACCTCCCGCGTCCGCTCCGTGGGCGACCCCACCTCCTGGGGCCGGTTCCCGCCCGGCAACGCGTTCTGCCCTTGTGTCGCGCCCGTCTGGAGACCGCCGCCCCTTCGTCGCCAGGCCGGCCTGCCCAGCGACGTACCGCGCAGCCCGCCTCGCTTGCCCCGTCGACCGCTCTGGCGCCCCTCCCGCCCTCCACGCGTACCTTCGCCGCGTCCTGTCCGCCCTGATCGATCGCCTGTCGCGATCGCCCGGCCCCGCATGCCGTCCATCTCCGCCCCCGGCTCTCTCGTCCCGCCTTCAGGACCGCTCGTGCCCTCCCGCGCGTCCGAGTCCTGCACCCCCTGGTCGCGGACGACCCGCAACCGCCCGCCACCTGCCGCGCGTGGCCCCGTGGACCGTCCGCCCGATGCCCCTCGTGACCCGGCAGACCGCCCACCCCCGGCCTCGCGCGGCCCCGCGGGCCGTCCGCCGACCTGCTTGCCCTTGGCGCCGCCGTCGGCGGCCAGGGCCTCCCGTCCGTCCGCCCCCGCGGACGCTTCCCCTGCGCCGCGCCCCTTCGCCGTGCGAGGCGCCGCGCCGCGCCCTGCCGTACCACGAGGTGGGGGGACCAGGCGGAGTCGGCCTCCAGGAGCGGGAGGACGCACGCGCTCCTCTCTCGTGATGTCCGCGATCAAGGTGAGTTGTTCGTCTTGGCTGGTCGAATCTGTCGTTGTGGTCGCTCGCACTGATGACCTCCCGCCACCGTCGACCCAAGGAAAAGGTCAAATAAAGATCAGCGAATCGAACACGGTGTCGATCGAACTCCCGTACGATGTTGTACACCACGTCACCGACGATTTCGAGGAAGACTCGAACAATTGTTTGAAGTTGATCTTCATCGGCGGTACGGTCGCTGTGTGCGACATGAAGACCACGGACCGGAAGGTGGGCCGGTGAGGCATGCCGCCGGGCGAGGAGGAGAGCATGAGCGAGCCGAATGACGGCAATGGCGTCAGCGACCTTGCGGTCCGCCGTCGTGACTCACTGGGCCTGACACCCAGGCAACGCAAGATCCTTGAGGTGATTCGCGACTCGGTGCAGCAGCGCGGCTACCCGCCGTCCATGCGCGAGATCGGCGAGGCCGTGCAGCTGACCAGCACTTCCAGTGTGTCGCACCAGCTGACCGCGTTGCAGCGCAAGGGCTACCTGCGGCGTGACCCGCACCGCCCCCGCGCCCTTGAGGTCAGGCTCCCCGGCGAGCCGGTGCTGTGGGTGGACCCCGACGGTGGCGAGGACGAGTCGCCGGTCAGCAGGCCGACGGCCGCCTACGTGCCTCTGGTCGGCCGCATCGCCGCCGGTGGTCCGATCCTGGCCGAGGAGAGCGTCGAGGACGTCTTCGCGCTGCCCAAGCAGCTCGTCGGTGAGGGCACTCTCTTCCTCCTCCAGGTCGCCGGTGACTCGATGATCGAGGCCGCGATCGCCGACGGCGACTGGGTGGTCGTACGGCAGCAGCCGGTGGCCGAGAGCGGCGACATCGTGGCAGCCATGATCGACGGCGAGGCGACGGTGAAGACGTTCAAGCGCAAGGACGGCCACATCTGGCTGGTCCCGCACAACGCCAACTACGACCCGATCCCGGGCGACGAGGCCAGCGTGCTCGGCAAGGTCGTGGCGGTCCTCCGCCGCCTCTAGCCGTGTCTCGCCGCTCGATCGGCCCTCACCTTTCCCGAGGGTCGATCGAGTCGGCGTACCCCGAGCTGGGTCTTCATGGCGCACGTGTTCCAGTGCCGCATCAGGCAACGTCCGACCTTACTGTGAGGTGACACAGCCGAACCGGCATGGTGGGCCATGCCGCAGAACGTGTTCCGGTACCGAGCTCTCGGCCACCACGGCGGTTCGCCCGTCGACTCCTCCCAGCGGGCAGATCAGCTCGCAATCCGTATCCATCGGGCATGTCGCACATTCTGGGTGACACTGATCGGGTGGACGATACCTTCCCCCGGCCCACCAAAGACGGCCTGAAATGGGCGAACGCGGGTCCTGACGTCATCGCCTGCTGGATCGCCGACATGGACTTCCCCACCGCGCCCGCGATCGTCGAGGCACTCCAGCGACGCGCCCGCGGCGACCTGGGCTATCCCGCCTGGGCGGCCGACCCGCAGGCGGGCCCGCTGGCCGAGGCGTTCACCGAACGCATGCTCGTCCGGTACGGCTGGGCCGCCGACCCGTCAGCCGTCCGCGCCTTCTCCGACCTCAACCAGGCGCTCCAGGTCGTGCTCCACATCGCCACAGATCCTGGTGACACGGTCGCGATGCACGCCCCGGCCTACCCTCCGTTCCTCGGCACACTCGAGGAGATGGGCCGCGTGCTGCGCACCGACCTGTCGGACCTGGCTGATTGCCGCGCGCTCGTCCTGGTCAACCCGCACAACCCGACGGGCAGGGTCTTCACGAGATCCGAGCTGGCCGCCTTGGCCGAGCAGGTCGAACGGCACGACCTGCTAGTCGTCTCCGACGAGGTCCACGCCGACCTGGTCTATTCCCCCGCCGAACACATCCCGTTCGCCTCGATCCTGCCCGAACGCACGATCACCCTCACGTCCGCGACCAAAGCCTTCAACCTCGGCGGCGTCCGCTGCGCGCTGGCCCACCTCGGCCCGCCGCGGATCCGCGAGACACTCCGCTCCCATCCCTCCTTCCTGTACGGCGGCGCGAACGTGTTCGGCGTCGAGGCCACGGTGGCCGCGTGGAAGCACGCCGACGGGTGGCTGAGCGACACCATGACCGTCCTGGACCGCAACCGGCAGCTGATCGCCTCACGGGTGCCCGGGTACGTGGCGCCCGACGCGACGTATCTGGCGTGGCTGGACGTGGGCCGTCCGGGGATGGCCGAGGTGCTCGAGCGAGAGGCGCGCATCCTGGTGAGCGACGGCGCCACCTTCGGGCCCGGTGGGGAGAGGTTCGTCAGGGTCAACTTCGCGACCTCGGCCGAGATCCTCACCGAGGTCCTGGACCGCCTGACTCGCGTGTGCGCGATCCCGGCGGCGACGTCACCTCGGCCCGAACCGCTCACCGGCCGCTGACGACCCCTGCGCACGGCGGGGGGCCTGCGCCCAGGTCGGCCTGACGCTGTCAACGAGACCGCCCCATCCCAACCTGAAACGGCAGGACGGCCTCCGCTCAGGTCGGCCTGACGCTGTCAACGACACTGCCCCATCCCCGCTGGAAGGGGCGGGGCTGCCAGGTCGCCCCCGGAAACGTTCGGTTGGACTTCCCCGCCCAGCCGGGAAGGCAGGCGGGCTCGACCGCGCCGGCACAGCGCGGGTGCGCACCAAGCACCAACGCGGATGCGCAGAGGCACCTGCCCCCGATGTTCGCCGAGGCCTCCACAGGACGACACTGCCGGCGGCAGGCCGTTCCGGTCTGCACAGGCGCGGACGGACGTGGCACCAGGTGTGGGCCTTCCCCGGGTCCTTCGCCCGTGACCGCCTCTCGTGACCCCGACGGTGTGCGGGGCACGAGAGGCGGGCGGGTGGCCGGTGCACAGTGGAGCTAGCGCACCGTAGAGCGGGCGCACCGTAGAGCGAGTGGCCCGTAGAGCTAGTGCACGGTGGAGCTGTGCACAGCGGGGCAGTGCCGCTAGTGGGCGGCGGGGGGAAGGTCGGGCGGGGTGGCGGCGGGGTGGTCGTTGAGGGCCTCCAGCGCCAGTTCCACCGCCTTCTCCAGTTGCGGGTCGCGGCCGGCCACGCGGTCCTGGGGTGTGATCACGACCTCGATGTCAGGGTCGACGCCGTAGTTCTCCACCGTCCATCCCTCGCCGTCGAGCCAGAACGAGTACCGGGGCTGGGTGACGATCGTGCCGTCGACCAGCTGGTACCGGCCGTCGATCCCGATCACTCCGCCCCACGTGCGGGTGCCGACGAGCGGCCCGATGCGGCGGTTCTTGATGCCGGCGCTGACGATGTCACCGTCGGAGCCGGCGAACTCGTCCGTGACGGCGACGATCGGGCCGCGCGGGGAGTCCTCGGGGTAGCGCATCGGCTCGTAGCCTCGCGAGATCGCCCACCCTGACACTCTGCGGGAGAGCTTCTCGAGCACCAGCTCGGAGGTGTGCCCGCCGCTGTTGCCGCGCACGTCCACGATCAGCCCTTCCTGCGGCATCTCGGTGCGCAGGTCGCGGTGGAACTGGGCCCAGCCGCTGGCCACCATGTCGGGCACGTGCAGGTATCCGAGCCGGCCACCGGAGGCCTGCCTGACGTAGCCGCGGCGGCTCTCCACCCAGTCGTGGTAGCGGACCGCGGTCTCGTCGGACAGCGGTGTCACGACCACGCGTCTGGTGTCGCCGCCCGCGGCCGGCCTGATCGTCAGCTCGACGGGCTGTTCCGCCGTACCGGCGAGGAGGGCTTGGGGGCCGCGGACCGGGTCGACGGGCCGGCCGCCGACGCCGACGATCGCGTCGCCCTCGCGGACGGCGACGCCTGGGGCGAGCAGCGGGGAGCGGGCGGCGTGGTCGGATGACTCGCCGGGCAGGATCTTGGCGACCACCCACGAGCCGTCCTGGAGCGCGAGGTCGGCGCCCAGGAGCCCCTGACGCCGCTTGGGGTCGACGGCGGCGCCGTTGGGGCGGGCGTAGGCGTGGGAGGTGGCCAGCTCGCCCTGTACCTCCCACAGTAGGTCGATGAGCTCGGAGTAGGCGCCGATCCGTTCGACCAGCGGCGCGTAGCGGGCCAGGGTGCCGGCCCAGTCGACGCCGTTCATGTCCTCGCGCCAGTAGTGGTCGCGCATGAGGCGTCCCGCCTCGTGGTAGGACTGCCGCCATTCGGCGACGGGGTCGACGGTGACGGTGATCCGGTCGAGGTCGATGGTGATGACCTCGTCGCCCTCGTTCGCCGAGCGGGTCTGCAGGCCGTTCTTGCCGTTGGTGACCAGGCGGGCGCCGTCGCCGCTGACCTCGAAGGCGCGTACCTCCTTGCCGAGTTCGGACTTCGCGCGCTTCTTGAGGTCGTAGCGTTCGAGGACGACCTCCTCGCGGTCGCTTCCGTCGCCGAGTTCGCCGGCCAGGGGGTGGCGCAGCCACAGGAGGGCGTCCTTGGCGGTGCGCAGGTTGGTGTAGCGCCCGGCGGGGACGGGGACGGCCACGACGCGGGCGGGCAGCCCTTCGGCGTCGACCTCGGTGGCGGGCTTGGCGTCCTTCTTGCCCTTGCCGTCGTCGGTGGAGTCGCCGGACTCGGCGCCGTTGAAGCTGCGGCCTTCGAGCGAGGGCGCGAACGGCGAGGGCGTGGTCGCCTGCAGCGGCACCAGGTACGGCTTGGCACCCGCGGGGAACGACAGGTCGAACACGTGCGCGTCGTAGACGGGGTCGAATGTCCTGATCGACAGGAACGCCAGGTGCTTGCCGTCCTTGGTGAACACGGGCGCGTAGTCGCTGAAGCGCTGTGAGGTCACCTCGATGGTGGAGGTGCCGTCGACGCGGCCCATCTTGATCTGGCGCAGCGGCTCGTGGTGCGGGTGCGACCAGGCGAGCCAGGCGGAGTCGGGCGAGAACGTGAGCCCGTTGATGTCGCCGTTGGCGGTCCTGTCGAGCTCTCTGATCGAGCCGGTCGCGACGTCGACGACGAGCAGGCGCCCGTCGTGGGTGGCCAGCGCGACGTGCTTGCCGTCGGGCGCGGCGGCCAGGTCGAGGACCCGTCCGATCTCGCCGGAGGCCAGCGTGCGGATCTCGCCGCCGGCGCGGCCGATCTCGAGCGCGTCTTCGCCTGTCGCGTCGCTGACCCAGACGGCCAGGCCGTCGTCGCCGAGGACGCGCGGCAGTCGTACCCTGACGCCCGGCTCGGCGCGCAGCACGCCCGAGGGGCCGTCGCGGTGGGTCACCCAGTGGGCGCTGCCGCGGATCTCGACGGTGCTCGCCCTGCCGCCGGCGTCGGGCGCGAAGTCGCCGATCCTGCTCGGCGCGGGGCGTCGTGCGCGCGCGGGGCGGGGGCCGCCCAGCCTGAGGTCCAGCCGGTACGGCTCGCCGTCGAGCGAGTCGAGCACCCATAGGTCGCCCGCGTGGCTGTAGATCACCCTGGTGCCGTCGGTGGCGGCGTGCCGGGCGTAGAACTCCTCGTGCCGGGTGTGCCTGCGCAGGTCGGTGCCGTCGGGCAGGGCGGAGTAGAGGTTGCCGACGCCTTCGTGGTCGGCCAGGAAGGCGATCCTGTCGCCGATCCACATGGCCGACCAGTACTGCGCGATGCTGTCGGCGAACAGCCTGGTGAACTCGCCCGATCCCGCTGCGTCGATCCAGATCTTGGCGGCGGTGCCGCCCCTGTAGCGCTTCCACTGCGAGGGCTCGCGCCAGACCGGCGAGACGGTCACCACGCCGCCGTCGGCGTTCGCTTCGGCCTCGCTCACCCATCCATACGGCAGGCGCTCGGCCTGGCCGCCGTCCAGCGGTACGGCGTAGGCCCAGGTCCTGTCGCGCGAGGCCTGACCCGTCGCGCTGATCGCCAGGACCCGGCCGTCAGGCGTCCAGCCGCGTACGCCGGTCGTCGCGCTGCCCCAGTGGGTCAGTCGTTCGCCTTCGGGCCCGTCGATCTCGGCGGCGAACGCTTCGGGCGCGCCCTCACGGGTGCTGGTCCACGCCAGCCGGGTGCCGTCGGGCGAGAAGCGGGGGTATGAGGCGGGAGTGCGCTCGGCGGTGAACCGCCAGGCCCTTCCTCCGTCGAGAGGGGCGAGCCAGACGTCGTCGTCGGCCACGAACGTGATCAGGTCTCCGTACAGATGCGGATACCTTAGGTAAGCGCCAATTGTCACAGATGCACACTAATGCGCGCTCCGCCGGCAGCCGAAGATTTTCTGTGCCGGAACGCAGGGCAAGGCGCCGCCGCTCAGGAAGCCGTGACCAGTTCCAGCAGCTTCGTGACGGTGTTCCAGTTGCGCATCGTACCGGCGTTCTTCGCCCCCTTCTCCAGCAGCGCGGGCAACCTGGGCCTGGCCAGACCATCGGGGAAGTCGATGTACAGCTCCCGCTCGCCCATGCGCATCACCTCAGGCGCGTAGCGGGCCGGGTCGATGGCTTCCAGTTCCTCGCGGTCGGGCGGCTCGGACAGGAACACCACCGCGAACTTGGCCGGCTCCCGCACCTCCAGCGGATTGCCGTCGACCACGGCCCGCAACTCGTCGGCCGTGCGCACCATCACCGCGACGGGCAGGGCGAGCCCGTCGCGGATCGCCTTCTCGATCTTCTCCCTGGGCTGCGGCTCGGCGCTGAAGACCGCGTTGCCGCTGCGCAGGTGGGTGCGGACGTCGCTGTAGCCGAGGCCCTCCAGCATCGCGCGCAGGGCGGCCATGTCGACCTGGGTGGCGGGATTGACGTTGATGCCGCGCAGGAAGGCCACATATCGCATGCCTCGCACGCTACGCCGCCTACCTGCCATCGGCTGTCAGGTACAGGCAGATTCAGCGGGCGACGTGACGGCGAGCGGCGAAGTCCCGCCGGAGGACGCGTGAAAGACGGACGGCCACCGGGTGACCCCGGTGGCCGTGAGCCCGCGTGCCGTACGAGCGGCTCGCAAGAACCGCGCGGAAGGCGCTACGGGACGATGTTGACCAGCTTCGGCGCGCGGACGATCACCTTGCGCGGCTCGCCTGGCACCAGCGCCCGCACCTTCTCCGAGGCCAGCGCCAGCTCCAGCAGGTCGCCCTCGGAGATGTCGGGCGAGACCTCCAGCCGGTCGCGGACCTTGCCCGCCACCTGCACGACGCACGTCACCGAGTCCTGAACCAGCAGCGCGGGCTCGGCGACGGGCCAGCCCGCGTGGAACACCGAGCCGCTGCGGCCCATGCGCTCCCAGCCCTCCTCGGAGGTGTACGGCGCGGCGAGCGACAGCATGACCGCCAGCGCCTGCGCTCCTTCACGGACCGCGGGATCGGCGGCGCCGGGACCCGAGTCGATCGCCTTGCGGATGGCCGAGGTCAGCTCCATCATCCTGGCCACCGCCACGTTGAAGCGGTGGGACTCGACCAGCTTGGTGACCTCGTCGACCGTCCTGTGCGTGAACTTGCGCAGCTCCAGGTCGCCGTCCTCGAAGGAGACGCCCGGCCCGCTCGTCACCTCGGCGAAGACGCGGAAGGCCCTGGCCAGGAACTTCTGTGAGGCGGCGGGCGAGACGTCGGCCCAGTCGATGTCGTCCTCGGGCGGACCGGCGAACACCATCGTCAGCCGGACCGCGTCGACGCCGAACGCGTCGATCTGCTGGCCCAGGTCGACGCCGTTGCCCAGGGACTTCGACATCGCCTTGCCCTGGTTGATGACCTGCCCCTGGTTCAGCAGGCGGGTGAAGGGCTCGGTGAAGCCGACCATGCCCATGTCGTACAGGACCTTGGTGAAGAACCTGGAGTACAGCAGGTGCAGCACCGCGTGCTCGACGCCGCCGACGTACTGGTCGATCGGGCCCCACTCGCGGACCTTCTCGACGTCGAACGGGCCGTCCTCGTAGGTCGGGTCGGTGTAGCGCAGGTAGTACCAGGAGCTGTCGACGAACGTGTCCATCGTGTCGGTGTCACGCTGGGCGGCGCCGCCGCACTTGGGGCACTCGACGTTGACCCACTCGGTCGCGCCGGCCAGCGGGGAGATGCCCTTCGGCGCCAGCGCCTCGCCGCGCACGTCAGGCAGCGTGACGGGCAGCTGGTCGTCGGGGACGGGGACCTCGCCACAGTCGGGACAGTGGATGATCGGGATCGGGGTGCCCCAGAACCGCTGGCGCGACAGCAGCCAGTCGCGCAGGCGGAAGTTGACCGTCGCGGTGCCGGTGCCGCGCTCCTCCAGCACCTCGATGATCTTGGCGATCGCCTCCGTCTTGCTCAGGCCGTCCAGCGTGCCCGAGTTGACCAGCTCGCCCTCACCCGGGGTCGCGATGCCGGTCTCGCCCGGGTCGGCCAGTCCGGTGTGGACGACGACCTTGACCGGCAGGTTGAAGGTGCGGGCGAAGTCCAGGTCGCGCTGGTCGTGCGCGGGCACGGCCATGATGGCGCCGTGGCCGTAGTCGGACAGCACGTAGTCGGCCGCCCAGACGGGGATGCGCTCGCCGTTGACCGGGTTGATCGCGTAGCGGCCCAGGAAGACGCCCGTCTTCTCCTTCTCGGTGGACAGCCGCTCGATGTCGCTCAGCTTGGCGACCTCGGACCTGTAGGCCTCGAAGGCCTCCCTGTGCTCGTCGTCGCAGATCTCGTCGGCCAGCGCCGAGTCGACGGCGGCGACGAAGAACGTCGCGCCGTACAGGGTGTCGGGGCGGGTGGTGTAGACGGTGACGGGCTCGTCGCGGCCCTCGATCTCGAACTGCACGTCCGCGCCCGTGGAGCGGCCGATCCAGTTGTTCTGCATGGCCAGGACGCGGTCGGGCCAGCCGCCCTGCAGCTGCTCCATGTCGTCCAGCAGCCGCTGCGCGTAGTCAGTGATCTTGAAGTACCACTGCGTCAGCTCGCGGCGGACCACCTCGGCGCCGCAGCGCTCGCACCTGCCGGCGACGACCTGCTCGTTGGCCAGCACGGTCTGGTCGTTGGGGCACCAGTTGACCAGGCCGCCCTTGCGGTAGGCCAGGCCGCGCTCGAAGAAGCGGATGAACAGCCACTGCGTCCACTTGTAGTACTCGGCGTCGCTGGTGTGCAGCCGCCGCGACCAGTCGAAGGAGATCGCGTAACGCTTGAAGGAGGCCGCCTGGGTCTCGATGTTGGCGTAGGTCCACTCGGCGGGGTGGGCGTTGCGCTTGATCGCGGCGTTCTCGGCGGGCAGGCCGAAGGAGTCCCAGCCGATGGGGTGCAGGACGTTGTAGCCCTTCTGGAACCAGTAGCGCGCCACCACGTCGCCCAGGCCGAAGGCCTCCGCGTGGCCCATGTGGAGGTCGCCTGAGGGGTACGGGAACATGTCCAGCAGGTAGCGCCTCTCCCGGGTGTCGGCGGCGTCCTCGCTCGCCCGGAAGGGGTCCTGTTCCTCCCATCGCTGCTGCCACTTGGCCTGCAGCGCCTGCGGATCGTACTCACTCACGGCGATTTTCCTTCGGTTTGATTTGACCCATAAGAAAACCCCTCGTTCCCGCAACGAGGGGTTGCCGCGACGGCAGGAGTTCAGCTCGACGGCCGTCGCGGCCCGCTAAGGAGCTGGGTCGCGGAACGCATACGTCAAGACTAGCGCAGCCCGCAACCCCTCGTCTTCCATGAAAGCCATGCCAGGGCCGGGATCCCCGGGCACAATGGACGTTTCTGCCACTGCCCGACCTGTTGGTGATGTATGGAGCGTTTCCCAGCCGCGCCGGCTTCGGTCCCCGCCCTCCCCACCCGACGACCTACGCCCCATGTGCCCTTTTATGTCCCTTTAGATTACTCTCGTCACCGTGGCGCGCCCAGCTGAGCCCGGATGGGACCCCGACGACCTGCCCATGCAGGACCCGCCGACCGATCCCACTGGCTTCTCACGTTTTGCTGCGGAACCACCGGCTTTGCATGAGATCATGCCGGGTGCGTCCAATCCGGACATAACCTCGGGAGGTACGGCAGCAATGGCAACGGAGAATTCCGGAGCGTCACCCTTGCCGCCGTCCTGGCCTGACGTGCCGACGTCGTGGCCCCAAACCTCGCGCGAGGAGCCCGTTCCCACCTCCTGGCCGGAGTCAGGGCGCATCGAGCCCGCCTCGGGCTCCTGGCCCGAGGCCCCTCGCGCCGGCGGCTCGTCGCCCGCGTGGCCCGAACAACCGCCGACTCGTGAGCCGCTGCCCGCCTGGTCCAACCTGTCGGCTCCCGCGCCGTGGCCGCCGAGGGACTCCCCCGCGCCGCCGCCGGGGACCGGCCCACTCGGCATCGACCCGGCCGACCCGCTCGGAGCGGGGACCAACCCCTCCCACCCCCGCCTCGACCCGCTCCCGCCCCACCATCAGGCGGGTGACCCCCACGCCGCCCGCTCGCAGGCCCATCCGCAGGCCGCCTATCCGCAGGCGGGCCCCCCGCCCGCCGGCGCTCCGCCCGTGGCGGGCGGCCAGGCGGGGCTCGCGCCACAGCACCCGGGCCAGCAGCCCATCCAGCAGCCCGGCATGCCGCCCGTCCAGGGGCAGCCCCAGCACGGGCCCGCCGACCCCCGCGCCATGCGGGACGGCCACGCGGCCGGACCCGGCGCACACGCTCCCGACGCCCTGCCGCAGGGCGCGCCAGGCGAGCCGCGTCCGGGCGCCAACCTGAGCCGCGACCCCTCCGATCCGGACAACCGCTTCGTCACCGCCGGGCAGATCAGCGGTTCCCGCACTCCTCCGCCCGAGCGCCAGCAGGAGCTCTGGGACACCGTCTTCGGCGACAACTACGAGGCCATGGGCGAGGACGAGGCCGACGAGGGCTCGGGCAAGCCCGTCTGGATCTACGCCCTGGCGGGCTCGGTCGCGATCGCGCTGGTCGCCGCCCTCCTGTGGGCCTTCATCGCCGGGCCGCTGGCCTCCGAAACGTCGGCCGCCCCCTCCGCCGAGCCGTCCGCGTCCGCGTCCGTCAACAAGAAGCCGCCGACCAAGAAGCCGTCCGTCGGCCGCCTGCCCAGGTTCCAGGGCGAGGCGTCCCCCGTCACGGGTGTGACCGCCGACCCCTCCGCCGGCATCTCCGTGCCGCGCCTCGGCGGCACCTGGAAGCCGGACCTGCGCAGCACCATGAAGTCCACGTTCGGCTACAGCACCCGCCAGTTCGCCCCCGCCGGCACCGACACGGCGGGCAAGCAGGTCGTCGCCCAGGTGATGACCGGCCCTCTGCCCGCCAAGCTGGCGGCCACCTACACCTCGCCGGAGAACCTCGAGCCGGTGATCAAGGCTGTGGTGGTGTCGGCCCGCAAGCTGTACTTCTCCACCCCGAACGCCGCCAGGAAGACCGCCACCCAGGCGCTGAAGATCGGCGGCCTGCCCGGGCAGCTCAACGCCTACGAGATCACGGTCGACGGGGTGAAGACGACCGTGGTCGCGGCCGCGGTCAGCACGGGCGCGGACGTGCCCGCGATCGTCTACATGTCGGTGCCGTCGGAACAGAAGGAACTGCTGCCCGACATCAACAGCGTGTTCAAGCAGATCAAGCTGACCGCCGCCTCCTGACCTCGCGCCCCCGTCCCGGCGGGGTCAGAACGTGCACTCCATGTGCTTGATGCCGTTGATGAAGGCCGAGTGCAGGCGGTCGGGCCTGCCGCCCTCGATGCCGGGCACCCTGTGCAGCAGTTCGCGGAACATCACCGTGATCTCCCTGCGGGCCAGGTGGGCGCCCAGGCAGAAGTGCGGGCCCGGACCGCCGTAGCCGACGTGGGGGTTGGGGCTGCGGGTGATGTCGAAGACGTCGGGGTCGGTGAAGACCTCGGCGTCCCTGTTGGCCGACCAGTAGAACAGGACGGCCTTCTCGCCGGCCCTGTAGAGGTGGCCGTTCATCTCGAAGTCGCGGGTGACCTTGCGGCGCATGAAGTTGACGGGCGAGGCCAGCCGTACGATCTCCTCCACGGTGCCGGGCAGGCGCATCTCCATGTCGGACAGCAGCAGGGCCCGCTGGGAGGGGTTCTTGGTGAGCAGACGCAGGCCGTAGGAGATGGCGTTGCGGGTGGTCTCGTTGCCGGCGACGACGAGCAGGATGAAGAAGGAGCCGAGTTCCTGCAGCGTGAGCCGCTCGCCGTCGAGGTTGGCGTTGACCAGCGAGGAGGTCAGGTCGGCCGTGGGGTGCTCGGCGCGGTAGGCGGCCAGGTCCTGCACGAGCTGCTGGAGCTCGAAACCCGCGTTGAGCAGGCGGGTGGCGATGTCGCTGACGTCCGAGCCGGTGTATTCGGGGTCGAAGCCGCCGAGGATGAAGTTCGAGCGGTCGAAGACGAACTGGTAGTCCTTCTCCGGGATGCCCATCATGTCGCAGATGATCTTCAGTGGCAGCCTGGCGGCCACCTCGGTGACGAAGTCGCAGCCGGGCCCCTTGGCCAGCAGGTCGTCGACGATGCGGGCGGCCGCGGACTCCACGTCCGCCTCGAACTGCTTGATCATCTTGGGGGTGAAGGCCCGCGAGACGATCCGGCGCAGCCTGGCGTGCCGGGGGTCGTCCATGTTGATCATCGAGCCGAAGTACTCGGTGAACTCGGCGGGCATGTCGGGGATGTTGGTCGCGCCGCCGTCGCCCGAGCAGAAGACCGAGGGGTTGCGGCTGGCCTCGAGGATGTCGGCGTGCCGTACCAGCGCGTGGTAGCCCGGCCCCTTCGGGGCGAAGGACACCTCCATCTCCTCGAAGAAGACGGGCTCGTCGAGCGCGCGCAGCCGGGCGAACGCCGCCTCGCGCTCGGCCATGGGCAACGCCCAGAAAGCCTGGTCCGACAGGTCGAAGTCCACGAGCGTCATGGGCTCCATAGTTGGCGAAAGTGACCACTTACGTCAAGATTGTGTGCGGGTCCGACAACATCTGGCTCCGACGTTCGTCGGTTGCGGCATCCACACCGGCGATCTTCGCGCTGCAGCGTGGAACACATGAGATCTGACGTGGTGATCACCGGGCTCGGCGCGACCACCCCGCTCGGCGGGAACGTGACGACGACGTGGGAGGGGCTACTGGCCGGCCGTTCAGGTGTCCGGACGACGGAGTGGGACCTGCCCGCGCGGATCGCGGCGCTGCTGGCCGACGATCCCGCCGAGGTGCTCGGCAGACCGCTGGCCCGCCGCCTCGACCGGTGCGAGCAGGTCGCGCTCGTCGCGGCCCGGGAGGCGTGGGCCGACGCGGGCAGCCCCCAGGTCGATCCGGTACGGCTGGCCGTCGTCATCGGCACGGGCACCGGCGGCGCGCTGACCATGCTCGGCCAGGACGACATCCTGGAGAAGGAGGGTGTGCGCAGGGTCTCGCCGCACACGGTGCCCATGCTCATGGCCAACGGCCCCGCCGCCTGGGTGAGCATCGAGCTCGGCGCGCGCGGCGGCGCCCACGCCCCTGTGAGCGCGTGCGCGTCCGGCTCCGAGGCGATCGCGATGGGCCTCGACCTGATCAGGCTCGGCAGGGCGGACGTGGTGGTCGCCGGCGGCGCGGAGGCGTGTGTCCACCCGCTGACGCTGGCCGGGTTCGCCCAGGCCAGGACGCTGTCGAAGCGCAACGACGAGCCCGAGCTGGCCTCCAGGCCGTTCGACGCCGGCAGGGACGGGTTCGTCCTCGGCGAGGGCGCGGGCCTGGTCGTGATGGAGCGGGCCGCGTTCGCCGCCGCACGCGGCGCCCGCGTGCTGGCGACGCTGGCGGGGGCGGCGATCACGTCGAACGCGGTCCACATCACCGCCTCCGACGTGGAAGGGCAGTCCCGGGCCATCACGGCGGCGCTGCGGGAGGCGGAGCTCGACCCCGTCGACGTGGGGCACGTCAGCGCGCACGCCACCTCCACCCCCGAGGGCGACCCCGTGGAGGCGGAGGCGATCGGCAGGGCCGTCGGCGGGCATCCCTCGGTGACCGCGATCAAGTCGATGCTCGGCCACCTGTGCGGGGGCGCGGGCGGCGTGGCCGCGGTCGCGGCGGTGCGCTCGATCGTGGAGGGCCTGGTGCCCCCCACCATCAACCTGGACACCCTTGACCCGAGGATCGAGCTCGACGTCGTAAGGGGATCGGCCGCGCCGCTCCCCCACGGCGCGGTCCTCGTCAACGCGTTCGGGTTCGGCGGGCACAACGCCAGCCTCGTGCTGGGAAGGTAGGCGGCCAGGCGTCCGTCCACGGGCGCTCCACGTAAATGTGTTGAACCCGCCTCTGCGCCCCCGCTAGGTTCTGCCGCGTGACGTTCTTCTTCCGACGTTGACGACCCGCCGGCGGGCCGTGGCCGCTTTTCGCGAGCACCAGCCCACCGCCGGTGATGCGGGACGGCATGCCGCCGCCCCGGGTCGCGACGTGGGAGAAGACAAGTGCATACGCTCCTGGTGGCCAGGACTGTCCGCGGCCTGGAGCCGCTGGTGGCCGAGGAGATCGGCGGTGCCGTCCGGCGACGGCATCGCGAGGTGTGGTTCAGGCGCGCGGTTCCCGATCCCGGCGTGCTGGGGCTGCGAACGGCTGACGACGTGCTGCTGGCGGGCGCCGTGGCAGGACGGATCGGGCACACCAAGGCCGCCCTCGACGGCTTGCGCGCGGCGGCGCGCGGGGTCGACGCCGCCGCTCTGGTGGCGCTGAAGGCGGCGTTCGGCGGCTCGACGGAGGTGAAGGGCCTGGACGTGTCCGCCTCCTTCCTCGGCAGGCGCACGTTCACGCGCTACGACGTCGAGGACGCCGTGGGGGCCGAGCTGGCCGGGCGGCTCGGCGTGCCGTACCACTCGAGAAGGCATGGGCCGCCGCCGCCCTGCACGCTGTCCTGGCGGGTCAGCGTGCAGGACGACGAGGCGGTGATCGGCCTGAGGATCGCCGACCGGCCGCTGCATCGCAGGCCGTACAAGCTCGCCACGGTCCCCGGCACGCTGCATCCGCCGGTGGCGGCCGCGATGGCCAGGATGGCGGGGCTGGAGCGGGCGCGTACGGTGCTCGACCCGTGCTGCGGTGCGGGCACGACGCTCGTCGAGGCCCTCGCCTGCGTTCCTGGGCCCCGCTACCTCGGCGCCGATCTCAGCCCCGCGGCGGTGCGAGTCGCCGCGGGCAACGCCGGGCAGGCAGGGAACGCGGTGGACGCGCGCGGGATCGGGTGGCTGGTGGCCGACGCGGGCCGCGTCCCGCTGCCCGCTGGCAGCGTCGACGTCGTGCTGGTCAATCCGCCGTGGGACCGCCAGGTGGCCATGGCGGGGTTGCCGGCCGCCGACGGCGACAGGCTGTGGCGAGAGGTGCGGCGGGTGCTGGCGCCGCGGGGCAGGGTGGTCGCCCTGCTGCCCGACGACGTCGAGCCTGCGGGGTTCGCGGTGGACAGGGCGGTCCGGCTGAGCCTCATGGGCAGGCACCCGGTGATCGCGGTGCTCAGCCCTCCAGCCAGGAGAGGATCAGGTCGTTGACCTCGCGGGGGCGTTCCAGGTGCAGGAAGTGGCCCGCCCCCGCGATCCTTTCCACCCTGGAGCCCTCGGGCAGGTGAGCCGGCGCGTCCTTGACCAGGTGCTCGCCGAGGCAGCCGTCCTGCGCGCCGTGCAGGTAGAGGACGGGCCTGTCGGGAGCGGGAGGGGCGGGGTGGCGGCCCGAGGGCGGAGTGGTGCCGAGCATGGCGCGGTAGTAGCCGATGGCGGCGGCGAGGTTGGCGGGCGCGCCGATGCTCCGGCTGACGAACTCCAGGTCGCGGGTGGCGTCGTAGCCGGGTGACCAGTCGCGCCACAGCCCCTCGATGAAGCCAGGCGCGGCGGCGGCGCTCTCGGCCAGGCCCGTCTGAAAGAGGAAGACGTAGAAGGAGCGCTTGAGCTGCTCGTATTCGGTGAACCCGGTCAGCAACGCGCCGATCGGTGGCACGGCCATGGCCACCGACCTGCGGAAGCGGCCGGTCGTGCCGTACACGGGAACGGCTCCCCAGTCGTGGCCGATGATCACGGCCCGCTCGTCGCCGCCGAGCTCCTCGTGCAGGGCGTGGACGTCGGCGACGAGGGCCGCGGCCTCGTAGGCGCCGTCGGCGGGGATCTCGGTGGGCGCGTAGCCGCGCAGGAAGGGCGCGACCGCGCGATAGCCGCGCTCGGCCAGCTCCGGCATGAGGTGGCGCCAGGTGTGCGCGGTGTCGGGGAAGCCGTGCAGGCAGAGGGCGAGGGGGCCCTCGCCTAACGCCAGATACGCGAACTCCAGCCCGTTGGCATGGACAGTCCTGATCTCCATGGCGGCAAGTGTGCCACGCCCCTCCTGTCCCATCAGTGCGCGTACCGCAGGTGCTTGACGCCGTTGATGAAGTTGGAGAGCAGGAAGTCGGGCTCTCCCACGGTGTGGATGGCCGGCAGCCTGGTGAACAGTTCGCGGAACATGACGGTCATCTCCCTGCGCGCCAGGTGCGCGCCGAGACAGTAGTGCGGCCCCGGACCGCCGAAGCCGACGTGCGGGTTGGGGTCGCGGGTGATGTCGAAGGCGTCGGGGTCGGTGAAGACCGCCTCGTCCCTGTTGGCGGAGTTGTAGAAGAGCAGCACCTTGTCGCCCTTGTGGTACATCCCGTGGTCCTGGGTGACGGTCCTGCGGAACTGGATCACCGGGGTGGAGTAGCGCACGATCTCGTCGCACGCCTTGACGATCCGCCCGTCGAAGTCGGCCATGAGGTGCTCGCGCTGCTCGGGATGATCGGTGAACAGCTTGAGCCCGTAGGCGATCGCGTTGCGGGTGGTCTCGCTGCCCGCCACGACCAGCAGGATGAAGAACGAGCCCAGTTCCTGGGAGGTGAGCCGCTCCTCGCCGTTGACCAGCAGGCTGACGAGGTCGCCCGTGGGGCGCTTGCGCCGCTCGTCGCCGAGCGTGGCGGCCAGGCGGTTGAGCGAGTGGCCCGCGTGCAGGAGCTTGCCGAGGCCCTTGGCGACGTTCCAGCGGTTGAGGTCGGGACTGATGCCGGTGTACTCGGGGTCGGCGTTGCCGAGGATCACGTTGGTACGGCGCAGCACCATGTCATGAAATTTCGGGGGAATCCCCATCATGTCGCAGATGACGCGCACCGGGAGCCTGGCGGCGACCTGCTCGACGAAGTCGCCCGGACCCTCCTTGATCGCGGCGTCCACGATCTCGGCCGCCGCCACGGCCAGGTCGTCCTCCATCTTCGCCAGGATGCGCGGCGTGAAGGCCCTGGAGACGATCCTGCGCAGCCTGGCGTGCCGCGGGTCGTCCATATTGATCATCGAGCCGAAGTACACGGCCAGCCACCGCGGCATGTCGGGGATGCTGTTGGAGCAGGGCTCGCTGCTGAACACCCCGGCGTTGCGGCTGGCCTCGGTCACGTCGGCATGCCGTACCAGGGCGTAGTAGCCCTCGCCCGCGCCGATGAAGGGGACCACGTTCTCCTTGACGAACACCGGCCGGTCCAGCTCGCGCAGCCGCCTGAAGGCGTTCATCCGCTCGGCCTGTGGAAGTCCCCAGAACGGGATCTGCGACAGATCGATGTCCATGCCGCCATCGTTGACGCAAGTGTTCACTTACGTCAAGGGTCCACGCCGCCTCTGGAAGGGCCTTTGTCAGGCCGAGGCCAGCAGGTCCGCGGCCTTCTCGCCGATCATGACGGCGGGGGCGTGGGTGTGTCCGCGGTTGAGCGTCGGCATGATCGAGGCGTCGGCCACCCGCAGTCTCTCCACCCCACGCACTCGCAGCTCGGGGTCCACGACCGAGCCGGCGTCGGCGCCCATCCTGCAGGTGCCCACCGGGTGGTAGAGGGTCTCCGCGCGCTCGCGCACCCACTGCGCCAGCTCCTCCTCGCCGCCCTGCCCCGCGTAGGGCGCCATCGGCCCCGACACGTACGGCCTGAGCGCGCCGGTCTCGAAGATCCGCCTGGCCGTCCTCAATCCCGCCACCAGCCTGCGCAGATCGGCCTCATCCGTCAGGTAGCGGGGGTCGATGGCCGCGTCGCGGCCGCTCAGCCCCACCTTTCCCCTGCTCTGCGGCTGCAGCAGCACCGCGCCGATGGTCAGCCCGTGCTCGGTGGGCGCGACGAGCCCGTGCTCGAAGAAGAACCCGGGAGCGAAGACCAGCTCGATGTCGGGCGCGGGCTCCTCGGGCGAGGTCCTGACGAAGGCGACGGCCTCGCCCACGTTCGTGGTCAGCGGGCCGTTGCGCAGCACCAGGTAGCGCAGCAGGTTCCCGAGGCTCTCCGCCGCCTTGGTGAGGGTGATCGGCTGCGGGCAGCTCATGTAGACGGCCGAGGCGAGGTGGTCCTGCAGGTTCCTGCCGACCTCGGGCAGGTCGTGGACCACCGGCACGCCGGCCTCCTTCAGCTCGCCGGCCGCGCCGACGCCCGACAGCAGCAGCAGGTACGGGGAGCCGATCGCGCCTGCCGACAGCACGACCTCGCGCCTGGCGGTGATCCTGGCGCCGCCGTCGTGTTCGACGCCCACCGCCCTCCTGCCGTCGAAGACCACGCGCTCGACCCGCGCGCCGGTGACGACGGTCAGGTTGCGCCGCCTGAGCACGGGCTTCAGGTAGGCGTCGGCGGCACTGCACCTGCGCCCGCGGTTCTGGGTGACGGGGGTGGGGCTGCAGCCCTCGTTCGACGGCCCGTTGAGCTCGTCGAGCCTGGTCATGCCCAGCTCCTCGCAGCCCTTGAGGAAGGCTCGCGTGACGGGGCTGGGGCTGCGGAGTTCGGAGACGTGCACGGGTCCCGCCGCGCCGTACACGCCGCCGGTGTTGCTGCCGACGCGGCGCTCGGCCCTGTGGAAGTACGGCAGGACGTCGTCGTAGCCCCAGCCGGGCACGCCCCACTGGTCGTAGTCGCGCCGGTGGCCGCGCACCCACATCTGGGCGTTGAGCGAGGAGGATCCGCCGAGCACGCGGCCGCGCGGCCAGTAGAGCTCGCGCCCTGCCAGCTCGTCCTGCTTGGCGGTGGAGTAGTTCCAGTCGTAGTCGGTCTTGAAGAGCTTGGCGAAGGCGACGGGCATGCGGATCTCCAGCCTGTCGTCCGGTCCGCCCGCCTCGATGAGCGCCACCCTCACCGAGGGATCCCTGGTCAGCCTGTTGGCCAGCACGCAGCCCGCCGAGCCCGCGCCGACGATCACGTAGTCATACTCCACAGGACGTGCATACGTCACCTCGCCGGGCTCGTCCATATGCATCTGTAACCTTTGTTACCTACCGGTTGGTATGTAGTTGCTGCCAAGATGGCGCGCGTAGGAGTAAGCGAGGGAGGAAGGCCTGCCATGCTCAACCTGTCGATCGTCCTCGAGGACAGCGCCCGCACCGCGCCCGACGACACGGCCGTCGTCTTCGGCGATCTGCGCCTGCCGTACTCCATGGTGGATACGATCGCCAACCAGGTGGCGAACCTGCTGGTGGCGCGCGGCGTCGGCAAGGGCGACAAGGTCGCGCTCGCATGCCCGAACGTGCCCTACTTCCCCTTCGTCTACTTCGGCATCCTCAAGGCCGGCGCGACGGTCGTGCCGCTGAACGTGCTGCTGCAGTCCAGGGAGATCGCCTACCACCTCGACGACAGCGACGCCAAGGCGTTGTTCTGCTTCGAGGGCACCCCCGAACTGCCGCTCGGCGAGCGCGGTAAGGCGGGCTTCGAGGCCGCCGAGGGGTGCGAGCACTTCTTCGTGCTGCCTGCCACGCCGCTCGCCACCGAGTCCGAGTACGGCGAGTCGATCTGGGCGGCGCTGAACGGCATGCCGGGCGAGTTCCAGACCGTGCAGACCGCTCCCGAGGACACCGCGGTCATCCTCTACACCTCCGGCACGACGGGCCAGCCCAAGGGCGCCGAGCTCAGTCACCAGAACATGCTGATGAACGCCATGGTGAGCGACGAGATGTTCCCGCGCACGCCGGGCGGCGACATCTATCTGGCCGTGCTCCCGCTCTTCCACTCCTTCGGCCAGACCGTCGTGATGAACACCGGCTTCCGCCGCCGCGGCACGCTCGTGCTCATGCCGCGCTTCGACCCGGGTGACGCCCTGGGCCTGATCCTCAAGGAGAACGTGACGTTCTTCGCGGGCGTGCCCACGATGTTCTGGGGCCTGCTCACCAAGATCCACGCCGAGGGCGGCCAGGCACCCACCACGCTCAAGCTCGCCGTGGCCGGCGGCGCCTCCTCGCCCGTCGAGGTGCTGCGCGACTTCGAGCAGACCTTCGGCATCGGCATCCTCGAGGGGTACGGCCTGTCGGAGACCTCCCCCGTGGCCAGCTTCAACCAGCTCGGCAGGCCGACCAAGCCGGGCACCATCGGCACGCCCATCTGGGGCGTGGAGATGAGGCTGATCGACAGCGACTGGAAGACGATCGAGGGCGAGGGCCCCGGCGAGATCGCCATCCGCGGCCACAACATCATGAAGGGCTACTACAACAGGCCCGAGGCGACCGCCGAGGTCATGAACGACGGCTGGTTCCGCACCGGCGACATCGCCACCCGCGACGCCGACGGCTACTACGCCATCGTCGACAGGGCCAAGGACATGATCATTCGCGGCGGGTTCAACGTGTATCCGCGCGAGATCGAGGAGGTCCTGATGACCCATCCCGCGGTCTCGCTGGCCGCGGTCGTGGGGGTCCCGCACGACTCGCACGGCGAGGAGGTCAAGGCGTACATCATCCTGAACGCGGGCGCCTCGATCACCGCGGACGAGCTGGTGGCCTGGTGCAAGGAGAACATGGCCGCCTACAAGTACCCCCGCGTCGTCGAGTTCCGCGAGAACCTGCCGATGACCGCCACCGGCAAGATCCTCAAGCGCGAGCTGCGCTGACGCCACGCCGTCCGGCCACGGTCCCGCGAGCCTCCGGCACGCTCGGCGACATCGGGGGTGATATCTTCCCTAGTGCAATACTTGCACGAGATAAGGAACCCCCGATGGAACCGAGCGCGGTCTTCCGGCACTACCTCAGCGCGGTGGTCCTGCACAGCCTGGCCAGCGCCGAATCGGCGGGGCTCAACGCCACCGACCTCTACGCGCTCAACACGCTGGAGCTGTCGGGCCCGCTCACGTCGGGCGAGTTGGCCGCGCGCGCGGGGCTCACCACGGGCGCGACCACCAGGCTGATCGACCGGCTGGAGCAGAGCGGGTACGTCCGGCGGGTGGCGGATCCCACCGACCGGCGCAAGGTGATCGTCGAGGCCTCCGGCAGGCCCGCACGGCTCGACGAGGCGCTCAAGGGGGCCAGGCAGCGGCTGGCGGAGCTGCTCGGCGACTACACCGACGAGCAGCGAGCGACGCTGTTCGACTACTTCGACAAGGCCGCGAACGCCTTTCAGGAGGCCACCGACGAGCTCACCTCAGGCCGGGGGTAGGGCGCCCCCTACCCCCGACATGGGTGCGCGCAGGGCTGATCGGGGCATGCGCGCGCGTGAACACTGGGTGCATGGTCACCACACTCTCGGCACTCGAACCCGTCCCCGCTCCCGTCAGGGCCTCCGCCACCCTCTGGTTCGCCGCCGTCGGCGCGGGCGCCTTCGAGGCCGCCCTCGCCGTCGGGCAGGCGCTGTCCGCCGGCGCGCCCTTCTCCGATCTCGCCGGTGGCCTCGCGTTCCGGCTGGCGGTGTTCGCCGGCGCCGTCTTCCTGGCGGTGTGTCTGCGCCAGGGCCGCCCATGGGCCAGGGTCGCGCTGGCGCTCACGCTCGGCGTCTTCGGCACGCTGTCGCTGGTGATCGAGCCCATCCGGTGGCTGCTCGCGGGCAACTCCGTCGTCGAGTTCTACGCCTCGGCCGACGCGATGACGTACGTGTTCACCGCGAGTCGCATTCTGCACCTGGCGGCCGTTCTGGGAGCGATGGTGCTGATGTTTAGTTCTGCGGCGAACGCGTACTTCCGTGAAAGATGATGATGACCTGTATGGTTTGCGGTCATGCAGAATCGTCTGACCGGAATGCTGGTCGGTGCCGTTTTCGGTGCGGTATTCGTGATCGTCAACGCGCCCGGGCCCCTCGGCTCCGTGATCGCGACCGTCCTCCGCGTGGCCGCGGCCCTCGCCGCGGCGTATGCGATCTTCCTGTGGTTCAGCGCCGGTCGGCGCATCAGGTCGGGCGCGCAGCCTCCCCAGCCGCCCGCGGGGGGCACCATGTACGGCCGCGGCTACCTGCTGATCGTCGCCGCGGAGGCCGTCCTGCTGTTCGGCGGCCTGCAGGTGCTGCGCGTGATGGAGCGCCCCGCGGAGACCAACGTCGCGTGGATCGCCCTGATCGTGGGCCTCCACTTCGTCGCGCTGGCTCCGGTGTGGAAGGAGCCCAGCATCATGATTCCCGGCGTGGTCCTGACCGTCCTGGGGATCGTCGGCCTGGCCATGTCGTTCACCTCCGCCCTGGCATGGGTTCCGTTCGTCAGCGGCGTGCTGTCGGGCGTGACGCTCCTGTCGGGCAGCATCACCTACGCCAGAAGGGGACTGGCCGCGCTCTCCCCCACCCCGTGACGCGCGAGGACCGCGTCGCCCGCCGGGCGACGCGGTCCTCGCGATGTGCCGGTCAGGGCCAGTCGACGGAGGGACGCAGCGGCACGTGCGCGCCGCCCTCCCTGTCGAGCTTGACGCCGAGGACCTGGTGGAGCTGGACCTTGTTGCGCTCGAAGCCGACGATGCAACCGGCCATGTAGAGCCGCCAGACCCTGGCCGTGCCCTGGCCGACCTCCTGGAGGGCGTCCTCCCAGTTGTCGTCCAGGTTGTCGCACCAGAACTTCAGCGTGCGGGCGTAGTGCTCGCGCAGGTTCTCCTCGTGGCGGACCTCGAAGCCGGTGTTCTCCATCATCGAGATGAGGTAGCCGGCCGACTCGAGCTCGCCGTCGGGGAAGACGTAGCGGTTGATGAAGCCGCCCTTGTTGATCGTCTTCTCGGTGCTGGTCGGGCGGGTGATGCAGTGGTTGAGCAGCCGCCCGCCCGGCCTGAGCTTGCCGTACAGGCCGGCGAAGTAGCCGGCCAGCTGGTCCTTGCCGATGTGCTCGGTGAGCCCGATGGAGCTGACCGCGTCGAAGTCGCCCTCGGGGACGTCGCGGTAGTCCATGAAGCGGACCTCCGCCAGATCCTGCAGGCCCGCGTCCACGATCGCCTTCTGCGCCCACTCCGCCTGCTGCCTGGACAGCGTGACCCCGAGCGCCTTGACGCCGTACTCGCGGGCGGCGTGCATGACCATGCCGCCCCAGCCGCAGCCGACGTCGAGCAGACGCATGCCGGGCTTGAGGTCCAGCTTCCTGGCCACCAGGTCGAACTTCGTGTACTGCGCCTCTTCGAGGGTCGCGTCCTCGCGAGGGAAGACCGCGCAGGTGTAGGCCATGGAAGGGCCGAGCACCCACTCGTAGAAGCGGTTGGACACGTCGTAGTGGTGGTGGATCGCCTCGGCGTCACGCTGCTTGGCGTGGCGCGAGCCGAGCCTGGCCAGGGTGCTCCTGCGCATCTCCTGAGGCGGCGGAGGAACGCGCATCAGCAACGGCTTGGTGCCGAGAGCCCGCACGGCGTCGACCTTCTCGGCGAGGGTCAGGTCATTGGTGGTGATGTTCCACATGCGGTCGAGCAGGGTGTACATGTCGCCGTGAACGTCGATGTGTCCCGACACGTACGCCCTGGCCAGGCCGAGCTCTCCCGGCGCCTGGGCCAGGTAGGCCACGGCGATGGGGGACTTCACCTCGATGCGCACGTCGGCGCCGTCGGGACCGGCCTTGCTACCGTCGTAGGCCATGAACGCGATGTTGGTGTTCGCGCCAACGATCTTCTCAAAGATGCTCGCCAGAGCCATCTCTCACCTTCCCCGCACACACTTGTCGTACAGGTCCAGCAGGCGACCGTTCGGGTCGTATTCCCGCTTGACCGGCCAGTAAGCATCGCCGTTGTACAGCTGCCAGAACTGCTCACGGGCATAGAAAGAGGTCGAGTAGAGCGACTTGTGCCCGTCGAGGTCGTGCACTTCGTTCTCGATCAGCCTGTTGTAGTAACCGTCGAACTGTCCGCGCGGCAACGGGACCAGGCCCCAGAAGCCGAAGTTGACGTAGAGCTTTCCCGTCTCCAACGGGTACAGCGGCCACTCACTCGACGATCGGAGAGGACACATCCACACCGGGGTCATGCCGACCTTGGCGTGGAAGAACTCGAGGAACTCCGCGCCCCTCTCCACCGGCGTCTCGACGTCCTGGATGACCGACTCCTGGACCGGGGCGTCGCGCCACCTGTCGACCCTCGCGACCACGCCGTACTTGCGGTCGAGGGCGACGAGCTTGCGGTAGACGTCCGAGCGCATCCACTTGCGCGGCATCAGCGACCGCACCAGCGGCTGCTGGACGCCGAACGCCCGCGAACACCAGAACCAGTCGGTGTCCCAGCGCCAGAGGTAGTCGCGCACGGTCAGCCAGTCGCGGCCCCTCTTCTGGATCGACTGGTAGTAGATGCGCATCCCCGTGTAGTCGGAGGTGTACGGGGCGCGCTCGGCGAACCGGCCGAGCGTGATGTACATCTCCGACGGGTCGAAGAACACGCCGTCCACGAAGTCGACAGGCTCCCCGTCGTGCACCATCTGCTCGCAGATCTCCTGCATGGCCAGCATGCACTTGGCGGCGTCGGTGAAGCGCAGGTGGGTCAGCCGCACGTACGGCTGGACCTTCCTGAGCCTGATCCGGATCCTGAGCGCGTAGCCGAGCGTGCCGTAGGAGTTGGGGAAGGCCCTGAACAGGTCGCGGTGCTCGTTGTCGTCGCGAGCGACCACGATGCGCCCTTCGCCGGTCAGGATCTCCAGCTCCTCGACCGACTCGTGCGGCAGGCCGTCCCTGAAGCTGCTCGACTCGATGCCGAGCCCGGTCACCGCCCCCCCGAGCGTGATCGTCTTCAGCTGCGGCACGACGTACGGCATGAGGCCGTGCGGCAGCGTGGCATCGACGAGGTCCTCGTAGGTCGTCATGCCCTGGACCTCGGCGGTCATGCTGACCGGGTCCACGCTGATGACCTCGTCGAGGTCGCGGGCCGACAGCTTGGCGGCCTTGCCCGAATCGCGGAACCTGAACAGGTTCGAGGTCGCCTTGGCCAGCCGAGGAGCGGCGTCCGCGGGAATCTCGGCATAGGACTGCCTGATCTGTTCGACGGCCCGCTGGTGTGCCGACATCGTTGTCACAGAAACACCCCCAGAAGCTGTGGTCGAGATCGTCCGTAAGACCGTATCTCTCCAAATCAGCCTCGAACAGGTCGGGGTCGTTAAACGCTCGAAAACTTCCTATCGTCCCAGGTGAAGCCGCTATCGACCGGCGAACCGACAGGAAACTCTACTTACCAGATACGCCCCTTCTGCGGACCTGCGCCTGCACGCCGTTGACGACGTTGATGATCTTCGTTCCGTCGAGCGCGGCAGCCAGGTTGGCAAGGACGGCGGAGACGAGCCGTCCTGTCGTCTGGGGTGTGACGCCCGCCACGTGCGGCGAGAGGAGCACGCTCTCCAGGTCGCGCAGCGGGTCCCCGTCCGGCAGCGGCTCGCTCTCGAAGACGTCGAGCGCCGCGCCCGCCAGGTGTCCCTCGCGCAGCGCGTCGACGAGCGCCCGCTGGTCGACGACGCCTCCGCGGGCGGCGTTGACCAGCAGCGCGCCCTTCTTCATCGAGGCGGGGTCGACGAGCCCGCGCGTCTCGTCGGACAGGGCGATCACCACGACCAGCACGTCGGAGGTGGCCACGACCTCCTCGAGCGGAGCGTGACCCGCCCCGCGCGGCGTCCGCGTCCAGTGCGAGACCTGGCAGCCGAACGCCTCGAACAGGCGGGCGCAGCGCTCGCCGATCGGGCCGTAGCCCACGATGCCCACGCGGGAGCCGGACAGCTCACGGGGGCCGAGGTCGAGCTGCGGCCACCGGCCGGCGCGGACGGCCGCGTCGGCGGCGGGCAGGCGGCGGGCCAGGGCCAGGGCGGCGCCCACGCACCACTCGGCCACCGCCGTCGCGCTGACCCCCGCGGTGTTGGCCAGCGGGACCCCCGCCGCCGCCAGCGCGGCCAGGTCGTGTCCGTCGACGCCCACGGAGGGCTGCTGGACGAAGGCCAGCCGCGGGGCCGCGGCGACCGCGGCCGCGTCCATGGCGAGGCTGCCGCTCCAGTCGCCGAGCACGATCTCGGCGTCCGGGAGGGCGGCCTCCATCGCGGCCCTGTCGCGCGCGGTCACGAGCGTGACGCCGTCGCCGAGCGGGGCGAGCAGGCCGCGAAGCGCGTCGGGCGGCAGGGGCGCGAGGGCCAGCAGGTTCCAAGGAGTCATGAGGCCGACCCTAGGACGGCGCCGGGACCTTGACCACGCCCGCGGCGAGGCTCCGCCGGGGTGCCGGACCCCTTCCGCGTCAGGAGCCCGGCGTGAAGCTGCCCATCACCTGGCGCATCATCCGGCCGTGGCGCCGCCACTGCTCCTCGGCGACCGTCCACGACACCACGTACGCCGTGTCACCCGCCACCATCGCGCGCCGTACCTCGTGGTAGACCCGTCCCTCGGCCGCCCACGGGTGCCCGGGAGCGGCGGTCCAGGTGAACTCCCAGTCCACCGCGCCCTGTGGGGCGGTCTTGCGGCGCACGGTCCGCACGTCCGCGGCCCCGGTCATGCTCTCCTCGGCGTCGCGCAGGATCTGGTGCGGATCGAGTGTGGCGTACTGCTCCTCGACGCCGAGGTGGGCCGAGCGGTCGGGGCGGGTCCACTGCGTGTAGGCCTGGGAGCGGGCCCCCTTCCACCTGGTCGGCCGCTGGATCGACCAGCCGTCGGGCGAGGTCCACAGCCGGGTCAGGGCGACGGGCGTCCTGGAGACCGCCGGGGTGGGGGTGGGCGATGGCGTCGCCGGGGAGGCAGGGTTGGCGGGCGTCGAGGCCGGCGTGACGGCCTTGGTCTGCGGCAGGCGCGCGCTGCCCTGCGCCGCCTCGGGGGAGAGCTTCAGATAGGCGCCGGCGCCGACGGTCACGACCAGGATCGCCGCCGCGGCCGCCATCAGCGTCGTTCGGCTGCCGCGCCTGCGTGAGGACGGCCGCTCGTCATCGTCGTCGTCGTGCTTGGCGGCCTGCTGCTCGCCGATCGAGAGGAGCAGCGCGTCGGCCTCGGCCGCGCTCAGCCGCTCCTCCGGCTCCTTCTTCAGCAGCCCCTTCAGCACGGGATGCAGCGCGGGAGGGATCCTGCGGTAGTCGGGCTCCTCTCCGAGCAGCGCCGACAGGGTGGCCATCGGCTCGCCCCGTTCGAACGGCGAGCGTCCGGTGAGCGCGGCGTAGAGGGTCGCGCCGAGCGACCACAGGTCGGAAGGGGGGCCGATGTCGTCGAGGCCGCGGACCCGCTCGGGCGCGAGGAAGGCGGGCGACCCCGTGACCATGCCGGTCCTGGTGAGGGAGCTGTCACCCTCGGCTGTGGCGATGCCGAAGTCGGTCAGGACGGCGCGGCCGTCGTCGCACAGCAGGATGTTGCTCGGCTTGACGTCGCGGTGCAGGATGCCGACCTCGTGGGCGGCCTTGAGCGCCGACAGCACCTGGCGGCCGACTGCTGCGGCCTCCCTGATCGGCAGCGCGCCGTGGGTGGCGACGACCTCGTCGAGGGCGGGCGCGCGCACCAGCTCCATGATGATCCACGGGCGGCCGTCCTCCTCCACGACGTCATAGACGGCCACGACGCTCGGGTGGTTGAGCCTGGCCGCCGTGCGCGCCTCGCGGGCGGTGCGCATCAGGTGGCGCTCCCTGTCGGACTTGGACAGCCCGGGCGGGAGTAACACCTCCTTGATCGCTATCGACCGGTTCAGCAGCGTGTCGTGGCCCTCCCAGACCACGCCCATGCCGCCCCTGCCGAGTTCTGTGGCCAGGCGGTAGCGATGGGCGACCAGCTGATCGGATTCCGAAGCCATAAGGCGCAAGTTTCCCATACCGGTGACAAGCGTGCGGGCGGTCCGCCGGACAGGGCGGTGTGTCGATCTTACGGGGGCTGTCGCGGCGCGGCCGCACCGAATAAAGTTCTTGAACATGACTCAGGGACCGCTGGCAGGAGTGAAGGTGCTGGAGCTGGCCGGGCTCGCGCCCGGCCCCTTCGCCGGGATGATGCTCGCCGACCACGGGGCCGAGGTGCTGCGCGTCGACAGGGTGTCGGCCGTCTCCGAACGGCCGCGCACGGACGTGATGGACCGCGGCAAGCGCACGATCGGGCTCGACCTGAAGTCGGCGGAGGGTGTGGCGGCCTTCAAGGAGCTGGCCGCGGCCGCCGACGTGGTCATCGAGGTCTTCAGGCCCGGCGTGGCCGAGCGCCTGGGCATCGGCCCCGGCGACCTGCACGCGGTCAACGAGCGCCTGGTCTACGGCAGGATGACCGGCTGGGGGCAGGACGGCCCCCTGGCCACGACCGCGGGCCACGACATCGACTACATCGCGATCTCGGGCGTGCTGTCCATGCTCGGGCGCGCGGGCGACAAGCCCACGCCGCCGATCAACATCCTCGGCGACTTCGCCGGTGGCGGCCTCATGCTCGCGTACGGCGTGCTGCTGGCCCTGTTCGAGCGCGAGAGGACCGGCAGGGGCAGGGTCGTCGACGCGGCGATGGTGGACGGCGCGGCCATGCTGTTCGCGATGTTCTACCGGTCGGGTTGGGGTCCGCGCGGCACCAACCTGCTCGACACGGGGGCGCCCTTCTACGACACCTACGAGACCGCCGACGGCGGCTTCATGGCGCTCGGCGCGCTGGAGCCGCAGTTCTGGGCGGAGTTCGTGACCAGGGCGGGCCTCGACGACCTGCCCGACAGGGGCGACCCCGCCCAGTGGCCCGCGCTGAGGCTCCGCCTGGAGGCGGCGTTCAAGCAGCGGACGAGAGCCGAGTGGGAGGCGGTCTTCGAGGGCTCGGACGCGTGCGTCTCACCCGTGCTGTCCATGGCGGAGGCCGCAGCGCACCCGCACAACACCGCGCGCGGCACGTTCACCACGGTCGGCGAGGTCACCCAGCCCACACCCGCCCCCCGCCTGCTGGGCACCTCCGAGCCCGACCTGTCCCCCGCCACCAGGCTGGAGGACCTGACGGCGTGGGGACTGGACGAGGAGCGGGCGGCCAAGCTCAGGCAGGCGGGTGTGCTGGCGTGAGGGCGCCGTAGTCCTTCGGCTCGAACGTGTCGTGCATGCCGAGGTTGCCGCCGCCTCGCCTGGTGATCGCCCTGGTGAGGCGGGTGGGCAGACTGGTGAACAGTCGCGCGCCGTTGATCAGCGCCCACACCTCGGCCCCGCTGCCGGGGATGAGGCGCTTGGCGGCGGTCATCGCGAAGTCGCGGCTGCGCCGTACGTACTCCGACATTTCGCTCTCGTAGGCGGCGAAGGCGCGGCTGTGGTCGCCCCTCGCCGCTCCCTGCCCGCCCGCCAGCTCCTTCGCCAGCTCGCCCGCCAGCACGTAGGCGCCCACGACCGCGATGCTCGTGCTGCCGCCGACCGCGGGACCCGGGCAGTAGCCCGCATCGCCGACCAGCGTGACCCTGCCGCGTGACCACGTGTCCATGCGCAGCTGGGTGACGGAGTCGAAGTAGAACACCTCGGCGCGGTCCATCTCGTCGAGCAGCCTGGGCGTCTCCCAGCCCAGGTCCGCGAACTGCTCGCGCAACAGCTCCTTCTGCCGCGCGGTGTCGCGGTAGTGGTAGTCGAGCTGCCCGGCGGGCCGCATGAAGAAGAAGGCGCGGGCGTCGTCCATGTGGCGGGCGCTGTAGACGCCGACCATCCTGCCGACGGTGGGCATCCCTGCCATCCGGTCGCCGAGGTCGAGGTAGTTGGGGATGGTGGCGACCGCGATGTAGGCGCCGAGCCAGTGCGTGAAGCTCGACTCGGGACCGAAGACCAGCCGCCGCACGTTGGAGTGCAGGCCGTCGGCGCCGATCACCAGGTCGAAACGGCGCGGCGCGCCCCGCTCGAAGGTGACCTCGCCGTCGCCGGAGATCGAGGTGATGGAGTCGCCGAAGACGTACTCCACGTCGTCCTTGGTGGCGTCATAGAGGACCTCACTGAGGTCGTCGCGCATGATCTCGACGTGCCTGGCCGAGATTCCCCCCATCAGCCTGGAGACCTGGATGTTCACCGGCTTGGCGGTGCCCCGCCTGATCATCGTGATCCACTCGGTGCCCGTCTTCCTCTCCATGATCGCGTCGAGCGCGCCCATGCGCTCGACGATGTCCATGGCCGGCTTGAACAGGTCGACCGCGTGACCGCCCGACTTGCGCAGGGTGGGCGCCTTCTCCACGACGGTCGGGGTGAAGCCGTGCCGCTTCAGCCAGTAGGCCAGCACGGGGCCGGAGACGCTCGCTCCGGAGATGAGGATGTTCATGGAGTCTCCTTACTTATCGATAAGTAAACAATACGTCTTTACCGATCGATAAGTAAGCTGAGTGGCCGTGGCACGAGGAAAGACCAGAGAACGCATCCAGCAGGTGGCCCGCGAGCTGTTCATCGCGCAGGGCGTGCAGCGGACCAGCCTTCAGGAGATCGCCGACCGGCTCGGCATCACCAAGCCGGCGCTCTACTACCACTTCGCCTCACGCGAGGAGCTGGTGCGCAGCATCATCGTGCCGCTGATCGAGGAGGGCAGGGCGTTCCTCGAGGAGGCGACGGCCCGCGGGGACATGGAGCCCAGGGCGCTGCTGGAGGGCTACTTCGACTTCCACTACCGCCATCGCGACATCATGATGCTCGCGGTACGGGAGATGACGACGCTGAACGACCTCGGGCTGCTGGAGATCGTGACCGGCTGGCGGGAGCGGCTCGGCGAGATGCTCGTCGGCGCCGACGCGCCCCTGGCCGCGCAGGTGGGGGCGGTGGTGGCACTGGGCGGGCTCGCCGACTGCACCTGGACCTTCGCCGACCTGCCCGCCGAGCTCGTGCGCCCGCCCGCCGTCGACTCCGCCATGGCCGCCCTCGGCCTCTAGCCCCTTCGCCGAGCACGGAGCCGTCATAGGAGTTGTCTGAAATGTAGTACATGTACTACGTTTTCGAGCATGGATACTGTGGTGAGCGTCCGCGGACTGCGGATGTCGTACGGCAAGCGCGAGGTCCTGCGCGGCGTCGACCTGGACGTGCGGCGGGGCGAGACCATGGCGCTCCTCGGGCCCAACGGCGCGGGCAAGACGACCACGATCGAGATCCTCGAAGGCTTCAGGCACCGCATGGGCGGCGAGGTCCAGGTGCTCGGCGAGGACCCCGCCAAGGGCGACGACACCTGGAGGGCCAAACTGGGCGTG
Source organism: Nonomuraea mangrovi (assembly GCF_042681425.1). Lineage (NCBI taxonomy): Bacteria > Bacillati > Actinomycetota > Actinomycetes > Streptosporangiales > Streptosporangiaceae > Nonomuraea > Nonomuraea mangrovi. The sequence goes on along the minus strand of NZ_JBHUFV010000033.1, from coordinate 63,939 downwards.
GTTCTGCAGGACTGGCGCGACCACCCCCGCTGGAGGGTCGCCACGCTGGTCGACCACATCGCCGCGCACTACCCCGACCCCTGGGACACCGGCGAGCTGCTGCGGGCGCTCGGCCTGGCCGGGCAGGCGGCCGCCAAGGTCGGTCAGCTGTCCGGCGGCCAGCGGCGCAGGCTCGACGTGGCGCTCGGCATCGTCGGCAGGCCGGAGCTGCTCTTCCTCGACGAGCCGACCACGGGCTTCGACCCTGAGGCGCGCAGGGAGTTCCACGACCTGATCGAGGGTCTCGACACGACGATCGTGCTCACCACGCACGACCTGGCGGAGGCCGAGAAGCTGGCCGACCGCATCGCCGTCCTGGTGAAGGGACGGATCGCGGTGTTCGGCACGCCCGCCGAGCTGGCCGACGCCGTGCAGGCGCCCTCCCTGGTGCGCTGGAGGGACGGGGCCGAGCAGACCGGCGAGCCCTCCGAGCTGGCCTGGCGGCTGCACCAGCAGTACGGCGGGCCCGTCCCCGGCCTGGAGATCAGGCGCCCGACTCTCGAGGAGAGCTACCTCAACCTGGTGGAAAGGAGCGCGGCGTGAACACGTTGACGCTGGGAGTGAGGCGCGGCCTCATCGAGCAGGGCTCGATCATGCGGGACGGCAAGGAGCTCGGCGGTCAGCTCGCCGGCATGGTGACGTTCGTCCTGCTGATGCTGTGGATCGGCGACAACCCCGCCGGTGGCGGGATCGGGATGAGCGCCTTCATGGCGGTCGGCTTCATCGCCTTCACCGTGTTCTCCGCGGGCACGATGTCGCTGCCGACGCTGATCGCCGCCGACAGGGAGGAGGGCGCGCTGCTGCGGCTGCGCGCGCTGCCGAAGGGCATGCCCGTGTACGTCACGGGCAGGGCGGTCTCGCTGCTGGTGCACATCGTCGCGAACTCGGCGCTCATGATGGCCCTCGGCGCCGCGCTCGGCGGGCTGGGAGCGCCCTCCGACTGGCCGACGCTGCTGTGGGCGCTCGGGCTCGGCGCGCTCGCGGTGGTCCCGCTCGGCACGGCGATCGGCGCCATGCTGCCGACCGCGAAGGCCGCGGCCGCGATCATCGGACTGCCGACGATGCTCCTGATGATCATGTCGGGGGTGATGATCCCGCTGCGGATGATGCCCGAGGCGGTGCAGTGGATCGCGCAGGCCTTCCCGCTCTACTGGCAGGGCCACGCGCTCCGGGCGGCCTTCTTCGACTCCGCGGCGGGCGAGCTGCACCGAACGTGGGAGCTCGGCACCGCGGCGACGGTGATGGGGGCGTGGGCGGTGGCCGGTATGGTGCTGGCACCGTGGCTGCTGCGCAGGGTCACTCGCAAGTGAGGATTCCCGGTGTCGAACGAGGTCGTCTACAACAGGATCCCGATGCTCAGGGCCGAGCGGGGGATCTCCCGCAAGGACCTGGCCGCGGCGCTGGGTGTGCACTACCAGACGGTCGGCTACCTGGAACGCGGCGAGTACAGCCCCTCGCTCTTCCTCGCGCTGAAGATCGCCGAATATTTCGAGGTGCCGGTGGAGGTCGTCTTCTCCCTCCATCCGTTCGCCAGGCTGGGGTCATGATGGGAACGTGGGAGAAACGGCGCGAGCGCCTGGAGAACATGCCGGCGAGCCGGCTGTGGTCGACCAGGCCCGCCCGGCGCCGCCTGGTCGTGGTCGCCGCGGCGGCGCTCGTGGTGCTGTGGGCAGGGCTGGTGATCATCGCCCGCCATGCGCCGAGCGACCTGGCCCGCAACGTCTACCTGTCGATGTTCGGGATCAGCCTGCTGGTCGGCCTGCCTGTGGTCGGCTGGCTCCACACGGCCACCAGGGGTGTGCTGTACCTGCCCGAGCGGCTGCTCGACGAGCGGCAGCTGCACGACCGGCGCAGGGCCTACACCTCCGCCCACCGCGCCACCAGCCTGGTGCTCGGCTCGCTGTTCGTGCTGGCCAACTTCTGGAGCTACGGGGATCGGCTCACGCTGACCGTGCCGACGGCCCTGGTGGCGCCGCTGGCACTGACGCTGTTCGTGACGCACTACACGATCCCGCTGCTCATCGCGGCCTGGACCGTGGCCGACCCGCCCGATGACGACGAGTGATCCCCGCACGGTACGGGGACACCCGGGCTGAAGCTCGGCACGCCCGCCCCGTCGCCCTCGCCTGCGGCCGCGGGGCCGGGCCTCACACCGCGACGTAGAGATCGGCTCCCGCCGGGTGGTGCACCTCCAGGTCGGTGGTGAACGACCTGGCCGGGGTGCCGCCGGACTCGGTGTGCTTCCACACCCGCTGCCACGCGTCGACGATGGCCTGCGGCATCTGCCCCCTGGCCTCCACCTTCAGGGCTTTTCCCGCGGGCACCCGTACCGCCACCATGCCCTCGGGCAGCCGTGGAACGGTCCGCACGCCGACCCCGACGATCTGCGTGTACGCGCCGTGGTGATCGCTCTCGTAGTCGGTCAACACCGCGTAAAGGTTTTCGTCCAGGCGACCCGGCACGTGCGCGAAGGCCCCGGGCGCCCCCGCCCGCTGCCACAGCCCCGGCAGCCTCGCCCTCGACGGGTCCATCTCATCGGCGTTCGTGGTCCGTACGGCAAGCCCCACGACCAGCAGCTCCGACCGCTCAACGACGTCCAACGCGTCCTCCATCCCCCAGAGCCATCCCGCAGATCATATGGCCATCGAAAGCGGGAAAGACCCTTGGTGAACCAGTCGGTGCATGCCCCGTCCACCTGCGCGGCATGTCCGGTTTTCGCAAGTAGGATGGACGAACGTGAAGTTTCTCAACGGACTCGAGCCGTCATACGACCTGACCTACAGCGACGTGTTCATGGTCCCGTCGCGGTCCTCGATCGGCTCCAGGCTCGCGGTCGACCTGTCGACCAACGACGGCACGGGTACCACCCTGCCCCTCGTGGTCGCCAACATGACGGCGGTCGCGGGCCGTCGCATGGCCGAGACCGTCGCCCGCAGGGGCGGCATGGCGGTCATCCCGCAGGACATCCCGATCGACGTGGTCGCCGACGTCGTCGACTGGGTGAAGAAGCGTGACCTCGTGCATGACACGCCGCTCACGCTCACCCCGCACGACACCGTCGGCGAGGCGCTGGCGCTGCTGCCGAAGCGGGCGCACGGCGCGGTCATCGTCGTCGACTGGGACAACCGCCCCGTCGGGGTGGTCACCGAGGCCGACTGCCACGGGGTCGACATGTTCACCCAGCTCTCGCAGGTGATGTCGGCCAACCTGCTCACGCTGCCCGCGGGACTCGATCCCCGCGAGGCCTTCGACATGCTGCACGAGGGCCGTCACCGCCTGGCGCCCATCGTCGACGGCGAGGGCCGCCTCGTCGGCATCCTGACCCGCACCGGCGCGCTGCGCGCCACCCTCTACCAGCCCGCGCTCGACGCCAGGGGCAGGCTGCGCGTCGCGGCCGCCGTCGGCGTCAACGGCGACGTGGCCGCCAAGGCCAAGGAACTGCTCGACGCAGGCGTCGACTGCCTCGTCGTCGACACCGCCCACGGCCACCAGGAGAAGATGATCTCCGCGCTGCGCGCCGTCAGGGCGCTCGACCCCGGCGTGCCCGTCGCCGCCGGCAACGTGGTGACGGCCGAGGGCGTCCGCGACCTGGTCGACGCCGGCGCCGACATCCTCAAGGTGGGCGTCGGCCCCGGCGCCATGTGTACCACCAGGATGATGACGGGCGTGGGCAGGCCACAGTTCTCCGCCGTCCTCGAGTGCGCTGCCGAGGCACGCCGCCTCGGCCGGCACGTGTGGGCCGACGGAGGGGTACGGCACCCGCGCGACGTGGCCCTCGCGCTGGCCGCGGGCGCGGCCAACGTCATGATCGGCTCGTGGTTCGCCGGCACCTACGAGTCGCCGGGCGACGCCCGCACCGACGCCGACGGGCGCAAGTACAAGGAGAACTTCGGGATGGCCTCGGCGCGGGCCGTACGGCTGCGCACCGCCGAGGACAGCCCCTTCGAACGGGCCCGCAAGGCGCTGTTCGAGGAGGGCATCTCCACCTCCCGCATGTACCTCGACGCGCAGCGGCCCAGCGTCGAGGACCAGATCGACGCGATCGTGGCGGGCCTGCGCTCCTCGTGCACCTACGCGGGGGCGACGAACCTGGAGGAGTTCCACGAGCGGGCCGTGGTCGGCATCCAGAGCTCGTCCGGCTACACCGAGGGCATGCCGCTGCACCAGAGCTGGTAGGCGGCGGCCTCCGTGAAGGCGCCGACACCGACGCCGCGCGGGGCCAGCTCCACCGACAACGCCTCGCACAGGCTCTCGACGGCGGCTTTCATGGCGGCGTCGAGAGCGTGGCGGGCCTCCTCGGGCACGAGAACGGCGATCGACGAGCCGCCGCCCATCAACGGCAGCAGCCGCCTGATCACCGTGGTGACGCCGGTGAAGTTCTCCTCGACCAGAGCACGTTCCGCCCCGGCCGTCACCGACTCGAACGGCGCCATCGTCGTCCCCGTCGCGGCGGCGACCAGCAGGTCGATCCTGCCGTGACGCTCCTCGACGGCCGTCGCCAGCACGTTGAGCGCCATCGGATCGGCCAGGTCCAGCGTCAGGGCCAGATCGGCGGCCTGCCTCACCCCCGGCGCAGGACCGGCGGCCTGCCTCACCCCCGGCGCAGGACCGGCGACCGATCTCATCCCCGGCGCAGGACCGGCGACCGATCTCATCCCCGGCGCAGGACCGGCGACCACGAGAGTCGCGCCCAGCTCCGCGAGCGTCTCGGCGACGCGCCCCGCCGCGCCGGTGATCACAGCGACTCGTCCGCTCAGCGAGGTGGCCATGCGATCAGTTCACCACGGACCGGCGCGGCCGGCCACGATCCGCCCGCGGGCGGGGCGCGTTCTCCGGCCGCGTGGCGGGCTGCCATAGAGTCTGTCCGTCAGAAGACATCCACCAAGGAGAACATCGTGGCACTCGAGAAGCCGGAGATCGATTTCCCGGAGGGCAACCCGCCCGCCGACCTGGAGATCGTCGACATCGTTGAGGGGGACGGCCCCGAGGCCAAGGCTGGACACAGCGTCCAGGTGCACTACGTCGGCGTCTCCTTCTCCTCGGGCGAGGAGTTCGACTCGTCTTGGAACCGCGGCACGCCGTTCGAGTTCCCGCTCGGCGGTGGCCGCGTCATCGCGGGCTGGGACCAGGGCGTGGCGGGGATGAAGGTCGGGGGGCGGCGCAAGCTCGTCATCCCGCCGCACCTCGGCTACGGCGACCGCGGCGCCGGCCGGGCCATCAAGCCGGGCGAGACGCTCATCTTCGTCGTCGACCTGCTCGGCGTGCGCTGACCCGCACACCACGTGGGGTACGGCCCGCCGTACCCCACACTCCCCGCCCGACCCTCGCCCGGCGCCCTCGCCCCCGGCTGCTCGGCACCCCTTGCCCTCGGCGGCGGCCAGCTCCGCGACCCACGCGTGCCCCAGCGGGAAGGCGGACCGCACCCCCGGAAATCCCTGCCGCACGCAGACGGGCCGGGCCGCATCCCACCCCGGAAATCCCTGCCGCACGCAGACGGGCAGGGCCGCGCCTCAGCCCGGAAACCCCAGCCGCACGCAAACGGGCAGGGCCACACCTCACCCCGGAAACCCCAGCCGACGCAGACGGGCAGGAAGCACCCCATCACGCGCGTGGCACCCACCGCCTGACGCCGGTAAACACCGGCCGCACGCAGGCGGGCAGGGCCGGACCCCACCGGCCGCCCCAGCGAACCGCCACGGCCGGGAGCGCATCGCACGTGCCACACGCCGGGCAACCCGGCCGTACCCCGCCCGGAACCCCGGCCGCGCGCCGGCAGCAGGGCCCGCCCTCTCAGGGGCAGGGCGGGCGCGACTTTTGTCGGTTCCGTAGGGCAACATAAGCGGTGTGCTACTGATCGACGTCGTCCGCGTCTCCGAGGCCGTGGCCAGGACCTCCGCCCGGCTGGGCAAGATCGGTCACCTGGCCGAGCTACTGAGCCGGGTCGGCGCCGACGAGGCGGAGATCGCGATCGCGTACCTGTCCGGTGAGCTCCCCCAGCGCCAGATCGGGGTCGGCTGGCGCACGCTGCAGGACCCGCCCTCGCCCAAACTCGTCGCCACCGCCACCCTCACCGACGTCGACGCCCTCCTGACCCGCATCAAGGCCGTCTCGGGCCCCGGTTCGCAGGCCGCGCGCAAGGCCATGGTCGAGGAGCTGTTCACCGCCGTCACGAGCCAGGAGCAGTCCTTCCTGCTGCGGCTGCTCTCCGGTGAGCTGCGGCAGGGCGCGCTCGACGGCGTCATGATCGAGGCCATCGCGAAGGCCTCAGACGCGGCCTCGGCCGACGTACGGCGCGCGCTCACCCTGCGCGGCTGGCTCCCCGCTGTCGGCGCGGCCGCGCTGTCCGGCGGCGTCGAGGCGTTGCGCGCCTTCAAGCTGGAGGTGGGCCGCCCCGTCGCCCCCATGCTCGCCGGCAGCGCGCCCAACGTCGCCGCCGTGCTCGAGAAGATCGGCGGCGAAGCGGCGCTGGAGTGGAAGCTCGACGGCGTCCGCGTGCAGACGCACCGCTCGGGCGACGACGTCAGGGTCTTCACCCGCACCCTCGACGACATCACCGACCAGGTCCCCGAACTGGTCGAGGCGGTGCTCGCGCTGCCCTCGACCGATCTGGTGCTCGACGGCGAGGTCATCGCGCTGCGTCCCGACGGCCGCCCCCAGCCGTTCCAGGTGACCGCCAGCAGGGTCAGCAGCAAGACCGGCGTGCCCAGGTTGCGCGAGGAGACCCCGCTCAGCGTCTTCTTCTTCGACGCGCTCAGGGTCGACGGCGCCGACCTGCTCGACCTGCCGTACGGTGAGCGCCAGCAGCGGCTCGCCACGGCCGTTCCCCCGGAGCTGCTCACCCCTCGCCTGGTCACCGGCGACCTGCCCGCCGCCGAGTCCTTCTTCGCCGAAGTCGTACGGCGCGGCCACGAGGGCCTGGTCGCCAAGTCCCTCACCTCCCCCTATGCGGCCGGCCGGCGCGGGGCGGGCTGGATCAAGGTCAAACCCCGCCACACGCTCGACCTGGTCGTGCTGGCCGCCGAATGGGGCCACGGCCGGCGCGAGGGCAAGCTGTCCAACCTCCACCTGGGCGCCCGCGACCCTGACAGCGGGGCGTTCGTCATGCTGGGCAAGACGTTCAAGGGGCTGACCGACGAGCTGCTTGCCTGGCAGACCGAACGCTTCCTGGAGATCGCCGACGGCCCCACCGACGGCTGGACGGTCGCGCTCAGGCCCGAACTGGTCGTGGAGATCGCCTTCGACGGCGTCCAGCGCTCGCCCCGTTATCCGGGCGGGATGGCGCTACGGTTCGCGCGAGTCCTGCGGTACCGGCCGGACAAGCGTGCCGAGGACGCCGACACGGTGGAGACCGTGCGCTCCCTGATGCTGTAACCCGGCTTCCAGGTCGGCCGCCCGGGGTCCAGCCCTCCTCTCAGACCAGCGCGCTTCTTGGGTCCGGCGGCCTGTCCGACCACGCCTCTTGCGTCAGCCCTCCTCCCGGCCGACTGAGCCTCAAGCCAATCTCCCTTCAGCCGGGCAGCACGCCTCGCTTCAGCCGAGCGGCACGCCTCCCCTTTCGACCGAGCAGCACGCCTCCCCTTTCGGCCGGGCAGCGCGCCTCCCTTCGGCCGGCAGCACGCCGGCAGGCGACGCCCTGCGATTCGGACGCCCGCGAGGTGCGACATCCCTGATTCGGTGCGTCCGCCACAGTCCGGCAGCCGCGATTCAGACACCCGCCAGAGCGTCCGGGAGCGGACGCCTACCAGAGTCCGACGCCTCACGATGGGGCCGTCCGCCCACGTTCCGGATCGTGCGGTTCTCGATAAAACCCAAGATCAAGGGCGTAGTGTCGATCGTCGGCAACCCTTTCGTGACCAAAGTGGGATATGTCACGGAATGTCCCATTAGGTTGCCTTTACCTCCTCTTTGTCACGTATGTTCGGCGCGTTGCGAAGCGCTCGTCGCCTCGCCCAGGGATCCGGCCGACGCGTGTCCCCCACCCCTGCCCGTCTGGCCTTTCCCTGTCCTATCCCCTATCTAGGACCGTGGTTTCCCTTGGGTCAGCATTCGACCGAGTCGTCACGCAAGAACCCGCTCGGCCGTCTCATGGCCCCCGGCAGGCGTCGCTGGACGACCGTCGCGGCAGGCGCCGCCGTACTGGCCGCCGCCTCGACCACCGCATGGGCCGCCGTCGCCAACGGCGACTCGCCCGAGACCTCGGCCGTGGGCCTCGCCGCGGCCGTCGCACCGGGAAGCTCGCCCACCGGCACCCCGTCGCTCTCCCCTTCCGCCGCCTCGACCCGGACCGCCTCGGCCTCCCCCTCCGCGTCGACCTCGGCCGCCACCTCCCCTTCGGTCTCCCCCACCCCGCGGGTCACCCCCTCGGCTTCGGCTTCGGCCCGGGAGACCGCCTCGGACTCCGCGCGCGGGTCTTCCTCCACATCGAACGTGGACCGCGGGTCTTCCTCCACGTCGTCCGCAGACCGCGCGTCGTCCGCGAACGGCGAGAAGAACGCGACGTCCAAGCACGCCACCTCGGCCGAGTCATCCAAGGTCGCCGACAGGCCCGCCAAGCAGAGGGCGCGCGTGATCTCCACAGGCAGGTGTGGCGCCTCGTTCTACGACGAGCCCCAGATGACGGCCAGCGGCGAACGCTTCGACCCGTCGGCCATGACCGCGGCGCACAAGTCGCTCCCGCTGGGCAGCAAGGTCCGCGTCATCAACCCGTCGAACGGCAAGGCCGTCGTCGTCCGCATCAACGACCGCGGACCCTACACCGGCGGACGATGCCTCGACCTGTCCGCGGCCGCCTTCTCCGCCATCGGGAGCACGAGCGCGGGCGTGATGACCGTCAAGTACCAGGTCCTCGCGGCCTAGGCGCTTCCCCCTGCGGGAACTTACTCGCGGCCGGACCCCGTCGGACGACACATCCCCCCAGACCTACCAACGGCGCCCGGCCGCACCCCCACCATCGCCCGTCCGGACGTTCCCATCGGCATTTCGGACGTTCCCACCGCCGTTGAGGCGTTCCCACCTCTCCACTGACATTCGGGCGTTCCCGCCAGCATTTCGGACGTTCCCACCGCTGTTGAGGCGTTCCCGCCGCCCCGCAGACTCCCCACCGGCATTCGGGCGTTCCCGCCGCCGTTCCCCGCCGACTTCCCCCCGCCCCGCAGACTCCCCACCGGCATTCGGGCGTTCCCGCCGCCGTTTGGATGTCTCCACCGCCCCGCCGACTTCCCACCGCCGTTGGGACGTTCCCACCGCCGTTTGGATGTTCCACCGCCCCGCAGGCTTCCCCCCGCCGTTGGACCGCCGGACGTTCTCTGCCGTTCGGACGTCCCACCGCTCCGCGGATGTTCCCCCTTCCGAGCCTCGTCCACGCGCCCGCGCTCCCGACCCCTCGTGGGTGCGTCCCCCGGCGCTCCTCCGCGTGTCCCCCTCGGCACAGCGCGCACCACATCGGCACCTGGCCCGTCGTCCTGCGGTAAGCCCCTCTCCCTCACCCAACCGCACGACCTTCGCCCCCGCGCCGCTCCCCACTCGCGCCGCCACATCCGCGCACGGCCTGCTGCTCGTGCACAGCCTGCTTGTGCACAGCCTGCTTGTGCACAGCCTGCTCGTGCACAGCCTGCTCGTGCACGGCCTGCTCGGGGGTGCTGCGGGTGGCGGCGCCCGGCATGCCCAGTCATTGCGTGCCCGGCACCCCCTGCGGACAGCTTCCGCGCACACCCCCTCGTGTATGACACCCCCGTTTGGCGGTGCCGTGCACGCCCGCGCTGCGTGCCCGGCATCTGCCGTGCATGACGTCCGCACAGCGCCCCCTCGGGCACGACACTCCGTATGGCGGCACGCCCAGCGCCTGTCCGCCCTGCACCCCATGCACGGGGCTCCCGTGCACGCACCCCGCGCATGACACCCCGTATGGCGGCACCCCGCGGGCCCCGCCCGCTCCCGCCCGAACCCGTGCCCGGCCAAACCCATACGTGCCCGGCCCCGCGCGTGCGGTGCACCGGCTCAGGGTCGCGGAGCGCGGGAGATCACTTCACCAGGCGGACCGTCAGCGGGTAGCGGAAGTCGTTCTCGGCCAGCGCCGACACACCACCGACGATCGCCAGGACGAACGCGGCGACCCAGATCACCGGGATGAGCACGACCCCCACGATCGTGAACGGCAGCAGGAGCGTCGCGCCCAGCACGGTCAGGTGGAAGTTCAGCGCCTCGACCGCGTGGTGCCGGATGTACGGCGAGGTCTTGCCGCCTGTGAGCAGCAGGATCAGCGGTCCGACGATGATCAGCCCGAGCAGGCCGAGCAGGTGGGCCGCTGCGCCACCGACGCGTTCGTTGCCGTCTGCCGGCAATCCCTGCGGTTTGGGCATCGGGCGGGAAGCCGCCATGGGCGGCGCGGCGATCGACTGCCAGTTGCGCTGCGGGCCGTACAGCTCGGTCATGATGGGCATGAGTTCGCCGTGGGTGCGCGCGGTCATGGCTCTGCCGAGGCGCTCGTCGAACTCGTACTTGTCGAACCGTCCTTCGGCGTACGCCGCCTTGACGTGCTCGACCACGTGCTCGCGGTCCTGGTTGGTGACGCGCAACTCCATCGGCGGCACCGTGCCGTGCCCCCGGGATGTCGGCGCTGGTGTTTGTGCCGATGCCATGAATGCCATGCCTTTCCTCGACGGGCCATCTGAGGTCATCCTCCTCCGCGCCCTCGTTGGGGTACATCGGGAGAAACCCCGATCTCTCCCCGATAACAGCCCCGACGCGGCAGGGCGGCGAACGATATAAAAAGGAGGCATGAGATGGCGAGACCGCTACGGACTGCGGCGCTGGCGCGGGAACAAGGTCGCGAAGTTCGACCGTGAAGCGACCGACGCCGATATCGAGGCGCTCATCGCTTTCGCCAAGTCGCGGCGCGGCGTGGAGTTCTTCGTCGAGCCCGAGACCTTCGCCACTGACACGACCGCCGTCGCCATCGCCGACGATGGCGAGTGGACCAGGCGCCGGGTTGGCTCACCCCAGGTGATCCGCAAGGTGGCGCGCGACTTAGCGCTACCTGTCTACGATGTCCAGTTGACCGGCTACCCGCCGCGCATGCGGGCCTACAACGAGCGCCGCAAGCGCGAGGATCTGGGCTGACCCAGCTCCCGCGCGGTGCTCTTCCCGGCGGTCGCGACATCGTACGCGCACCGCCTTCCCGTGTTTCCTCCTTCACTCTTGGGCCGCACGAATCCCGGCTCCGGTAGCGCACGGCCCCTGGCGGTGGCCAAGGGGCCGGCCATGCGCAGGCGCGTCCTCTCGCGGGCGAGAGGGTCGTGTCCGTCGGGAACCGACCGCGTTGTGTGCCGCCGCGCCCGCACTCTCGACGTGCCACGCGAATCGTGCGCCGCACTGCGAACCTGCGACGGGCTGGACGAACCGGCGGGCACGGCACACCGCGAGACGGGGACGCACGAACCCTGGGGCGTGCCGTACGAGCCGGCGGCGATCTGACGACAACCGCGGTCTCGGGGTCGAGCGGCTGATCACGTCGACGTGCCGGTCGCATGAGAACTCCACGTTACGAAGGGGTTGCGATCACCGGGGCTTCAGGTGTTAAAACACTACCAACTGATAGGTAGTTTTTGTTGCTGCACGTCCTCACCCCCAGGGGGATCCATGCCGGTTTCCAACCGAACGGCCGCCGTCGCCGCCCTCGCCGTTCTCACCCTGCTCGGCACGGCCTGTTCGGGCGGCGGCTCGACCTCCGCGCCCGCCGGCGAGAAGGTGCTGACCCTCTCCGCGCCCGCCGACGTGTCGAGTTGGGATCCCGCGATGGGCGCGGGCGCGACGTCCGTCGTCTATCTGCAGGCCGTCTACTCCTCGCTCACGACCCTGAACCCCGACCTGTCGATCACGCCCGGTCTGGCCAGTGGCTGGACGTACGACACCGGCAAGACCACGCTCACCATGAAGCTGCGTGACAACGTGGTCTTCTCCGACGGCACGAAGCTGGACGCCGCCGCGGTGAAGGCGAACCTCGACCGGGGCCGCGCCACCACGGGTCCCACCCAGTCGGCGCTGGCAACGGTCGCATCCGTCGACGTCACGAACCCCACCGAGGTCGTGGTCAAGCTGAAGAAACCCGACCCCGGACTGCTGTTCAACCTGAGCCTCGTGCCCGGCATGATCGCCAGTCCGAAGGCGTTCGGCACACTCAAGACCAACCCGGTCGGCAGCGGCCCCTACCTGCTCGATCTGTCGGCATCCACCCGCGGCTCCTCCTACACTTTCACGCGCAACGCGAAGTACAACCTTCCGGTGACGTACGGCTTCGACAAGCTGCAGGTCAAGGCGCTGCCCGACACCAACGCCATGCTCACGGCCGCCACGAGCGGCCAGGTGGACACGGGCGGCATCCCCATGTCGGGGCTGAACGCCGCGAAGGCGGCCGGCCTGCAGTACAAGGAGATGACGGGGCTCATCCTCGGCATGTGGATCGTCGACCGCGCCGGCAAGCTCGCTCCGCCGCTGGCGAAGCTGAAGGTCAGGCAGGCCATCAACCACGGCCTCGACGCCGAGGGCATCCTCAGGTCGGTCGGCGGGGGCTCGGGCAGGCGGACGACGCAGATGTTCGCGGCGGGCTCGCCCGCTTTCGTCGACGAGCTCAACGCGCGATACCCCTACGACCCCGCGAAGGCCAAGAAGCTGCTGGCCGAGGCCGGATACCCGAACGGGTTCACGCTCACGCTGCCGAGCGAGAACGCCTACGTGCCGACGCTGTACCCGGTCGTCGCCCAGCAGCTCGCCCAGATCGGGATCAAGGTCGTCTACAAACCGGTGTCCACCAACCAGATCACTCAGCAGTACCTGGCGGGCACGTACCCGGCGTTCATGTACACCTACACCGCCACCCAGAACTGGATCGACGCCTCCCTGTTCCTCGCGGCGGGCGGGGTGTTCAACCCGTTCCACGTCGACGACCAGACGATCTCGAAGCTGATGGAGGAGATCTCCGTCGCCGACGAGGCCAAGCAGGCGGAGCTGTTCAAGGAGCTGAACACCTACGTCGTCGACCAGGCCTGGTTCGCCCCGCTGTACTCCTCGACCAGCCTCCTGGTCTGGAACAGGAGCAAGGTGAAGATCGACGTGCCCGACACGCAGCTCTTCGTCTTCCTTCGCGACTACCAGCCGGCGGTCTGACCGGTGCGCGCGCTCCTGGTACGGCGGCTGGCCGCGGCGGCCGTCCTCCTCATCGTGATCACCGCGCTCATCTTCGGACTCACCAGTCTGGTGCCCGACCCCACCCAGCAGATCCTCGGCGTGACCGCCACGGCCGACCAGTTCGTGGCCAAACAGCATGAACTGGGGCTGGATCGGCCGGTGGGCGTCCGGTATCTGGCATGGCTCGGCGACGCCGTACGCGGAGATCTCGGCGTGTCCTGGTTCACGGGCGTGCCCGTCGCCGACACGATCACCGCACGGCTGCCGATCACCGCGTCGCTCGCCGTGCCGGCGACGCTCGTCTCGGCGTTCCTCGGCATCGCGTACGGCATGCTCGCCGCCATCCGCGGCGGATGGGTGGACAGGACGGTCCAGGTGCTGGCGAGTATCGGCTTCGCCGTACCTGGCATGTGGATCGCGCTGCTGCTCGTCATCGTGTTCGCGGTGAACCTGCCATGGCTGCCCGCCACCGGCTACGTGTCGATCAGCCAGAGCCCCGTGCAGTGGATCAGGTCGCTGATCCTGCCCGTCACGGCGATCGCCATCGGATCCGTGGCCGCGATCGCGGCACAGACCCGCAGCGCGGTGGCGTCGGTGCTCGCGCAGGACTACGTGCGCACGCTGCGCAGCCGCGGACTGCCACGCGGGCGGTTGCTCCTGCGGCACGTGCTGCGCAATGCGGCGCCGACCGCGCTGACCGTCGTCAGCCTGCAGTTCATCGGCCTGTTCGGTGGCGCGATCGTGGTCGAGCAGGTCTTCGCCATCCAAGGGCTCGGCAGCCTCGCTTCCGCCAGTGCCAGTAGGTCGGACATTCCCGTCGTGCTCGGCGTCGTCGTGGTCGGCGTCGTCGTCGTGCTCGCCGTCAACCTGGTCGTCGACCTGCTGGTCGGCTGGCTCGACCCGAAGGTGAGAACTCGATGACGCGCCCACACGGCCTGGTCACCGACCCCCACGCCGCCAGGCACGACCCGAAGGTGAGAACCCGATGACGCGCCCACACGGCCTGGTCACCGACCCCCACGCCGCCAGGCACGACCCGAAGGTGAGGCGCCCACACGACCTGCACGCCGCTGGATTCGACCCGAGAGTGAGGATCCGATGAGGCGCCTGCTCGGTCGGCCTGGCGCGGCGGTGTCCGCCGCGTTCCTCCTGGTCGTCTGTGTCGCCGCGGCGGCGGCCGACCTGCTCGCGCCCTATGCGGCCGACTTCGTCGACCTGCCCGCCGTGCTCGGCCCGCCGAGCGCCGCCCACCCGATGGGCGCGGACGGCTCCGGCAGGGACGTGCTGAGCCGGCTGCTGTTCGGCGCCCGCGACACGCTGGTCGGCGCGCTTCTGGCCACGGTCGTCGCGCTCGTGGTGGGCGTCACGGCGGGCATGCTCGCCGGATACTTCGCGCGCTGGGTGGACGCGGTGGCGAGCTGGGTCTTCAACCTGATGATGGCGTTGCCCGCCATCATCGTGGTGCTGGCGTTCGTCGCCGTCGCCGGGCCGGGACTGATCGGCATGATGGTCTTCGTCGGGTTCCTGGCCTCGCCGTCCATCTACCGGCTCGTCCGGGCCGCCACTCAGCGGGTGCGCGGCGAGCTCTACATCGACGCGGCGAAGGTCTCCGGCCTGTCCGACCTGCGCATCGTGCGCAGGCACGTGCTGTCGGTGGTCAGGTCGGCCGTCGTCGTGCAGGCGCCGCTGCTGTTCGGCGCGGCGATCCTGATCCAGGCGGGCATCACCTTCCTCGGGCTCGGCGAGCCGGGCGCGCCCAGCTGGGGCGCGATGCTCAACGACGCCGCGACCAACGTGTTCACCGCGCCATGGCTGTCGATCTGGCCCGGCGCGGCCATCGCGCTCACCGTCCTCGCGGTCACCCTGCTGGGCAACGCCGTACGCGACGGCCTCGAACCGGCCCGTGCTCCCGCCGCAGCGCCCCCTGCCTCCGCGCCGCCCGCCCCTCACACTGACGCCCTCCTGACGATCACCGGCCTGACCGTCGCCCATGGTCCCGTCACGGTCGTCGACGCGGTGTCGCTCGCGGTACGGCGGGGCGAGGTGCTCGGGCTGGTCGGCGAGTCGGGCTCCGGCAAGACGCAGACCGTGCTGGCCGCGCTCGGACTGCTGCCCGGCACAGGCCGGATCACCGGCGGCGGCGTCGTGTTCGACGGCACGGAGCTGACCGGACTGTCCGAACGGGACCTCAACCGGATGCGCGGCCGACGCATCGGGTACGTGTCGCAGGAGCCCATGGCCAACCTCGACCCCAGCTTCAGGGTCGGCAGCCAGCTCATCGAACCGATCATCGTCCACCTCGGGCTGTCCAGGCGCGAGGCGAAGCGGCGCGCGCTCGACCTGCTGGCCAGGGTCGGCATCGCGGACCCCGCGCGGATCTACCGGTCGTTCCCGCACGAGATCTCCGGAGGCACGGCGCAGCGGGTGCTGATCGCGGGTGCCGTGTCCTGCGATCCCGACCTGCTGATAGCCGACGAGCCGACGACCGCGCTCGACGTCACGGTGCAGGCGGAGGTGCTCGATCTGCTGCGGTCGCTGCAACGCGAGCGCGGGATGGCTGTGCTGATCGTCACCCATGACCTGGGAGTGGTGGCGGACATGTGCGATCGCGTGGCGGTGATGCGGGACGGCCGGCTCGTGGAGACGGCGCCCGCCGCCCGGCTGTTCGCTGCGCCCGCCGAGCCGTACACGGCCACGCTGCTGGCCGCCAACCCGCACAACGCGACACCCCGGCGCCCTGCACCTCGGGTGACGCGGATCAACGGGAAGGCGCATCCCGGACGGTCCGCGCCCGTCCCCGGCCTCGCCGTCAGCGGCCCGAACCCGGGCCGACCCAATCCAAACGGGCCAATCCCAGTCGGGTCGATCGCAGGCAGACCCGATCCAAGCGGACCCGTCACAGGCGGGCTGGTCTTCGGCGGGCCGCTGCTGGAGGTGGATCGGCTGTGCGTGGACTTCAGGCAGCGGGGCCGGCGCAGGCCGCCGCTGCGGGTGCTGCGCGAGGTCAGTCTCGCCCTCGCCGCGGGTAAGACGCTCGGCCTGGTCGGGGAGTCGGGCTCTGGGAAGACCACGCTGGGCAGGGCGGTGCTCGGACTGGCCCCCATCACCGGGGGCGCCATCCGGTTCGCCGGCGGCCCTCCGGCTCCGCGCGAGGCGAGGGCGAGGGACGTGCAGGCGGTGTTCCAGGATCCGTACAGCTCGCTGAACCCGGCCATGCGCATCCACGACATCCTCGTCGAGCCGCTGCTCGTGGCCGGGAGTCACACCGCCGCCGATGCCGGCAGGCGTATCAGGTCGCTTCTCGACAGGGTGGGGCTGCCCGCCGGCACCGGCGAGCGGCGGGCCCGCGAACTGTCCGGCGGGCAACGTCAGCGGGTGGCCATCGCCCGCGCGCTGGCGCTGGGACCCAGATTGATCATCTGTGACGAGCCGGTGAGCGCGCTCGACGTGTCCACCCAGGCGCAGGTGCTCGACCTGCTCATCGAGATCCAGCGGGACACTGGGGTGGCGTACCTGTTCATCTCGCACGACCTGGCCGTGGTGCGGCACGTCAGCGACCGCGTGGCAGTGATGGCGCAGGGCCGGATCGTCGAGACCGGAGACGCCGAGCAGGTCACGACGAATCCGCGCGACCCCTACACGCGGCGGCTGCTGCTGTCGGCTCTGGTGCCCGATCCGGAGGAGCAGGCCCAACGGCGCGCTGCCCGGCTGGCGATGTTCCCGAGCTCGACGTGAGGATTGCCGAGCTTGAGCGGCTGGCCGGTCGTGGAACCGCGCGGCTCGGGTGAATCGGAAAGGCTTCACGAGAGGGCCTCCTCTCTCTCGTCGAGGACGGCGGTGAGCGGCAGCAACCAGCTCGCCCGCGGCGCGCCCATGGCCGCGTCGAGCTCGGCTGGACTCGGCATGCGGTCGCGCAGCACGGCGGGCGAGAGGAGTTGCTGGAGCGCGTGCATCAGAAGCTTGGCCATCGAATAACCGGGGTCGATGGCCAAAGCGCGTTCGAGGGCGATGGTCGCGAGGACGCACTCGCCGCCGCGCCAGGCCGACATCGCGAGGAGAGCGGCCGCAGGCGGGACGAAGCGCGGTTCGAGCCGCCGCGTGAGGTCCCTCCAGAGGGCGAGGTGGGCGGGCTGAGTGGCGTCGTCGAGGAGGGTCCAGGCCTCGTCACGGATCCTGATCACGGACAGGTCGAGCCCCAGGCGGGCGACCTCCTTGTCCTCGATCCTCGCCCCTGCCTTGGCGGTCTCGATGGCGGCGCGGACCCTGGCCAGACCTTCGGCGACGAACCGCTGAGCGAAGTGGTCGGCGTCGGGGGCGGAGGCCATGGTGGCGCGGAGAGCGGCGACGGCCCCCGCGGTGGCCCGGCGCATCGACAGCCGCACGGGGCCCGCGTGGGGCGCGATCGTGGCCTCCAGGGTGGAGCGATCGGGTAGGGCGACCAGGCCCTGCACGGTCGCTTCAGCGGCTATCTGGCTGGTGGAGGTGTCGTACGGCGTGCCGTCCAGCGGACAGCAGTCGGGCAGGTCGCACACGTACGACCAGTAGCGGCCCTCATGAGCGCGCAGGACCTCGCAGGGGACGACGCCGCACCATTTGGCGATGGAGCCGAGCTCGTCGACGGCAGAGGTGACACGGGCGCGCGTGCCGTACCCGACGGCGACGAGATGGGTGATCGACTCTCTGGCGAACAGCGCGGCGAGGGGGCGCAGCGAGCCTGGCGACAGCGGCAGGTCCCAGCGTGCGCAGACGCGCATCTCGCCATGGCCGACGCCGCCCGCCAGCCCGATGACGACCAGGCTGTCGGTCGGGTGGAAGCCGACGATGTACGGCACGGCGGCCAGGACGTCGGCGGGCGTGGTCAGGGTGAGTGCCGGTTCGGTGAGGTGGGTGCTCATGGGGCATGAGGGTGCCGGGTGAGGGGTGGGGACGTTTCGGGCGAGCGTGGTTCTGTGGATGGCGTCGGTCGCACTCGCTGGCCTGTGGACGGGGCCGTCGTGCCCGCCGCCCTACGGACAGCCGCCCTCGCACCCGCGGCCTGTGGAAGGCGTGGATGGGGCCGTGGTGCCCGCCGCCATACGGACAGCCGCTGTCCCACCCGCGGCCTGTGGAAGGCGTGGATGGGGCGTCGTGCCCGCCGGCTGGTCTACGGATGGTGGTGGTACTGGTGAGCCGTGAAATGGGTGGCCGGATGCGCGGCGATCCCGGCCTCCTCGATGCGAAGGCGGCAGGTGAGGAGCGCGCAGTCCACCGTTCTCAGCGGAGGCCGGCGCGGGCGACCGGAGGCGGCGAGCGTGGAACGGCGCCAGGTGCGACCGTGGACAAGCCCCTGAAGACGCGTGCATGTGACGGTCCGTGCGCGCGAGTCCGGAAAGGGCCGGGCATGCAAAGGCGCGTACGGCGCGGAAGGCGAGGCATGCGAAGGCGCGTGCGGTGCGGGCGGGGAATGGCGGGGAGCGCGGGTCAGCGGAGGGTGGCGCGGGTGAGGGCGCCGGGTTCCGGGCCGGTCTGGGTGATCACGGTGCCGTCGGCGGACCAGATGCCCGAGCGGCCGGCGGCCGCCGTGTAGCCCTCGCCCGTCGACCCCGCGAAGCTCGCCACCGCGACCCGCACGCCGTGCTCGATCGCGACGCGGCGGGCGCGCTCGTCCTGGACCGCCGTCTCCTCCGCGTGCTTCAGCGTGCCCCCGACGTACACGTCGATCCCCAGGGCGGCGGTGTCGGACGCGTGCTGGGGCACGCCCATGTCCTTGCAGATCGCGAGGCCGAGCCGCCACCCGTCCACCTCGTGGACGGCGGGCTTGGCACCGGGGGCGAACCGTTCGGCCTCGGCGGTGCCGAGCCACAGCTTGTGATAGGCCACGCGGGCACCGGCGCCGTCGACGGCCAGCATGGAGATGTGCGGGTCGCCTTCCTCTCCGGCGACGGGCGCGCCGACCAGTGCGAGCGATCCCGTGTCCGCGCAGGCCGAGACGACGGGCGCCAGGCGGGGGTCCACGGCCGTGATGACCGGAGCGTCGAGGTGGTAGCCCGTCAGGGAGAGCTCGGGGAACACCACCACGCGGGCCCCCGCGGCGCGGATCGCCGCCGCGTGCGCGGCCGCGTTGGCCGCCACGTCGTACGGCACGCAAGAAGGCTGGGCGACTGCGATGACAAGTGGTGCGCGCATCCGGACTCCCCTCAATGCCTCATGAGTCCCGCCTCACCCACAAAATGTACGACGACGGTATTACCAGGATGTTTCCTGCGTTTCCCGTGTCCCCCTGGTTCCCGGCAACGCCCGTTTCCCGGCAGCTCCAGTCTCCCGGCAACGCCCGTTTCCCGGCAGCTCCAGTCTCCCGGCAACGCCTGTTTCCCGGCACGCTAGGCATGCGCGGGAGGCAGGGCGGCAAGCCGCGAGCGCACCATCAGGGCCGCCCCCGCCACGGCCGCGGGCATCGCGATCACCGCCACGAAGGGCACCAGGAACAGCAGGAAGACCAGCACCCCGAACCCCAGCGCGGGGGCCTTGTTGGCGCGGAGCACCCCGAAGCGGGCCTTACGGTTCATGCCCCGCCGTTCCATCGCCAGCGACGTCAGCTCCACCGTCAGGAAGAAGCCGGACACGAGCGCGCCCAGCACCGGCACCACCGTCTGCCCGATGACCGGCACGAACCCGAGGAAGAACAGCGGGATCGTGAACATCAGCGCGTACAGCAGCGTCACCAGGCTGTCCTTGA
Source organism: Nonomuraea mangrovi (assembly GCF_042681425.1). Lineage (NCBI taxonomy): Bacteria > Bacillati > Actinomycetota > Actinomycetes > Streptosporangiales > Streptosporangiaceae > Nonomuraea > Nonomuraea mangrovi. The sequence goes on along the minus strand of NZ_JBHUFV010000033.1, from coordinate 44,003 downwards.
GCGAGCGCGGGATCGACCGCCACCACGGCACGTCGTCCGCCCCCTGCAGGGGATCCACCTTCTCCGACAGCTTTTCGTAGAACGGCTCCCCGATGGCCAGCGTGAGCGCGGTGAACGTCAGCACCGCAAGCGCCAGCCCGCCGATGAACAGCAGTACCCCGAGCGCTCCCCTGAAGAAGTCGCGCCACCCTGGAGACCAGCCGTCGGCGAACGGAGTGAGGAAGTCGGCGATCTCGCTGGCGTTGTTGCCCAGGTAGACCAGCGCGGCGACGTAGACGGCGAACGCGATCAGCGCGGGGATGAGCCCGAAGGCCCACCATCTGCCGTTCCTCGCCACCCAGCCGACACCCTGGAAGAAGAACCCGATGCCACCGGCGAACTCCCGCAATGATCGCATGGGGAGAAACTAGCGCCAGAAGTCGGTCACCGCGTAACCGAGTTCCGCGAACAGCTCGCGAACGAGCGGCAGGGAGATGCCCAGCACGTTGCCGTGGTCGCCCTCGATGCCCTCGACGAACCAGCCGCCTAGCCCGTCGAGGGTGAAGGCGCCCGCCACGTGCAGGGGCTCGCCGCTGGCGACGTAGGCGGCGAGTTCGGCTTCGGACGGCATGCCGAACCGCACCGTCGTGGACGCCACCTCGGCGGCCCGCCGTCCCGTGGCGACGTCGATCACGCAGTGACCGGTCAGCAGCCGCCCGGTCCTGCCGCGCATCATCCGCCAGCGCGCCAGTGCCTCGTCCGCGGTGCCAGGCTTGCCGTACGGCCTGCCGTCCAGTTCGAGGATGGAGTCGCAGCCGATGACCAGGCCCTCGCTGAGCCCCTCGGCGACGGCCTGGGCCTTGGCGACGGCCAGCTTCAGCGGCAGGTCGGCGGCGAGGACGGCGGTGAAGGCCTCCTCGTCGACCCCGCTCACGATCACCTTGGGATCGAGCCCGGCGCTGCGGAGCAGGGCGAGACGGGCGGGCGAGGCGGAGGCGAGCACGATCACCTGGTCAGTTTAACGGGACCCCGTCCCTGCCCGCCCCGGCCTCGGCAGGACCCGGCGTCACCCGCAGGGCCGCTTGTCTCCTGACCCGCCGCCTGAGACGAGCGCCGCCGCGGTGCCCGACCTCACCAAGGCTCCCCTGACCCGCCGCGGTGCCTGCCTCACCAGTCGGGGTTGGTGTTCTCCTGATCAGCCGACTGGGGCCGGCGCTGCCCCGGTGCCTGCTGCTCCGCCGGAGCCTGCTGTCCCGGCTCCCGCGCCTGTGACGTCTGGGGCCCGGACGGCTCGGGCCGGGACGACTCGGGTGAGGGCTGCGGCCCGCCCAGCAGGCCGCCCAGCAGGTCTCCCAGGCCGCCCGCGCCCGCTCCGCCGGCGCCACCGCCCAGGATGCTCCTGAGCAGCTCGCCCAGCACGTCGTTCATCCCGCCGGGAGCCGTGGACTGCTCCTTGTTGAGGTCGTCGGCCACCGCGCCCGCGTCCATGCCCTGCCTGCTGGCCCTGTTCGCCAGGATCGACATCACGATCGGCGCGAGCGCGGCCAGCACCTTGAGGATCGTCGCCGAGTTGAGCCCGGCGAACTGCGAGATCCCGTCGGCCGCCTGCTCGGTCCCCTGGCGTCCGAGCACATGGCCGAGGATGCCGCGCCCCTCCTGTTCCAGGTCGGAGGGATCGGCGCTGAAGGGGTCCCTGTCGACGTGGTCGTCCAGCGCCGTGCGCAGGGCCTGGGCGCCCTGCGGTTCGCCCGTGTTGTAGGCCATGCCGCCGACGATGGTGGTGACCGCTGCCTCTACCACGGTGCGGGCCTGCGTGGTGTCGGTGCCGAGCAACCCGGCGATCTGCTCGAGTCCGGGATCTCCGAGGCGGGCGAAGATTTCATCGTTGAGAGTCACACCGGGCAAGGTGCCCGGACCCATGCCCCGATAAGACCACAAAGGGGTCAAAGCGGGCCGTCGAGCGACCCGCTTCGATGACCCTAGTGCGGCTTGGGCTCGATGGCCGGCCTGTTGGCGCGCGGCAGCCCGGCCGCCGCGTAAGCCTGTGCCTCGTCCAGCGTCTCCTGCTCCAGCAGCGCCACGACGATGGCCTCCAGCCTGTCCCTGTTCTCGTTGAGCACCCTGACGGCCGCCTCGTAGCACTCGTCGACGATCCGCCGCACCTCCTCGTCCAGCGCGGCGAGCGTGTGCGGGGCGGCCTGTGGCTGGCCGTCGTTCGGCAGGATCGTCAGCGGGCCGATCTTCTCCGACATGCCCCACCTGCCGACCATGCCGCGCGCGATCATCGTGACCTGCTCGAGGTCGTTCTCCGCGCCCGTGGTGATGACGCCGTAGATGACCTGCTCGGCCGCCATGCCGCCGAGTGCGCCGATGATGCGTCCGCGCAGGTACTTCTCGTCGTACGCGTAGCGGTCGGTATCGGGCGTGGACAGCGTCACGCCGAGCGCCCTGCCGCGCGGGATGATCGAGATCTTCCTGACCGGGTCCGCGCCCGGCTGGAGCATGCCGAGCAGGGCGTGCCCCGCCTCGTGGTAGGCGGTCCTCGTGCGCTCCTCCTGCGGCATGACGATCGAGCGGACCGCGCCGAGTTGCAGCTTCTCCAGCGCGTCGGCGAAGTCGGCCGAGGAGACCTTCTCCTTGCCGCGCTTGGCGGCCAGCAGCGCGGCCTCGTTGACGAGGTTGGCCAGGTCCGCGCCCGTCATGCCGGGCGAGGTCTTGGCGAGCTGCTCCAGACTCACGTCGCCGTCGAGGGGAACGCTCCTGGTGTGCACCTGCAGGATGGCGACCCTGCCTGCCGCGTCGGGCGGGGACACCATGACCGTACGGTCGAACCGTCCGGGACGCAGCAGCGCGGGATCGAGCACCTCGGGCCTGTTGGTGGCGCCGATCACGATGACACCCTCGGCCCCGGAGAAGCCGTCCATCTCGGTGAGGATCTGGTTGAGCGTCTGCTCGCGCTCGTCGTGCCCGCCGATGCCGCTGGCACCGCCCCTGGCCCGGCCGATGGCGTCGATCTCGTCGATGAAGATGATCGAGGGGGCGACCTTGCGGGCCTCCTCGAACAGATCCCGCACCCGCGAGGCGCCGACGCCGACGATCATCTCGATGAACTCCGACGCGCTGGCGGAGAAGAAGGGCACGTTGGCCTCGCCCGCGACGGCTCGCGCGAGCAGGGTCTTGCCCGTTCCCGGCGCTCCCGCGAGCAGGACGCCCTTGGGCAGCTTGGCGCCGAGGCGGCGGTACTTGTCAGGGTCCTTCAGGTAGTCGACGATCTCGACGAGCTCGTTCTCCACCTCGTCGATGCCCGCCACGTCCTCGAACGTGACGCGGATCTTGTCACTCGCGATCGGCTTGGCCGCCTTCGACTTCCCCAGACCGCCGAGCCCGCCGCCGCCCATCATGCTGGCGCCGCGCCGCATGACCCAGATCCACAGCGCCGCGAGGACGGCGATCGGCAGCAGCGACAGCAGCAGGTTGAGCAGGAAACCGCGGCTGCCCGTGCTGATGGGCTCGGCCTTGATCTCCACGCCCGCCGCGGTCAGCTGCTGGTAGAGCTGCTCGTCGTTGGCGAACACCGGGATCTCGGTGACGAACTTGGTGTACGACTTGTTGGAGCTGTCAGGGTCGGTCGCGGCCTTCTTCAGGTCTCCTGTGACGGAGTAGCCCTGGGCGTAGACCTCCTTGACGTTGCCGCCCGTCACCTGCTTGGTGAACTGGCTGTAGGAGATGGTCTCCATCTGCCCGTCGTCGAAGAACGACGAGATCAGGAAAAAGCCCGCGTACACCACGAGCAGCGTGATGACGAAGCGCCACCAGTTGATTTTGGGCCGGCCGCCCGCTCCTCCCCCTGGCAAGCCCTCGGCACGCCACGGCTTGGGCTCCTTGTCCGGCTCCTTCTTCGGCAAGCTCGAACGCTCAGCCACGGCGTCACTCCCCCAACATCGCCGCATTCTCTGTCGCTTCACAATAAGAAACGCACGCAATTGACCGAACCGTACGGTTTTGGTCATCTGTGCGCACGTTTCTCATTCGTCAGCCTAGAACACGAACTCCCGACATGACGCGTCGGATGTCGGCCCATCGCTTCTTCTGGGCGTCGGGGATCGAGACGAAGACCAGCGCGGGCCTGTCCCGCCCCGCGTCGAGGACGGCGACGGCCGCGACCGAGGAGCGCTTGCCGTACTTCACCTGGTAGTAGAGGGTCCAGCCCTTCTTGATCGGCTGGGTGCCGAGCCAGCGGATCACCGCACCCTTGGGGTGGTGGTTCAGGGTCCATCGGGCGGCCAGCAGGGCGGTCTCGCGCAGCCGCTTCTGCGCCTCGATCGGCACGGGACAGCTGACCAGCATCGCCCTGGGGCTCGCACCGGCCTTGGGCAGCACCTGCTTGGAGGTGAAGGGCGCGGCGCCGTACCGCTTCCACGGGCCGCGCAGGCGGGGCACGGACACGCCCGCCTTGACGTCCTTGATCGTCCCGCTGGTCGCGACCGGCTTGCCCGGGAGCGCGCGCATCCTGATGCGGCCGGGCAGCTTCGGCACCCTGCGGTCGGCGGCCAGCGCCTCGAGCGCGGTGTAGCCGGGCGCGATGGTCGCCCCTGGACTCGGCGTCGCGGAGGGCGCCGGGACGCCGGAAGCAGAAGGGGCCGGGACGCCGGAAGCCGAGGGGTCGGAGGGAACGGCCGAGGAGACCGGCGCGGCGACGGCGGAGGACGTGGCAGACGGCGGGTCGGCGGAACCGGCGGCGGGATCCTCCGATGCCGCGGACGAAGGCGGGGCTGAGGCCGCGGCCGAGGGATCAGCCGAGAGGGCTGGTGAGGCGGGTGGCGAGAGGGCGGACGAGGAAGGTACGGCCGGTGGCGCGGCGACCGGCCGGGCGGCGACCTCGTCCGCCTCTCCTGACAGTGCGATGGCGAGCCCGCCCGCCACGACCACGGCCAGCGCGGCCACGACGGCCAGCACCCGGTAGACCACGCGCATCCGCAGGTCACCCAGGCGACTGCGCTTGAGCGGAGAGCCTGTGGGCCTCGCCTGATACTTAACCTGAGGCCCTGCGGCCCCACTCTCCCCATCGAGCACGATCGGGAGCGTACGACATATCGCCGGATTACGTGTAGAAAGCGGCCATGGTGGAACTCCGATTTGACCACGCGTCACGTGAAGCGCAAACGCACACGAACCTGTCCGCGTTGCGCGTCGACGCCTCCGGTCTGTGGGTCGCGGGCGACGAGACCGCCACCATCGAGCGCCTGACCTGGACAGGCGAGCGTTACGACCACGAGCGCACCTTCCATCTCGCCGACTACGTGGACCTGCCCGCGGGCAGGGACGACGAGGCCGACATCGAGGGCATCGCGAACACGGACGGCGTGCTGTGGGCGGTCGGCTCGCACAGCCTCAAGCGCAGGAAGGCCAAGCCGGCCGACCCGGAGAAGGTGGCCAGACGGCTGGCCACGGTCATCCGCGAGCCGAACAGGTTCATCGTGGTGCGGCTGCCGCTGGAGGGCCCCGACGCGGTGGGCAAGGGGGCGGTCCTCACCGGGCTGGCCGACGTGCTCGCCGACGATCCGCATCTGGGCCCCTTCACCGCGATCCCTGGGAAGGACAACGGCCTCGACATCGAGGGCGTCGCGCTGCTCGGCGAGCGGGTCTTCCTCGGGCTGCGCGGGCCGGTGCTGCGCGGGTGGGGGGTCGTGCTCGAGCTCGACGTGCAGGATTCCGGCCGTGGCCGACTGCGGCTCAGGTCCTTCCGCAAGCACTTCCTCGACATGGGCGGGCTCGGCGTGCGCGACCTGTGCCCCTACGGGGACGGGCTGCTGATCCTGGCCGGCCCGAGCATGAGCCTGGACGGGCCCGCCACGCTCATGCTGTGGAGCGGCGAGGGGCAGCCCACGTTCGTGAGGGACCTGCCGTACGGTGTGGGCTGCGACCATCCCGAGGGCATGGCCGTGCTGGGCGACGGCAGGCTCATGGTCGTCTACGACAGCCCCGCCCCGGAGAGGCTGACCCCCGAGGGCGGCGTGCTGGCCGACATCATCACGATCTGACGCGCAGCCACGGCACGTCCGCGACGAACGTGCACGAGCCCGGTGCGATCTCGGTGAACCCGGCGTCGCGCACGACCGGCAGGCCACTGACCGCCAGGGCGTCGAAGTCGCTGGTGGGGCGCACGGACGCCTTCAGCCCCTGCTCGCGCCATGTCTGCCGCTCCTCGGGCGCGCTGGCCCACCAGGCGAGCTGGGCGGCGTGGCCCGCCTGTGCCATCGCCTTGCCCGCCGACATCCGCAGCGCCGGGTTCTCCCAGAGGACCGGCGGCTCGGCGGGACCTGGCTCACCGGTGTCGACGAGCTCGGTCCCGCCGACCTGCAACCGGGCCAGGTCCTTCGGCCAGTCGTCCAGGGGCACCGGTGGATAGACGCGCACCTCCGCCGTGCGGTGCTCGATCGTACGGCCGGGCAGCGCGAGCGCCCTGCGCCATTCGGCGCCGCGCGCCCTGCGCACGACCTTGCGGATCCTGCCGGTCGACTGCCAGGTCTCCAGGTCCTCCTCCCACTCGCCGGGGTCGGCGAGGAGGTCGAGCACGGCCATGGCGGTCGCCTCGAGGGCGTCAGTTCGCTCGGGAGGGGTCGCGCGTTCGATCCTGACCACCAGAGGGAGCACCATCATGGGTCCCAGCATGCCGTATGCGGGAGCGAGGAGCCTGCGACGATATGGCCATCGACATCCCCGCCGCCAGGAGGCACAGCGCGCCGGCCACGTACCACGCCAGGTCGTAGGCGCCCATGTGGTCGCGGGTGAGCCCGGCGCCGACGGCCGCGACCGCGGCGCCGACCTGGTGGGAGGCGAAGACCCAGCCGAAGACGACCGCGCCGTCCGAGCCGTAGATCCTCCTGCACAGCGCCACCGTCGGCGGCACCGTCGCCACCCAGTCCAGGCCGTAGAAGACGATGAACAGCAGCATGCTGGGCTCGGCGGACGCGGCGAACAGGCCGGGCAGCACCATGAGCGACAGGCCGCGCAGCGCGTAGTACACGCCGAGCAGCACCTTCGGGTCGACCTTGTCGCTAAGCCAGCCGGAGGCGACGGTGCCGACGACGTCGAAGACACCGACGAGCGCGAGCAACCCCGCCGCCGTGGCCTGGGGCATGCCGTGGTCGTGCGCCGCGGGGATGAAGTGGGTCCCGACCAGGCCGTTGGTGCTCGCGCCGCAGATGGCGAAGCCGCCGGCGAGGAACCAGAAGGCGCGGGTCCTGGCCGCCGATCGCAGCACGCTCAGCGCCCTGACCGCCGCGTTGACCGTGGGCGGCTCCGGCCTGACGGCGGCGGTCGCGCCGAGCGCGGTCGTGCCGACGTCGGCGGGATGGTCGCGCAGGAACACCCATACCAGCGGCGCGACGAGCAGGGCCGCGCCGGTGACGGTGAGGGAGGCGATCCGCCAGCCCGGGCCCTCGGCCAGCCAGGCGAGGACGGGAAGGAAGACGAGCTGTCCCGTCGCTCCCGCGGCGGTGAGGATGCCGGTGACGACACCGCGGTGCCGGACGAACCAGCGGTCGGTGACCGTCGCGACGAACACCAGCGCCATCGAGCCGGTCCCGAGGCCCACCAGGAGCCCCCGGCAAAGCACGAGCTGCCAGCTGGCCCCCATGAAGACGGTGAGACCGCTGCCGAGCGCGACCAGGGTGAGCGCCACCGAGACGACCCTGCGCATGCCGAAGCGGTCCATGAGGGCGGCGGCGAAGGGCGCGGTCAGGCCGTACAGGACGAGATTGACGGAGACGGCGAGCGAGATCTCTCCGCTCGACCAGCCGAACTCCTCCTGGAGGGGGTTGATCAGGACACCAGGGGTGGCGCGGAACCCGGCGGCGCCGATGATCGCCACGAACGCGACCCCCGCCACCAGCCACGCGCGGTGCAACTTCATGCCGACCATCTTCCACAGCCAGCTAAAAGCGGCGCGAGTGGCCGGATAGCCAATATGTGAAAGAATCAGGCCATGGCGCATCGGATCGCTGTCGTCGTCCTGGACGACTTCGCCCCGCTCGATCTGGGCATTCCCGGCCAGGTCTTCTGGGCCGCACGCGACCGCGACGGCAACCATCTGTACGAGGTGGTGACCTGCTCCGTCGGCGGCGCCCCCGTCAGGACGAACGCGGGCTACCGCGTGCTGCCCGACCACGGCCTCGAGGTGCTCGACAGCGCCGACACCGTACTGGTGCCCGGCGTCCACGGCGGGCCCGCGATGCTCACCGGCACGATCCCGCCCGCGCTCGGAGAGGCGCTGCAGGGGCGGCCGAGGGTGATGTCGATCTGCACGGGGGCGTTCGTGCTGGGTGCGGCGGGACTGCTGGACGGGCGTCCGGCCACCACCCACTGGATGAACGCCTCCCGCTTCCGCAGGCTCTTCCCCAAGGTGCTGCTCGACCCCGACGTCCTGTTCGTGGACGACGGCGACGTGCTCACCTCCGCGGGCGTCGCCTCAGGGCTCGACCTGTGCCTGCACGTGATCCGCCGCGACCACGGCAGCGAGGTGGCCAACCGTACGGCCCGCCGCTGCGTGATGCCGCCATGGCGGGAAGGGGGCCAGGCGCAGTACATCGACCGGCCGCTTCCCGAGGCCAACGGCAGTGGCACCGCCGCGACCAGGGACTGGATGCTGGAGCGCCTGCAGGAGCCGCTCGACCTGGCCGCGCTGGCCGAGCACGCGCGGATGAGCGTGCGCACCTTCACCCGGCGCTTCCGCGAGGAGACGGGCCTGAGCCCCGCCAGATGGCTGGCGCTCCAGCGGGTCGAGCAGGCGCGCCATCTGCTGGAGACCACCGACCTCGCGGTGGCCCAGGTGGCCAGGCGCTCGGGCTTCGGCACAGCCGTCTCGCTGCGGCAGCATCTGCACGCCGCCGTGGGCGTGTCCCCGCTGGCCTACCGGCAGACGTTCAGGCGCAGCTAGTTGCAAATAATCATGCGACCCGCCCTTTGGGTGAGCACGCTGCTCGCCGTCGTCTCCCTGTCCGCCGTTACCGCTCCCTCCACGGGCCCGGCCCCCGCCGGCGACGCCTTCGTCATCGCGATCAGCTCGGAGTTCGAGACCCTTGACCTTCTCCGTACGGCCTGGCCGGTGCCTCGCGCTCGTCGGCGAGTCGGGGTGCGGCAAGTCGGTCCTGGCCCACGCGCTGCTCGGGCTGCTGCCCGCCAACGCCCGCGTGTCGGGGCGCGCGGTGCTCGACGGGTCGCTCGACCTGCTGTCGGCGACGCCCGCCGTACTCTCGGGCAGGGTGCGCGGGCGCGAGATCGGGCTGATCTCGCAGAGCCCCGCCACGCACCTCACACCTGTCCGCACCGCGCGAGCGCAGTTGCGGGAGGCTCTCGGCGAGCTGGGATCCACGCGGAGCGCCGACGAGCTGGCCGAGCGGTTCGGCCTGGCCCCGCGCGACCTCGACCGCTACCCGCACGAGCTGTCAGGCGGGATGGCGCAGCGGGCGGCCAACGCGATCGCCCTGGCCGGCGACCCTGGCCTGCTGATCGCCGACGAGCCGACCAGCGGCCTGGACAGGCCGCTGGTGGAGCGGACCATGGCCGTGCTGCGCGAGCTGTGCGAAGAGGGCAGGGCGGTGCTGGTCATCACCCATGACCTGCGCGCCGCCGCGCAGGTCGCCGACGACATCGCCGTGATGTACGCCGGCCGCCTGGTCGAGGCGGGACCCGCCGCCGAGATCCTCGAGCGCCCCCGCCACCCCTACACAGCGGGGCTCGTCGCCGCCCAGCCGGACAGGGAGTTCGTCGCCGTCCCCGGGATGCCGCCCGAGCTGACCGCGCTGCCGCCGGGGTGCGCGTTCGCGCGCCGCTGCCGGCACGCGGGCGCCGCCTGCGCCACGCAGCCCGCGATGGCCGCAGGGGTCTCGTGCCACCATCCGCTCAGGGATGCAGGACATGCTCGCCGCTCATGACATCACCGCCGGGTACGGCGGGCGTCCGTGCTGTCGCGCGTCTCCATCGAGGTGCCACAGGGCCTTACCGTGGGGCTCGGCGGGCCGAGCGGGTGCGGCAAGTCGACGCTGGCCAGGGTGTTGTCGCTGCTGCTGCGGCCGTTGTCGGGCGGGGTGAGCCTCGAAGGGACGGCCGTGACGCGGTGGCGGCAGCGCGCTCCCAGGCGGCTGCGAACGCGCGTCGCGCTGCTGTACCAGCAGCCGAGAACGGCGGTCGACCCGCGGCTGACGCTGCGCCAGATCATCTCCGAGCCACCGGCCGCCGCGGGCCGTCCCGCGCCTTCGCTGGTGGAGGAGCTCGCGGCGGAGGTCGGGCTGACCGGCGACCTGCTGACCCGGCGGCCCCACGAGGTGTCGGACGGGCAGCTCCAGCGGGCCTGCCTGGCACGGGCGTTGACGCTGGAGCCGAAGTACCTGATCTGCGACGAGATGACCACGATGCTGGACGCGTCGACGCAGGCGCACCTGGTCGCGGTCGTCCGGTCCTACCAGGCGCGAACGGGGGCGGGGGTCCTGGCGATCAGCCACGACCAGGTCCTCCTGGACCGCTGGGCCGACTCCGCCGTCTCCTGGCCCACCTGACCGCGCATCTCCGAGAGCGCGCCTCGCCCCACCACGCGCCTGCCGGAGATCGGCGGAGGGCGAGGGTCACTCGAACAGGTCGGGCTGTTCCCTGGTGATCTGGTCGTGCAGCGGCTGGTAGTTGATCCACCCCACCAGGTCGTTGCCGATCTGCTGATGCGTCAGCACCGCGTTCTCGTGCGAGATCGGCACCACCTGTCCCGCCGCCTTGGCAAGCAGCTGCACCTGCGCCGACCGCTCCATCGTGATGAACCACCACGCCGCGGCGTCCACGCTGTCGCCCACCGTCAGCAGCCCGTGGTTGCGCAGCACGACCGCCTTGTGCGAGCCCAGCGCGGCGGCGATCCTCTTGCCCTCCTCCAGGTCCGTCACCACGCCCGTGTAGTCGTCGAACAGGCCGTTGTCCTGGTAGAACGCGCACGCGTCCTGGGTGATCGGCTCGATGGTCTGCCCGAGCGCCGACAGCGCCCTGCCGTACACCGAGTGGCTGTGCGCGGCCGCGACCACCTCGGGCCTGGCCTGGTGCACCTGGGAGTGGATCGCGAAGGCGGCCTCGTTCACGTGGTAGCGCCCTTCGACCACCTTGCCCTCGTGGTTGACGAGGATGAGGTCGCTGACCCTGACGTGCTTGAACGACATCCCGAACGGGTTGACCCAGAAGTGGTCGGTGAGCTCGGGGTCGCGGGCGGTGATGTGGCCGGCCACGCCCTCCTCGAACCCGAACTTGCCGAAGACGCGGAGCGCGGCGGCGAGGCGTTCCTTGCGGTGGCGCCGCTCCTCTTCCACGTTGTCGAAGGCGGGGGGCAGGCGGAAGATCAGATTCTCGGACATAACAATATTCTAGTTCGCGTACGGCACGCCGATCACTCGCGCGCGGACGGCCGTCACCAGCGCCTCCCCCGCCAGTCCGACGCCGATGGACAGCGAGATCGGCCGCGCCTGCTCGTGCAGGCCGAATCGCGTGGCCAGCAGGCCGACCCCGATGCTCGCCGCCGCGGAGACCACCCAGACGACCAGCGTCCGCCAGGTGTAGCGCTGCCACAGCACGCCTTCGCGCTCGAACAGTCCCGTCGTCGAGGCGCGCATCGCGCCGAAGCCCAGCGCGACCAGGCCGCTGATCACGAGCCAGAGCACGTCGACAGGTGTGAGCGCCACGGCGGACAGCGCGTGGATCCCGAGGCCGATGAGGACGAGGGGCGGGACGTAGACGTCGCGCGCGTTCAGCGGCTCGCCGATCATGCGCCTGACGACGACGTAGCCGACCAGCCCGACGATCAGCACGATATTTAGCACGGTCATGCCAAATAAATTAGCAGGGTCGTGCTATAAAAGGAAGGTGCCGAAAATCGTCGATCCGGAAGCCCGCCGCGAGGAGGTCGTGGAGGCCGTCTTCCGCGTCGTGCGCCGCGACGGGCTCGAACAGGCCTCGCTGCGCAACGTCGCGGAGGAGGCGGGGCTGGCCATCGGCTCGGTCAGGCACTACTTCGCGGGGCACACCGAGCTGATGGTCTTCGCGATGCAGGCGATGAACGAGCGCGTGGTGCGGCGGCTCCTCGAGCACGTCGAGAGGCTGGAGACCGTCGGCGACCGCCTCCCCGTCGCGGAGTCGATGCTGGCCGAGCTGCTCCCCCTCGACGAGCGGCGGCGCGAGGAGGCCACGATCTGGCTGGCGTTCGCGACAGCCGCCCGCACCCGCCCCGAACTGCGCCCGCACGCCGAGGAGAGTTACGACGGCCTGCGCCACCTGGTCTTCAGGGTGCTGGACGGCGCGCGCAGGCGCGACCGCCTGAGGGAAGACGTCGACCTGGAGGTGGAGGTCGAGCGGCTGTGCGCGCTGATCGACGGGCTGACCGTGCACGCCGTCCTGCACCCCGACCGCATGGACGCCGGGACCATGACCCGGGTCCTGCGCAGCCACCTCCAGAGCCTCACCCGGTGAGGGCGCGGGATCCCCGCGCCCCCACTCTCCAGGACGGAGCGAGGGCTAGGACGGAACGAGGGCGGTGGCGGCGAGCGGCCTGGCCGCGTAGGTGACGCGCACGATCCCGTCGGGGTGCGCGGCCACCTCCCCCACCACGCCGAACACGCCGCTCAGGACGCCGGGCGTGAGCGCCTCGAGCGGATGCCCCGCCGCGGCGACACGACCCTCGTGCAGCACGACCAGCGAGTCGCAGCTGCGCACCGCCAGATCCAGGTCGTGCAGCACGGCGAGCGTGGTCACGCCCAGCTCCCGCACCAGCTCGAGCAGCTCGAACCTGGCCCTGATGTCGAGGTGGTTGGTCGGCTCGTCGAGCACGAGCAGCAGCGGGCTCTGCGCCAGCGCCTTGGCCAGCAGCACCCGCTGACGCTCGCCGCCCGACAGCGCGCCGAACGGCCGCCCCGCCAGCGCCAGCGTCCCCGTGCGCCGCATCGCCTCCTCGACCGGCTCGCGCCCGCCGTCCTTGTGAGGAACACGGCTGTAGGGGGCACGACTGTGCGGGGTACGCCCCAGCTCCACGACCTCCGCCACGGTCATGCCCGCGGGGATGGTGTTGTCCTGCAGCACGGCCGCGGTGCGCAGCGCCGACTCGCGGGCCGACATCGCCCACACGTCGGTCCCGCCCAGCCGTACGGCGCCCTGGCCGGGCCGCAGTGACCGGTAGACGGCCCGCAGCAGCGTGGACTTCCCGCTGCCGTTGGGCCCGACCAGGCCGACGATCGCCCCTGGCTCCACCTCGACGCTGACGCCGCGCAGCACGGGCGTGCTGTCGAGCGTCACCGCGACCTCGTCCACGAGCAGCTTCATGACGCCGTCACGCTCCTGTCGCGGCGCAGCAACCAGAGGAAGAACGGCGCGCCGAAGACCGCCGTGAGGATGCCGAGCGGCAGCTCGTTCGGCGCGTCGACGGTCCTGGACAGCAGGTCGACCAGCACCAGGTAGACCGCGCCGGCCAGCGCCGACACGGGCACCACCCTGCGGTGGTCGGTGCCGAAGCACAGCCTGACCACGTGCGGGATCATCAGGCCGACGAAGCCGATGCCGCCCGCGACCGCGATGACCGCCCCGACCAGCAGCGAGGAGGCGGCCAGCAGGCCCACGCGGGCGCGCCGCACGTTGAGGCCGAGCGCGGTGGCCGACTCCTCGCCCGTGACGAGGGCGTTGAGCCGCCTGCCGTACAGGGTGATGAAGACCCCGCAGCAGGCCACGAGCGCGGCGATCGGGCCGAGCTGGTCCCACTGGGCGCCCGCGACGCTGCCGAGCATCCAGAACATCACCGCGCCGAGCTCGTTGGGCGTCGCCTGGAGCTGGATGTAGCTGGTGACGGCGAGCAGGACGTAGCCGACGGCTACCCCTGCCAGCACGAGGCGCGTCGGGGTGAGCCTGCCGCGCTGCTGGCCCAGCACGAACACCAGCACGGCGGCGCCCATCGCGCCGACGAAGGCGGCGGAGGAGACGCCGAGGCCGCCCGCCGCTCCGGTGCCGAGCGTGATCACCAGGACCGCGCCGACCGAGGCGCCCGAGGAGACGCCGAGCACCTGCGGATCGGCGAGCGGGTTGCCCGCGAGCGCCTGCAGGACGACGCCCGCGGCCGCCAGCCCCGCTCCCGCCAGCGCGGCCAGCAGGACCCTGGGCAGGCGGTACTGCCAGATGATCTGGTCCTGGATCGGATCGGCGCCCGCGCCGCCGGTCAGGATGTGCCACGTGTCGGCGATCGGGACGTTCACCGAGCCGATGCCGATCGCCACCACCATGGCGAAGGCCAGCGCGGCCGCGAGCACGACCACACTGGGCAGCAGAGGCAGGCGCATGTCAGAAGGCCTCCGGGTGAATGACCTTGGCGATCTTCTCCACGGCCGTGGCGTTGTTCGGCGCCACATAGGCCGAGTCGGAGAGGACGACGTAGCGCTTGCCCCAGTGGGGGAACTGGGCGAACAGCTTCCTCGCCTCCGCGTCGGGGTCGGGGTTGAGCCAGTCGACGATGACGACGACGTCGACCTGGGTGGCCGCGACCTGCTCCTTGCTGAGGTTGGTGAACAGGTCGTCCGTCGTGTTCTCGAAGGCGTTGACCGCCCCCGCCTTGGCGAAGATGTCGTTCCAGATGCCCTTGGCGCCGATCGAGCTGAAGGCGTTCGAGCCCATGGTCATGCCGGGGATGATCAGCATCGCCCTGGGCTTGGGCCTACCCGCGACCTTGGCCGAGACGGCGGCGATCCGCCGCTTCGACTCCGCGATCAGCTGCTCGGCCCTGTCGCTCACCTGGAAGATCCGGCCGAGGTCGCGCAGCAGCGTGTAGCTGTCCTCGATCGACTGGTCCTGCCGGACGCCCACGCCGCAGGTGCTCTCCGGCGTGTAGGTGGGCGCTCCCGCGGCGCGCAGCTCCTCCCGGGTGGCGAAGCCGTCGCGTGGCTCGAACTGGCGGCCCGAGGTGGCCAGCACGAAGTCGGGCCTGAGCCCGAGCATCGACTCGCGAGGGATGTCGTTGAAGCTGGTGCGCTTGAAGTCGCCGGTGGGCAGCGCGGCCACGGCCTCGGCCCTGCCGGGCTCGTCCGAGGCGCCGTAGGACTGGAGGTTGGCCAGGATCCGGTCGCCCAGCCCGAGGGCGAGCAGCGAGGAGACCTCGCCGATCGACCCGCCGTTCATGACGACGACGCGGCGGGGGCCGGCGGGGAAGGTGTAGTCCTGGCCGCAGTTCTTGATCGTCACCGGGTAACCGGGCTCGCGGGCGGCGGCGGACGAGGGTCGTGCGGCGGGGCTCTGTGTTCCGCAGGCCGCCACCATCAGGCAGGCGGCGGCGAGCATGGCGAAGCGAGACATGATGTCCTCTGTGTTCGGGGGTACGGCAAGCGCCGGGCCAGCCAGAACGGCCGCCCGGATGGCGTTATCGAGCCCTCGACAGAGGAGGCCCCCGCTCGCTGATCCCTCGATGGAGCGTCGCCGTCCGCAGCACGGCCGGCTCGGCGAAGCCGGTCAGCGGGCGCGGGCCCGGAACGGCCGGCCAGGCGAGCAGCAGGCGCACGAGCCGCGCCCCGAGGCGGCGCAGCAGCCCCCACAGCGCGGCCTCGCCCCTGGCCAGCCAGATGGCGGTCATGACGACGGCCCAGCAGTGCATGAGCAGCATGCCGGACCCCGGTGCCAGCCCTCCCACGTGGGCGTGGCCCGTCAGGATCTGCACGGGGTCGGGCTCGTGGGCCGTGGAGAAGATCACGTGCAGCACGGCCTGCACAGCGGCCAGCAGGGGCAGGATCACGCGCAGTCCGCGCTCGCGCCCCGCGATCGGCAGGCCCGCCGCCATGGACACCGCGAAGCCGAGCACCGCCGTGCCACCCGCCACGGCACCGCCCGCGACCGCGTGGGCCACGACGCCCAGCAGCACGCACACTGCGGCGAAGGCCGCTGCACGCGCGAGGCGCAGGGAAAGGCGGGCGGACACGGGAACGATCATCCCATGGAATAACGAACGGCCGGTGACGGTTTCACCGGCCGTTCGCTGACGGTGGAGCTAAGGAGACTCGAACTCCTGACCCCCTCCATGCCATGGAGGTGCGCTACCAACTGCGCTATAGCCCCTTTGCGCTCTCGGCGCGTAGCCAGTCTATAGGACTCCAGAGGTGGTCGGTGACGGGAATATCGTACGCCCGTCCGCAGTTGAAACGGTTATCGTTTTCACGAGGGGTGTGAGATGGCAAGGAACGACCAGCGGCCAGTGATCAGGCTGAGGTCCTCGGCCGGGACCGGCTACACCTACGTGACCACCAAGAGCCGAAGAAACGACCCCGACCGGCTGCACGTGCGCAAGTACGACCCGGTCGTCCGCCGGCACGTCACCTTCAAGGAGGAACGTTGAAGAAGAACCTGCACCCCGAGTACCGTCCCGTCGTCTTCAGGGACGCCAGCGCCGACTACGCCTTCCTGACCAGGTCCACCGCGACGAGCGCGAAGACCGTCGAGTGGGCGGACGGCAACCTCTACCCCGTGGTCGACGTGGACGTCTCCTCCGCCAGCCACCCGTTCTACACCGGACGCGGCCGCGTGCTCGACACCGCGGGCCGGGTGGAGAGGTTCAACCAGAGGTACGGCAAGCGCTGACACCCGGTGACGCCGTGCCACGTCGCCGACCTCTCGCGTCCACGCCGGGCGGGACCACGTCCCGCCCGGCGTCGGCGCGCCGAAACGTCTGCCTCGGCCTCGAAACGGTCACCGCCGGCCCGCTTCTCGAAAGCCTGCCGGTCTTTGCGCTCGTGGACCCCGGCTTCCCGTCATGACGATGGGCGGTCAACTCCGGTTGTGCCGAACGCTCAAGATCGTCTAGCGTGAGCCCGCCGGTCGTCCACCCTGAGCCGGAAGGGACCCTTCGTGCCGGGAACGAGCGCCACCCGCTGGACAGCCGCCTACACCCGCCAGGTGGCCGAGAACATCAGGCACCACCGCAGGCGCAGAGGCCTGAGCGTGCAGGCCCTCGCCGACCGCTGCACCGGGCTGGGTTACCCGCTCGAACGCGCGAACCTCGCCAAGCTGGAGAGCGGCCATCGGGCCTCGATGACCCTGCCCGAGCTCCTCGTGCTCGCCCACGCCCTCCGCACGCCGCCCCTGCTCCTGCTGGCCCCGCTCGGCCGCGCCGACACCGTGGAGATCCTTCCCGGCGTCGAGGCGGCCTCACAGGAAGCGGTCTTCTGGCTCGACGGCACCGCCCCGCTCCTCGACGACCACGACGAGGGCGCCGACGCCCGCGCCGAGCTGCGGCTGCTGCGCGAGC
Source organism: Nonomuraea mangrovi (assembly GCF_042681425.1). NCBI lineage: Bacteria > Bacillati > Actinomycetota > Actinomycetes > Streptosporangiales > Streptosporangiaceae > Nonomuraea > Nonomuraea mangrovi. Next base: position 26,734 of record NZ_JBHUFV010000033.1, on the reverse strand, counting down.
ACCGGCGGCTCGTCGACGACTGGTGCGCCAGGACCGGCGCCGCCGCGGCCGCCAGAGAGCACGTCGGCGAGGAGGCGGGCCCGCACGAGGACGCGTGGGCCCAGGCGGCTCGCGTCCATGGCGAGCACGCCGAACACGCGGCCGAGCGGCTGTCCTACCTGCGGGCGGGCATGCGGCTGCGCGGCCTGCCCCTTCCCGGGCTTCCACCTGGCCTGATCCACCTTGACCACCGGGAGGGATAGCCGGGGCTAGGCTGGTCAGGGCCCTTCACGGGCGTGGACCGACGAGGTGGGCGGATGCCTGGCGACGACGTCCTCGCGGCGCGACTGCTCGATGCCGCGCGGGCCGGTGACACGGCCGCCTTCGGGCTGCTGGTCGACCCGTTCCGCGCCGAGCTGCACGCGCACTGCTATCGCATGCTCGGATCCTTCCACGACGCCGAGGACGTGACGCAGGAGACGCTGGTGCGAGCCTGGCGTGCCTTGGGGCGGTACGACGAGCGTGGCTCGCTCCGGCCGTGGCTGTACAAGATCGCCACCAACCGCTGCCTCACGCTGATCGAGACGCGCGGCAGGAGGGAGCTTCCCGCGGACCTCGGTCCCGGCGCGCCCCTGGTCGAAAGGGCGTGGGTGGAACCCTACCCCGACCGGCCGGCCGGTTCGGCGGATCTCGGTCCCGAGGCCAGGTACGCGGCACGCGAGAGCGTGGAGCTCGCCTTCGTCGCCGCGCTGCAGCGGCTGGGCGCCCGCCAGCGGGCCGTCCTGGTCCTGCGCGAGGTGCTCGGGTTCTCGGCGCGGGAGGTCGCGGACCTGCTGGACGCCTCGGTCGCGTCGGTCAACAGCGCCTTGCAGCGTGCCCGCGCGGCTCTCGGGCCGCAGGAGACCGGGCGGCAGGCGGTGCCGCGCTCCGTGGACGAGGACGAGGTCCGCAGGCTGGCCGACCGGTACGCCGCGGCATGGGAACGGGGCGATGTCGAGGCGATCGTGGCGATGCTGACCGAGGACGCCAGGTACTCGATGCCGCCGTTGCCGGAATGGTTCGAGGGTCGTGACGCCATCAGGACCTTCCTGGCCGGCACGCCGATGAGCCTGCGGTGGCGGTTCCTGCCCGCCAGGGCCAACGGGCAGTTCGCGTTCGGCACCTACCGGTGGGACGAGGACAGGGCCGCCTACGTCTTCGGAGGGCTCGACCTGCTCGCCCTGCGCGGCACGAAGGTCGCCGAGGTCGTCTCGTTCCTGACCGCCGACCCCGGCCTTTTCGGTCTCCCCCACGAGATCGTGGACTGATTCCCCGGCCGGGCGACGAGTCCGGCGACTCCGCCGGGTTCCGGTCGGCACGTCGTACGTCCGCCGCGGCCTCCGGGAGGAGTTCGACGACGGTCAGCCCTTGCGCATCCGGTAGGCGCGCTGCTGGCAGGCGCGGGAGCAGTAGTCCCGCGGCCTGCCGGTGGCGGCCGTGTCCACGGCCTTCCCGCACACTACACATGCGTTTTCATCACGACTTTCATCACGGACGCGGGCCTCGATCCCGTCGAGCACCCGCTGAAGGCCGAACTCGAACGGGTCGAGAGGCGCGTCGTAGCCGCCCTCCCGGTACAGCCGGCTCAGCGTCGGATACCGGTCCAGGTGCTCGAAGAGCGAATCGCGGCCCCCCCACCACTCCTCCTCGCTGACCCCGGTGCGCCGCTCGGTGTGGGCGGTCTCGATCACCTGCCGGGCGGCGCTCTCGACGAAGCCGCCGACAAGGGTGACCACGGCCACCACCTCCGCAGGCGGCAGCCCGGTCCGCGCCACCACCTCCAGCGCCCGCTCGAAGCCGGCCACCGCGTTCGGCCCCGGCACGCGCCGGGATCCGTGCGACTCGATCAGCCAGGGATGCCGCTGGTAGAGGGCCAGCTCGGCCCGCGCCCACGCCTCCAGTTCAGCCCGCCAGCCGGCACGCCGCCCGGTGCCGTCGTCCACCTTCTCCCCGATGACCTCGTCCCGCATGAGGTCGATCAGCTCGGCCTTGCCCGGCACGTGGCGGTACAGCGACATGGTGGTGAAGCCGAGCCGTTCGGCGACCCTTCGCATGGAGACCGCGGTCAGGCCCTCGGCGTCGGCCAGCTCGATCGCGGCTCGCACGATCCGCTCCAGGCTGAGGCCGCGCCTGGACGTGGCACCCCACAGCAACTCCGTGCTGCGATCCGGATTCGCCATCTTGACTCCCCTCCCTGTCTATGCTGTATACCAGAAGTGTACAGCATACACACGAGAGGACGTCTCTATGTTCTTCGTCGATCCAGCGGGCGACGACGCGGGTCCCGGCACGATCGAGCGGCCGTTCGCCACGCTGGACCGGGCCCGCGCCGCGGCGGCGCCGGGCACCGTGGTCAACCTCAGGGCGGGCACGTACCGGCTCACCGAGCCGTTCCGGCTCTCCGGCGCCGACTCCGGCGTCGTCTACCAGGCCTACGGCTACGGCACCGCCGTACAGGAGGAGGTCGTCATCAGCGGCGGCCGGCCGATCACCGGCTGGCGCAGGGGCGACGACGGCGTCTGCAGGGCCGAGGTACCCGGCCTCGCCAGCCGCCAGCTCTACGTCTCGGGGAGGCGGGCCGTACGGGCCTCCGTCACCCTCGACCAGCGACTGACCAGGACCGAGACCGGTTACGTCATCGACGATCCCGCGCCCGGGTCGTGGCAGGGCGAGGTGGAGTTCGTCTACCGGGGCGCCTATCCCTGGTCCGAGGCTCGCTGCCAGGTGTCGCGGATCTCCGGTGACGAGCGTTCGACGACCGTCGCCATGGCGCAGCCCGCCTTCGGCTGGGCGGCGCGGCTCTACCAGTCGGTCATCAGCTGGGACGGTCCCGGCGCCGGCGAGTCCAACGGCGCCGACGCCCCGACCTCGGCCGAGAACAGCCCCGCGTTCCTGACCGAGGGCACCTTCGCGCTGGGCGGCGGAGTCCTGCACTACCTGCCGCTTCCCGGCGAGAAGCTCGACGATGTCGTGGCGCCGGTGCTCGAGACGCTCGTGCACGCCCGCGACGTCCACGACGTCGCCTTCCGCGGCATCACGTTCGCGGAGGCGACCTGGCTGCGGCCCAGCGCGCCCGAGGGGTTCCTGCACTATCACGGCAACGGCTTCTACGACGGCGGCGCGCTCCAGACGGTCACCTTCGCCGAAGGCCAGGGGCAGGTCACCGTCCCAGGCGACCCGGCCGCCATGCCCGGCAACGTCGTGTTCGAGAACGCGTCGCGGGTCACGCTGGAAGGCTGCCGGTTCACCCGGCTGGGCGCGGTCGCGCTGGAGTTCCGCGGCGAGGGCTCCGACAACGTACTCCGCGACAGCGTCGTCGACGAGGTCTGCGGCGGTGGCGTCGTGATCGGCTCGGGGGCACGCCGCCACCGGCTCGAGAACAACCACGTCCACCACATCGGCCGCGACTACCACGGATCGCCGGCGATCCTGCTGACCGGCACCAGGGACACCGTCGTGTCGCACAACCGGGTCAACGACGCGCCGCACGCGGGGATCGTGGTGTACGAGGGGCGCGGTGCCCAGGTACTCGACAACCTGGTGCACGACACGATGCAGGTGCTGGCCGACGGCGGCGGCATCTACCTGTCCGGCAGCCAGGGCGTCTCGTACGCCAGCGGCGCGCTGATCCGCGGGAACGTCGTCCGCGACACCATCACGCCCTACAACTTCGGCCTCTACACCGACTACGGCGCCGCGTGGGTCACCGTCCAGGGCAACGTCGTCCATCGGGCCGACAACCCGGTGGTGCTGAACGTGTCGCCGCCGATGGAGCACGTGGCGTTCATCGGCAACGTCTGGGACGCCGACCCGGGTGATCCACCCTCGGGCGTGTCGCTCTACGACAACACGACGCTCCCGAAGGAGGCGTTCGACGACGACCCGGCGGTCGCCGACATCGTGGCCGGCGCGGGCCCCCGCGCCACCCGATAGATCTGTCGGCCTCGGCTCGGGGGACGGCGGCGTCCGCCGTCGCCGTCCCCCGCGTCGCCGCCGGCCGGCCCGTCACCCGGTCACGCGTGCTCCTGGCGGGTGGCCTCCTCCAGGAGCTCGAGCAGGTGGCGGTACGGCCGGCCGGTGGCGCGCGCGAGCCCGATCTCGCAGGTGCGGTTGGCCGAGGCGTAGGCGTCGAAGTCCCTGAGCGCCACCCCGCGGGCCTCCTCGCGGGTCGCGGCGGCGGTCAGCTCGGGATGCAGCAGCCCACGGTCGCCGGCGAAGCCGCAGCACTGCCAGCCGTCAGGCACCACGACCTCGTCGGCGATGGCCTCGGCGATGGCACGCAGCGCGTCGTCGAGCCCCAGTCGGGTGGACGAGCACGTGGGATGCAGCGCCAGCGACGCCAGCCGGCGGTGCACGGTCAGCCTGGGCAGGACCTGCTCGGCGACGTAGGCGACCGCGTCGACGACCCGCACCGTCCCGCCGCCGGCCCCGACCAGCCGCTCGAACCCTTCCGTGCAGGAGGCCGCGTCGCTCACGACGGGCAGCCTGCCGTCGAGACTGGCCTGCTCCAGCGCGGGAAGCACGCGCTCCCGCATGGCGGCGTACCCGGACGACATCCCCTTGGACGACCAGGGCGTGCCGCAGCACAGGCCGGCGATGGGGTCCGGCACGAGCAGGCGGATCCCCGCCCGCTCGGCCAGGGCCGTCAGCGCGGCATCGACACCCTGGCCGCCGCCCCCTGGCGCGAACAACGTACCCAGGCAGGAGGGGACGTAGACGGCGTGCGGGTCGGCCACCGGGCGAGCTCTCCTGACGCGGCCTCCCCTCGGCAGGTCGCGCTGCCACTGGGGCACCCGCCCCGGTCCGAAGACCGCGCGGGCCGCCCGGCTCACGCCCTCGGGCAGCGCGGGCGGCAGCTTGCCGACCAGGTCCAGACCGCGGGCCATGCCGCGGGTGACGCCCGCCCACCGGCCGGCCGCGACCCGCCACCCGGCCCGGGCGACGGGCCCGCGCCGTTCGGCGCGCAGGCGCTTCATCAGGTCGCCGGTGTTGATGAGCACAGGACACGCGGTGGCGCACATGCCGTCGACGGCGCACGTGTCGACGGCATCGTAGGAGTACTCCTGCCGCAGCTCGCGCGCCAGCCTCCGGTCACCCGCCGCCTCGGCGACCGCGATCTCGCGGCGGAGCACGATGCGCTGCCTCGGCGTGGTCGTCAGGTCCTTGCTGGGGCAGACGGGCTCGCAGTAGCCGCATTCGACGCAGCGGTCCACCTCGGGGTCGACGGTCGGCACGGTCTTGAGGTGGCGCAGGTGGACCGTGGGATCGTCGGTGATCAGCACGCCGGGGTTGAGGATGCCTCCGGGGTCGCACAGCGTCTTGAGCTCGCGCATGACCTCGTAGAGCTCGTCGCCGAACTGGCGGCGGACGAACGGCGCCATGACGCGACCGGTGCCGTGCTCGGCCTTGAGCGTGCCGCCGTGGGCGAGGACGAGATCCACCATGTCCTCGGTGAACGCCTCGTACCGGTCAGGCGCCTTTCCGCTGGAGAACCGCTCGGTGAGCATGAAGTGCAGGTTGCCGTCCTTGGCGTGGCCGAAGATGACGCTGTCCTCGTAGCCGTGACGCCCGAACAGGTCGGTGAGTCGGGCGCACGTGTCGGCCAGTGCGGGCACGGGGACGGCGATGTCCTCCAGGAGGGCGGTGGTCTCCGGCGGGCGGGCGCCGGCCACGGCGGCGTAGAGCCCCTTGCGGATGTGCCAGAGCGCCGCCCGCGCCGCCGCCTCGCCGCTGAGCCGCGGCGGGCCGGCGAGGGGCAGGCCGGCCAAAAGGGGGCCGACGGCGCGCACGCGATCGTCGAGGACCTCGGCGTCGCCCTCCTGCCATTCGACGAGCAGGGCGGCATGCTCGCGCACGGTGAGGGCGCGCAGGACCGGATCGGCCTTCGGATCGAGCTGCGCGACGCGCAGGGCCACGGCGTCCAGCAACTCGACGGCCGCCGGCCCTGCGGCCACCAGCTCGGGCATCGCGCCCATCGCCTGGCCGAGGGTCTCGAAGATGAGCAGCCCCGTGGCGGCGTGCCGGTGCAGGGGGACGGTGTGGAAGGTCGCCTCGGCGACGAAGGCGAGCGTGCCCTCGCTGCCGACCACCAGACGGGTCAGGATCTCGCTCGGCGAGGTGTGGTCGAGGAAGGCGTTGAGTCCGTACCCCATGGTGTTCTTCATGGCGAACTGGGCGTTGACGCGCCTCACCGAGTCGGGGTTCGCCCGTACTCTGTCGCGCAGGCGCTCGAGCCCGGCGAACAGGTCGGGCTCGGTGGCGCGCAGCCGTTCGTCGGCGTCCGCGGCGCCGGTGTCGAGCAGCGTGCCGCTCGGCAGCACCAGCAGCAGCGACTCCAGGGTGCGGTAGGTGTTGTGCTCGGTGCCGCAGGTCATGCCGCTCGAGTTGTTGGCGACGACGCCGCCGATCGTGCACGCGGACTCGCTGGCGGGGTCGGGGCCGAGCTTGCGCCCGTAGGCGGCGAGACGAAGGTTGACCTGGCGCAGGGTCACCCCTGGCTGCACCCTGACCCGCTTGCCGTCGTCGAGGACCTCCAGGTCACGGAAGTTCCTGCGCGTGTCGACGAGCAGGTGTTCGGTGACGGCCTGGCCGCTGAGACTCGTGCCGCCCGAACGGAAGGTCAGCGGCACGCCGTGCCGGCCGCTCAACCGGAGCAGCTGACCGATCTGGGCCGGATCGGCCGGAGTGACGATGGCTTCCGGGTGCAGCAGGAAGTGGGACGCGTCGTGGGCCAGGCGCAGCCGATCGGTGGCGCGTGTCCGAACGCCGCCGGGAACGGCTGTCTCGAGGTCGGCCAGTGTCCAGTGGTTCACGACGGTCACATCACACCCGTTTCCCAACGCCATTTTCCAGTAATTGGAACAATGGTCTGACATTTCGAACTATGGAGGACGATACTCCTAGTACGATCGCACCGGAACAGCGCATGCCGGGCAGCGCCCTGCGCCTGGACGACGCGCGGCGATCTTCAGGAGCGGCCCGTGTCCCGCACGCACACCAGCGCCGACGTGCCCGGCGTCATCGGCGAACTCGCCCGATCCTGCGCCCGGCTCGCCGGCACCCTGCCCGCCCTGACCGACGCGCGTGCGCGCGCCCTCGGCCCTGCCCACGTGGACCCGCGGCCACGTCCTCGCCCACCTGGCCCGTAGCGCGAACGCCTGCCTCTACCGCTGCTGGCGCGAGGTCGAGACCCACCATGTCGACCTGGACGCCGGCTACCGCACGGCCGACTGGCCCGCCGCCTACGTCTCGTGGGCCCTCGACGACACCCTGACCTCGCTCGCCGCACGGAGTTTCCCCGTGGGGCGGGTCGAAGCCGTCGACCTCGGCCGCTCCTGGACCGTGTCGCCGACCGGCCCTGCCGTCGCGGGCTCGGGCCACGCCCTGCTCGGCTGGCTCAGCTGGCGGGCGCCCTGTGCACCGCCTGCCGTCGGCGGGCCGCTGCCCGAACCGCCCGCCTGGCCTCTGCCGCCGGCCCCCGGCTGGGACTGACCCGACCGGGGGCGAACGACCGTGCGCTTCTCACGCCAGAGCGGTCAGCCGACCGTCCTGGCCTTCTCGATCAGGCTCGCGAGCTCGGCCACCGCCGGGTCCTCCGTCGTCGACGCCAGACGGCCCGCGTGCTCGCCCAGCATCGGCAGGTCCATGCCGAACGCCTCCCTGTCCCGCATGTACAGCGCGAAGGCGGCGGCCACGACGTCCACCTGCAGCCGGGACGGCGAGTCCTTCCAGAGTGCGCCGCTCAGGTCGGCGGCGGCCACCGAATCGCTGGCCTCGGCGGGTCTGCGGGTGTCGGGTTCCTGCCATCGTACGGTCGCCGAGGCGAGCTGGCCCGAGGCGCCCGCGCGCAGCCGTACGGCATAGAGCGCGGTCACGGAGTGCCCGGGACCGACCTCGCCGCCGTCCTTGGCGTCGTCGCGGAAGTCCTCGCTCGCCAGCGCCCGATTCTCGTAGCCGACGAGCCGGTAGCTCTGGACGACCGACGGGTTGAAGACCACCTGCGCCTTGGCGTCGCGGGCGCGCAGCTCCAGGTTGGCGGGCAGCTGCTCGACGAAGACCTTGCGCGCCTCCTCGACGGTGCTCACGTAGACCGCGGCGCCGTCGCCGTTGTCGGCGAGCTGCTCCATGAGCTCGTCGCCGTAGTCCCTGCCCACGCCGACCGTCAGCAGCGTGACCCGCTTGCCCGCGTACTCCTTGACCCGGTCGAGGATGGCCTGCCAGGCGGTGCTTCCCGTGTTGGCCAGGCCGTCCGACAGCAGGATGACCCTGTTGGTCGCGGCGGGGCGGAAGGCGCGCTGGGCCTCCCGGTATCCGGAGACCAGGCCGTCCTCCAGGTTGGTCGACCCTTCGACGGCGAGCCTGTCGATGGCGGCGTGCAGGTCGGCGCGGGCCGTCAGCGGGGTCATCGAGGCGACCAGCGCGGCCTCGTCGCTGAAGGACACGATCGACACCTGGTCGCCGGGGGCGAGCTGGTCGACCAGCGTGTGCAGGGCCTGCTTGACCAGGTCGAGCCTGCCGGGCTCGGCCATCGAGCCCGACACGTCGACGACGAAGGTGAGGTTCGCAGGACGCCTGGCGGCGGCGTCGGCCGCCCTGGTCTGCAGGCCGACCCTGAGCACCGCGGTGTTGTCGTCCCGCAGTCTCGCGCCGTCGACGTGCACGGTGAACCCGTCGTCGGGCGGCTGCGCGTAGTCCTGGCGGAAGGCGTTGACGAACTCCTCGGGCCGCACCTGCGCGGGCTCGGGCCAACGGCCCTCAGCGAGGGTGCGGCGGGCATAGCCGTACGACGCGGTGTCGACGTCGAGCGCGAACGTCGACACCTGCGACACCTCGGCGTCGGTCTCCTTGTCGACCTGCGGTTCGGACGCCGTGGTGGACTCGGCTCTGGCGTTCTGATCGGTTCCCGCGCTGGGCATGGGCGCCGTCGACGCCGTGGCGCCTGGCGCATGGGTCGGCGCCGTGACCCCTGGCGGCCGGGCAGGAGCCGCGCGCTCCTTCGACGCCGTCGCCGTGCCTTCGGGTCCGCCGCCGCAGGCGGCCAGAACCAGCAACAGCGCGATCACCAGTAAGGGACTGAACCTCATCGCGACCACCTCCACCGCTTACGACGGGACGGTCAGGAGCGTGGCCGGGTGCTTGACGCAAGCGAGTGCAAACCGTGTTCAACGCGTGATCACGGTGTCCAGGCGGGATCCCTGCCTGTGACGCCCAGCAGCCGGTCGAGGTCGGTCGCGTCGCCTGGCACCTCGACCTCGTCGCCGAACGCACCCCTCTCCCTCCCCATGGGCGCCATCTGCCGGGTGAAGGCCAGCGCCCTCTCCACGGCCTGCCCGTCCGGCTGATACGAGCGGCCGGTCGCGGCGGCCAGGTCCCAGCCGTGCACGATCAGGTCGACGAGCAGCAGGTTCACGGTCGCGGCCACGGGCATGCCGATCGAGCTCTCGCCCTCCCATGCGGCGGGCTCGGACCACGCGGTGAGCGTCCGTCCCATCCGCTCGGGGAAGTCGCCCGTGTACTCGCCCTGCTCGGGCCTGGGCCCCTTGGCGGCCATCGACTCGAACGTCTCGGCCACCCACTCCAGATGCGTGAGCAGGCCCCGCACGTCGAATGCGGCGCACGGCGTGGGCAGGGCCAGTTCCTCCTCGCTCAGGTCGCGCACGAGCGCGACCGTGGGCAGGGAGGCCGAGGTCAGATCCTTGAGCATGTCGTCCATGACACTCAGCGTGCCAGTCACGCCCGCCGGTCGGAACGCCGCCCCGTAGCGAAACGGCCGCCGCAGGACGCATACGATCCTGACATGCTGCTTCCGCTTCCGACCCGGTCGCACACGGTGGCCGCGCTGGCCTTCGACGGCATGTCCCCCTTCGAGCTCGGCTGCGTCGTGGAGATCTTCGGCCTGCCCAGGCCCGAGCTGCGGGTGCCGTGGTACGACCTCAAGGTCTGCGCGGAGAGCGGCGAGCCTTTGCGCGTGGTCGGCGGGTTCAGCATGCGGGCCGAGCACGGCCTGGACGTGCTGGCCGCGGCGGACACCGTGATCGTGCCTGGCGTGGCCGACGTGCGGGCCCAGGTCTCCCCCGCGCTGGTCGAGGCGTTGACGGACGCCCACGCGCGGGGGGCCAGGATCGTCTCGATCTGTTCGGGCGCCTTCGCGCTGGCCGCAGCGGGCCTGCTGGACGGCAGGGAGGCGACCACCCACTGGAAGTACGCCGACCTGCTCCAGCGCCGCCATCCCTCGGTGCGCGTCAACCCCGACGTGCTGTACGTCGACGGCGGCAGGATCCTGACGAGCGCGGGCAGCGCGGCGGGGCTCGACCTGCTGATCCATCTGGTCCGCAACGACCACGGCGCCAACGTGGCCAACGCGGTCGCGCGCCGGCTGGTCATCCCGCCGCACAGGGAAGGCGGGCAGGCGCAGTTCATCCAGGCGGCCGTGACGGCGGTGGAGGACGACGACGCGGTGGCCAGAGCCATGGAGTGGGCCATGGCGCATCTGGCCGACCCGATCGCCGTGGCCGACCTGGCCAGGGTGGCGCATCTGGCCGAGCGCACGTTCATCAGGCACTTCAAGGCGCAGACGGGCACCTCGCCGCTGCGCTGGGTGATCTCGCAGCGCGTCGCGGCCAGCCTGCCGATGCTGGAGTCGACGGGCGCCCCGGTGGAGGAGATCGGGGCGGCGGTCGGGTTCGAAAGCCCCGTCACCTTCCGGCATCACTTCAGCCGCGCCATGCGCACCTCCCCCTCGGCCTACCGCCGCGCCTTCGGCGCTACCCGCTGAGGCCGTACCACTTCTTCGCCGCCGCCTCCGTGGACTCGGCGAGCCTCGCGGGCCGCATCAGCAGGTCCATGGCTCGCGGCGCGCCTTCCGGCGAGAACATGGCGCGGATCGACGGCAGATGCGCCGAGCCGTCCTGCGCCGGCTCGGCGCGCAGGACGCGTCCGTCCCTCACCGTGAGCAGGATCGCCGTCACGTAGCCGGTGCCCTCGACGAGCGCGCCCGCCTCGGGGGCCAGTTCGCTGCAGGCGGCGACCACCCCCGCCAGGAGCCCGTCGCCGCCCTGCCGTACCTCGACGAGTTCCTCGTGGCAGAAGGTGCGGGGCCGCAGCTCGGGCCTGGTCTCGGCGAGAAGCCCGCCCGCTGTGTCGTGGTTCTCGAGGTGGCCGTCGATCACGGCCATGAGGTCGGCTCGCGCCCGCTCGTCGAGGCGCACCACGCGCTCGCTCGCCTGGCCCGTCCAATCGGGCCGCCGGCCTCGCCAGGCCACCACGATCGCGGCCGTCACGATCACGGCCATCGCGAGCAGCACCAGGACGACCCCCTTGCGACGCATGACGCCACCCTGCCTGTTCCCGATCATCCTGTCGAGGTACCGTGTGTTTGAACACGTTCAAAAGCGGAGGAGGCACTGTGACCCCCCTGGTCGGCGTCATCGTGACCCTTGGCATGCTGGTCGTCATCCCGCTCGGCCTGCGCCTGCTCGACGTGCGCCCATGGCCGTTCCTCGCCGGCGCGGTGGCGGGCGCGCCCTCGCTGTGGCTGCCCCGAGGCCCGCTCGCCGTGGCCCTCGCGGCCGCGTACGGCGTCGCCACGCTCTACCTGGCCTTTCACGCGCTCCCCCGCCTGCGGAGGCTCGACCCCGCCCGGCTCGCGGCCGCCACCGCGCTGGCCACGCCGTCCGTCGCCGCCGTCTCGCTGATCGCCGAGCGTGGCGGCTACGACCTGCTCGGGTATACGCCGCAGATGCTCGCCCTGACCGTCGCGCACTTCCACTTCGCCGGTTTCGCGGCGGCGCTGGTCGCCGGGCTGGTCGGCAGGGAGTCGGGATCGCCGATCGCGGCTCTGACCGTGCCCGCGGGCACGCTGCTCGTCCTGGGCGGCTACTTCGTGGGCGACTGGGCCGAACTGGCCGGTTCCGCGGTGCTGACGGCGGGCATGTGGTGGGTCGGCTGGCTGGCGTGGCGGCGTTTCCGCGGCGTCTTCCTGCTGTCGGGTGCCGTGTCGGCTGTCACCATGGCGCTGGCCATGGCGTGGGCGGTCGGCGAGGCGACGGGGCTGCCACATCCCCCGCTGGAGACGATGATCGCCACGCACGGCGTCGGCAACGCCTTCGGTTTCGCCCTCTGCGCCGTCGCCGCGCTGCGGCGGCTCGACCCACTGTGAGGCTGTGATGGAGTTCACCTATCCCGACGTCGGCGCGACGCTGACCGGCGAGCTGCCCGACGGCTACCACCACCTGCGCCACTCGCGGGTGCTCAGCTCCTCCTTCGAGGCGGCGGCCGAGGCGCTGATGACCTGGCAGGCGCAGCGACGCGTCGGCCTGCGCCCGCGCGTCTCGGCGCCGAGGGCGGCGCCGGGTGTGGAGATCACCGTACGGCTGGCCGTGCTGGACGCCCCCTGCCGGGTGGTGTGGGTGGTCGAGGAGGCCGACAGGGTCGGCTGGGCCTACGGCACGCTGCCCGGTCATCCCGAGAGCGGCGAGGAGAGCTTCCTCCTCGAGCGCCTGCCCGACGGCAGGGCACGGGTCACGATCACCGTGTTCAGCCGTCCGGGAAGCGCGCTCACCAGGCTCGGCGGCCCAGTCGTCCCCGTGGTCCAGCGCGTCTTCCTTCGTCTGTACGCTCGCGCGCTGGACCTTTACTGACGGCCGCGCGGCGAGCAGGATCGGACAGTGTGACCGTGTGCGCACCGAGCGCGGACTCGGCGTGATCAAGGCCGTGCTCGCCGTCGTGGTGGTCGGCGCGGTGGCGCTGGCCCTGTTGTGGGTGTTCCAACGCCGCCTGATCTACCTGCCCGACGCCAGTGTCGTGCCGTCGGCGGGATCGGTCCTGCCGGGCGCGCACGACGTCACGTTCACCACCTCGGACGGGCTCACGCTGACGGCCTGGCACGTCACGGGCGGGCGGCGGGGAGTCACCGTTCTGGTGACGGGCGGCAACGCGGGCAACCGCCTGCATCGCGCGCCGCTGGCCGCCGCCCTGGCCCGCGAGGGGTTCGACGTGCTGCTCATGGACTATCGCGGCTACGGCGGCAATCCTGGCTCCCCTTCGGAGGACGGCCTGCTGCGCGACGCCCTCGCCGCGCGCGCCCTGGTGAAGGGGCCGGTCATCTACTTCGGCGAGAGCCTGGGCGCCGCCGTCGCCACCGCGCTGGCGGTGCGGCAGCCGCCCATGGGGCTGCTGCTCCGCTCCCCCTTCACCGATCTGGCGGCGGCGGGCCGCCACCACTACCCGTTCCTGCCCGTCGGGCTTCTCCTGCGCGACCGCCTGCCCGTCGCGGGCCCGCTGGCGTCGGTGCGGGTGCCCACCACGGTCGTGTACGGCTCCCGCGACACGATCGTCCCGCCCGCGCTGAGCCGTACGGTGGCCGCCTCCGCCGGAGGGCCGGTCACGCTGGTCGAGGTCGAGGGGGCGGGACACAACGACCTGGCGCTGCTCGACGGACCTGAGGTCGTCGCCGCCGTGGTGGCCCTGGCCGGGTGAGCGCGTCAGGGCAGCCGGTGGTCGAAGACGTAGGAGTGCCCTCCGTCAGGGGCGATGAGGATGCGCAGCTGTCCGCGCAGGCCCTTCAGCCCTCCTGTGCCGGAGCCGGGCACGACCGTGCAGGTGAGCGCGTCGTCGCCCTCGTCGCTTACCGCGTTGTGCTGCAGGACGAACGTGCCCTCACGGTCGCCGATCGAGCCGGAGACCCGTTCCATTGCCACGTACGACCGGGAGTCCTCGTGCTCCGACGACGAGACGATCATGGTGACGGTGCTCGAGCCCTTCAGGTCGCCCTCGAAGGTCTTGCCGAGGGTGACGAAGGCGAGCGAGACGCCGTCGGCGACGTCGTAGGGCTCCTGTGGGGTCCAGCCGAACGTGACGAAGGTTCCTTGTGCGGTCATGGGTCGATCGTCCCCCTCATGCCTGCCATCTTCTGTCAGGTACCGGCGAGGCGCTCCACGACCGGCGCGAACGCCTCCAGGTAGTAGGCGTTGATCGAGATGTAGGAGATGCCGAGGCGCTCCCTCCGCTTCTGCAGCGTCTCGGCCATCTCGTCGGCCGATCCTTCAGGAATCCCACGCCGTGCGGCTCGCCGCCGACCTGCTGCCTGAGCCACGGCGGCAGGTCGTCGCCGATGGCCGCCAGGTTGAGGTTGAGCTCCAGCCGCGTGAAGCGGTCGCCCGCCACCTCGTACAGCTCGTCGAGCTTGGCGGCGAGCTGGTCCTCGGTGGCCTGCGCGGGCATGGCGAGGGCGATGGTGTCGGCCCTGCTCGCGGCCAGGCGCAGCAGGCGCGGACCGGCGGCGGCGATGAGGATCGGCATCTCGCCTGCCGCGTCGATGGTCTCGGCGAGGCGGGCGACGCGCTCGGCGGGCGTGCCGTACGGGACGCCGAGCTTGGCGGTGTCGGCCTCGGCCCCCGGGCGCCCCGCGCCGAGCCCCAGCTCGAAGCGGCCGTCCGACAGGGTCTGGAGGGTGCGCGCCTCCCACGCCACCTGGCCTGGCGTGCGGTTGGGCGCGCTGAGCACGTACGTGCCGAGGCGCAGGGTCGTCGTCGCGGCGGCCGCGGCGGCCAGCGCGGGGAACGGGGCCAGCGTGCCGAGGGTGTCAGGGATCAGCAGGCTGCCGTAGCCGAGCTGCTCAGCCCGGCGGGCGAGCCCCGTCCATGCCCCGCCGCCGGGCGCGTAGCCCGCGACGGCGCCGAACCTGAAAGGGCGCGTGGTCATCTGGGTCTCCTTCGTCGGATGTGCCCCCACGATCGCCCGTCGGCCGCCGGTGCGGCATCCTCCAGGAGTTGACGGTCGCCGTACTCCGTCAGGAGGAAGCCGGGGCCACGATCTTCACGGGGACGCCCCAGGAGATGAGGCGGAGCGTACTCCTCTTGGAGACGCTCCCGAGCTCGCTGTCCGGCTCGGTCCACCACGTCACCAGCTTGGCCGGCCGTCCCTCGCGGTCGGTGGACAGCTTCCAGAAGATGAAGGCGGGGGCCTGCTTCGCGCTTGCGACCGTGGCGCGGTAGGCGGGCGAGGCCTCGTAGAGCGCGCTGCCGGTGATCATGCCCTTGGTCGCGAGCATGGCCTTCATGGCGGCGGGGTCGAGGACGAGGATCGGGCTGAAGAACGGCGTGCGCGCGCCCGGCCTGCTGGCCGACCTGACCCACTTCTTGCCGATCACGCCGCCCCGCTGGTACGTGGCCCGACCGACGGCGATCGTGCGGACGGCCCCCTTGGCCAGTCCCGACCTGGCCTTGACGTCGTAGGCGACGACTCCGGAGCGGTCGAACTCCACGACACCCCTGCGCTTGCTGATGCTGAAAAGATCGCCGTCGATCATCGTCTTGGCGCGCTCGCTGAACGTCACCCCGTGACCGGGGACGAACTGCTGCCGGAGCGCGACGACCGGGTCAGGAGCGGCGATCAAAAGTAAGGCGCTTACCGCGGCTGTCATCATGGCCGACCATCGTAGTGATTTCCGCCTATCACACCAGATCGCCATAATGACCCACCATGCAGGAACTAGCGGGCTACGCGGCGGCGATCGCACCCCTGATCGACGCGGTGCACATCGACGTGCACGCCGCCGACCGGCAGCTCGGCGTGGAATACGTGCGGCGGTCGGGCCTGCGCCCCGGTTTCCTCATCGACCAGCGCTACGTGCTGCCGCTGCGGCCGCTCACCCGCGCGGGACTGGCGACCGTCTACCGGTACGGCACGGCGCGGGAGCAGGCAGCCGAGGTGGAGGCGCAGCTGCTCCAGGGCGCCCTGCGAGAGGACGGGGACGGCGGGCTGCACGCCACGCCGGTCACGCTGGCCTTCATCGAGGGGCTCTACGAGCTGCACGACCGGGCGACGGCCAAGCTGTGGGCCCGGCACGAGGAGCTCGTCTCCGAGCTGGGTGTGCTGCTCGGCAGGCTGCTCGACGGAGCGGAGCGGCTGCCGGGCGGGGCGTTGGAGCTGATGGCTCCGCCGTACGAGCCTGAGGGGGTCTCCCCGGGGGTGGCGCTGTTCAACAGGGTCGCCGCGTTCCGCTACCACCGGGCCGACGCGCACGCCGCCGCGTGGCAGGCGGCCGGGCTCACCGCCCAGGAGGTCGCCTCGCTGCGCGAGGGACCCCTGTGGGAGGCGGTCGAGCGGGACACCAACCTGCGGGCGGCCGTGCCGTACGGGATGCTGACCGAGGCGGAGCGGGCGCTGCTGGTTCAGGGCCTGCGGACGCTGTCCGGGATCTGAGCCTCACCCTGCTCGTCGCTGACCAGGGCGTCGATCGCGGCGAAGAAGGCGGCGATGCCCGGCAGGTTGGCGCCCTTGGCGCGCGAGGCGGCGAAGTCGTCGGCCGAGCGCCAGTCGACGATGTCCAGCCACTCGTCGCCGGCCAGCCGTACCAGCCTGGCGCCGAGGAAGCCCGCGCGGTCGGCCTCGAAGTCGGCCACCATCTGCGGCCGCGCGGCCAGCAGCTCGGCTGCGCGTGTCGCCGTGAAGCGGGTCAGTTCGACGAACATCTCGGTCTCCTCCCGATGGGTCTTACTCGCCCCACTATAGTCAAGATTAGTGACTATTTGCCAGTCGCTTTGGATTGCGACGCGCCGAGCCGCCAGGATGCTGCCTGGAATCGCGTGTTTCGCCGCATCTGAGGAGATCGATGGAAGCCGCCGAGATCAGGCGCGCGGTCGAGCTGGAGGACCGCCACTGGTGGTACAGGGAGCGGCGGGCCATCCTCGCGCGCGAACTGCGCAGGATCGGACGTCCGGGCCGCGCGCTCGACGTCGGCGCGGCCGGCGGCGGCAACACCAGGGTCTTCCAGCGGTACGGCTGGCACGCCCTGGCCGCCGACCAGTCCGACACCGCCGTCGCCTACGCCAGGGAGCGCGGCCTCGACGCCATTAAGGCCGACCTGCGCGCGCTTCCCCTGGGCGACGCCGAATACGACCTGGTGACGGCGCTGGACGTGCTGGAGCACATCGACGACGACCACGCCGCCGCGGCCGAGATCGCCAGGGTGCTGAAGCCCGGCGGCACCGCGTTCATCGCCGTTCCCTGCGACATGCGCCTGTGGTCGGCGCACGACGTCGCCCTCGGCCACCACCGCCGCTACACGCGCGAAGGCCTGGCCGAGGTGATCAGGAGCTCGGGGCTGGTGATCGAGCGGCTGTGGAGCTGGAACGTCCTGCTGCGGCCCGTGGCGGCCTTCCGCAGGCGCAACGCGACCGGCTGCGACCTGGAGGAACTGCCCGCCCCCGTGAACCTGGCGCTGACCGCCGTCGTGGCGGCCGAGCGGTACCTGCCCCTCTCGTGGCTGCCCGGAGTCTCGCTGATGGCCCGCGCGCGGCGGCGTCTGTGACCTCGACCGTGGAAGGGGAACGCCCGCCTCTACCTGCTGTTGCGCACCGCCATGCCCGCCGCGGCGGCCAACCTGTTCGGCGCCGGCGGCCACCGCCGTCGTCAACACCGAGGCGAACCGGCTGGACCTTCAACCGGCGCGCGCTGGGCGGAGGGGACGGCGCTGGTGTGCGCCTCGCTGGCGGTCACGGCGATCCGCTACACGCTGCCGGACCGCTGGGTCTTCCCCCGCCGGTGACCGGCGGCGGTCAGAGCGGCGGCAGCCGGCGCACCATGACGCCGACGAGCTGGTCGCCCCGGACGAAGCCGAAGGCCCGGGAATCCCAGCTGGCGTTCGCGTTGTCGCCCTGCACGACGAGGGCACGCCGAGGCACGACGGTCTCCGGGACGTCGCTCAGCGCAGGGAAGCGCTCTCTCGGCACGGGATCGCCGGGCACCGCGGCCGCCCGCTTGACGAGGAGCCGCCAGCCGGGCCGATCCCTCTTCACCAGCTCCACCTCGGCGCCCGGTTCGAGGCCCGGTGGCGGCTCGTACAGCATGGGAGGGTCAGGGATCCGGACAACCACGATCTGGCCGACGCGGACCCGTCTGGCCCTGCGTACGAGCAGCCTGTCGCCGGAGCGGAACGAGGGCTCCATGCTCGGCCCCTCGACGGTGGCGACCAGATAGCTCCGGCGGATCCACCACAGCGAGGCCCCCGCCGCCAGCGCGCCGCACGCCGGGAGCAGCAGCCTGCCCCACTTCACCGCGCCTCCTGGTATCCCGCGGCCTGGAGCCGGAACAGCCGGGCGTAGTGACCGTCCGCCTCGAGCAGCTCCTCGTGGGGTCCCTGCTCGGCGATCCGCCCCTCGTGCAGCACGGCGATGAGGTCGGCGTCCCGCACGGCGCTGAGCCTGTGAGAGATGAGCAGGCTCGTACGGCCGGCCCGATACTCCCTGATGCGGGTATGGACCTCGTGCTCGGCCTCCGGGTCGAGGCCGGAGCTGGGCTCGTCGAGGATCATCAGGTCCCTGCCGTCGCGGACGAGGGCCCTGGCCAGGGCGAGACGCTGCCACTGCCCGCCGGACAGCACCACGCCCGTCTCCGCGTCGCCCTTGTCGGCCTCGGAGAAGAAGATGCGCGTGAGCAGGGTGTCGTACCCGCGCGGAAGCCCGGAGAGCGTCTCGTCCACGCCGGCGCGGACGGCCGCCTCCCTGATACGGACCGGGTCCCCCAAAGCGGCCAGGTCGCCGAGTCCGATGTTCTCGGCGGCGGTCATGTCGTAGTTCATATGGTCCTGGAACACGGCGCTGATCCGCTCGCGCAACGCGGCGGGAGGGATGTCCCGCAGGTCCACACCGTCCCACAGGATCCGGCCGCGCGTCGGGTCGTACATCCTGCACAGCAGTCTGATGAGGGTGCTCTTGCCCGCGCCGTTCAGCCCGACGAGGGCCACCGACCGGCCGTGCGGAACCGTCAGATCGACCCCGCGCAGCACCCAGGGATGGTCGTCGCTGTAGCGGAACCACACGTCCTGCAGCTCGATGCCCCGGCGCAGGGCGGGAGCCGTGCCCTCGTCGGCGCTCGGCAGGTCCGGCTCGGCCCTGGTCACCGCGACGTAGTGCGAGAAGGTGAGCAGGCGCTGGTGGGCGGAGGCGACCGAGGAGATGAGCGTGTTCAGCCCGGCCTGCACGCCGCCGATGGCCGCGACGAACATGGCGACGTCGCCGACGCTGAGCGAGCCGCGGCGGGCGGCCGTGATCGCCCACCACAGTCCGGCGCCTGCGACCACCGCGCTCAGCACGGTCAGGCCGCCTTGAGCGACCAGTTCACGGCGGTCCATCCGGGTTTCTGCGGCGTTCGCCTCGCGCCGCTCGGCCATCATCCGGGCACGCAGGAACGCGCCGACGCCGAACAGCCGGATCTCCGTGGCAGCCTGGACGCCGGTAAGCAGACGGCTGTAGAAGAACTCGCGCCGGTGGATCTGCTCGGTGTCCCACTGCACGGCGGCCCGTCTCCGCGACAGCAGCAGTTCGGCGACGAGCGCCGGGACGGCGGCCAGCACCACGAGCGCCGTCATGGCGGGGCTGAGGACCAGCAGCGAACCCACGAAGCCGGCGAGGGACAGGATGCCGTGCAGACCGCCGAAGATGCCGTTGACGAGGTCGCCGGTGGTCCCTGCCCCCTCCTGGGCCAGGCGTAAGCGGTCGAGGAAGACCGGATCCTCGAAACGCCGCAGACCGACCTGCCGCTCGGCCTCCGCGAACAGCCTGTCGGTCGCCTCCGCCCCGGCCCTGCGACCGATCTGGGCGCGCAGGTAGCGGCCGAACCCCGGCAGCGCCGCGGCGGCCAGACCCGCCGCGGCCAGCCCGATCGCGAGCCCGGCGACCGCGCCGTCCGGGGTGGTCAACCGGTCGAGGACGGATTTGGTCAGCCACGCGGCGGCGATGGGCGCCGCGGCCTCGGCGATCGTCAAGGCGGCCTGGCCGATCACCCCTCCTGGCGCCGACCGCCAGGTCAGCGACAGGGCCGCCGCGGCGGCCGAGGCCAGCTCCCGGATCCCGGCCTGCCGGATCGCCCCGTGGGAGGTCATGCCGACGACGCGATGGAGAGGTCTTCCAGGCGGCCGCCTGCGGCGACGACGCGGTGATCGGAACCAAGCAGGTAGAGCGCCGGGGTCCAGGTGTTCTGGAATGCGCCGGCCACGGGGCCGTCGTAGTCCTCCACGATCACGCGGGCCACAGGTTCGAGCGCGCTGACCGCCTCCGGGTCGTCCCCCGCGACGACCGCCAGCACGTTCTCCCGTCCGAGTGTGCGGGCGTGCTCGGCGAAGCGGGGCAGGAGCTTGTGGCAGGGTTCGCATCCCGCGGAGAAGAACCCGACCAGACCGGTGACCGTGTCGTGGGACACCGTCTCCCCGTCGACGGTCTCGGCGGCGAACTCGCCGACCGGTGCGCCGGGACGCAACGCGATGGGGGGACCGGCGGCCGGAGCGGCGCCCACGCCCGTGTGCCTCGTCCGGCGGATGAGAGCGAGGGTGAGCAGCAGGTTGAACACGCACAGCAGGCCGATGATCACGACTGCGGCAGTCAGGAAGGGCATCAGGTGTTCCTAGCGAAGAGATCGACGATGTCGTCGAAAGAGACGATCAGAATCGTCCCGATCAGGCCCGCGCCCAGTGCCATGGACGTCCCGGCGAGCACCGGCGAGCCACCGGGCAGGAGCACGGCGAGCGAGGCGGCGGCGATCAGGAGGCTGTTGCGGACCAGGTGACGAGCGCCCAGGGGCGCGGCGGACGCGCCGAAACAGCGGCACGGGGCACGCTGCCCCCTCCTCAGCGCGATGGCGATCGCCGCGGTGAACGCGACGAGCAGTCCGCCGGCGAGCGCGAGGCCGTACGGCGTGGCCGCCGGCACAGCGACCAGGATCGGGACCAGCGCCTCCAGGGCCACCACCACCGCGGCCAGCGGCCTGACGGCCCGGCCCGGGACAGTGACAAGCGCGGGAAGCGACCGGGCGAACCCCTGGAAGTCACGCAGTTTCGACACCGCCGTGACCGCGAAGACCAGGCCCACCAGGCAGACGCATCCGATCCGCACGTACTCCATCCGCCTACCTCCACCGGTCGGCGGGCGGTGGTGGCCCACCGCCCGCCGGAAGCCAGCCCAACTACATCATCAACAAGTGCCGACCCTGACGGTCGTGCACCCCTCGTTCAGGCAGCACTGGCGCAGGTACCTGACGCCGCCAGAGCAGTAGTAGTAGTTGCTGCAGCCCGCCTCCACGGTCGCCTTGTGGGCGACCCGTGCCAGCAGACGATCGACGAGACCGATCATGATGTCTCCTCTCCGGCATTCAGCCGAGACGATGGTGATCAAGATAATCCGGTCTTCCGGATTACGGCGCAACGGTCGAGATCAAATACGCCGAAGATGATCAATACATCGAGCTATCCGATATTCCGGACATGCCCTAATCGTCCCCCTCGGAGACTCAAACCACCGGTTGCGCGGAGAGCGGAGGGCTCCAGAGCGCATCACTTCACCGCGCGGCTCGACAGCCGAGCACGGCACCTGTCAACGCGCCCCACCCGGACTCAGGGCCGCACGAACGGAACACGTCCGGCCCCTCGGCGCATCGGAGTCCGTACGGCGGCGTCCCAACGGAGGCGAGGGCACGCCAGGCCGTTCGCTGTGGAGCCGGTGACGGCTTACTCGAACACCGCGTCGCAGGTGGAAGAGCTTCGCCAGGCACCGAGCGGTCTGACCAGCAGGCGACGGTGACATGGGCATCGCATGGACCCAGGTCCGGGTACGGCGCCACTGACACGTGTCGCGCCGGCAGGTGATGCGCCACCTTCGGCCGGATCCGCCTGGGTCTCGGGTGCGGTCATGCCAGGGGGATCCTGGGGGATCGCCTGACAGCCGGCGTCGTGAATCCCTTCAAGAGTTGGCGACTGCGATCTTCACCGTCATTGTCAGGATCTTCTGGACGTCGCTGTTGTAACGTGCTGCCGTCGATTTGTCGCGGTCAAGACGGGGGCCGCGTTCGCTGCCGCCGACGTCTGCGTCGTCGCGGCTGTCGACCGAGATGATCAGGGCCGGTCGGGCGCCGCACGAGCGGGCCGACCGGCCGATCGACGATTGGAGCACTGTGCGAGGAAGGTCTTCTCTGCTTGCCGCCGCCTTCGTGGCGATGGCAACGCTGTTACCCATATCGTCGGCGGTCGCGGCGGCCCCTGGAGACGGAGCCACGGCGACCCCGACAGCTTCGGGAACCCCGACGGCTTCGGGAACCCCGACGACATCGTCGACTCCGACGGCGTCCTCGACCCCGGCCACCTCGGCAACCCCGACCCCCGCGAAGGGCCGCATCGCCTGGGCTCCGTGCGAGGAGGAGCCTTCCGCCGAGTGTGGCAAGCTGGCGGTGCCGATCGACTGGTCCCGTCCGAACGGGCCCACCATCGACCTGGCCATCGCCCGCCGCAAGGCCACCGACCCCGCGGCCCGCGTCGGATCCCTGGTGATCAACCCGGGCGGTCCTGGCGGGTCGGGCGTGGAGGCCGCCTACGGCGCTCCTGGCTTCTTCACCGAGGAACTGCGGAAGCGGTTCGACATCGTCGGCTTCGACCCTCGGGGTGTGGGCCGCAGTCACCCGGTGATCTGCTCGGCGTCGGTGTTCAACCAGATGCCGTACGCCGTCATGAAGAGCCAGGCCGACTTCGTCAGGTGGACCGCCTACGCCAAGAAGCTGCGCGCGGATTGCCGGGCACGTACTGGCCCGCTGTACGACCACGTCGACTCGGCCAACGTCGCGCGCGACGTGGACGCCCTGCGCGCCGCGCTGGGCGAGGAGAAGCTCACCTACTACGGGATCTCGTACGGGACGCTGATCGGCCAGATGTACGCCGAGTTGTTCCCGAGCCGGATCCGGGCCATGGCCCTGGACAGCAACATGGACCACAGCCTCGGCGTCAAGGCCTTCCTCGACACCGAGGCAGCAGCCGTCGAGGACGCCTTCGACCAGTTCGTCGGCTGGTGCGACCAGGAGCCCGGCTGCGCCCTGCACGGCAAGGACGTCCGGGCGGTGTGGGAGAGAATCCTGGCCAAGGCGCGCAGCGGCCGGCTGTACTACCCGGGCGTCACGGACCGCCCGATGACGGAGATCCAGGTCCAGTGGCAGGGTGTGTTGGGCACCGAAGGGCCTGCCTGGCAGCTGCTGAGCGAGATGCTTCGCGCCCTTGACGGCGGAGAGCCCCCGTCGTGGGTGCCCCCGCTGCCCGGCCGGCAGCCCGTTCCGGGGGAAATCGCCCAGCTGCCCACCGCGGTCCTCTGCCAGGACTACAACCTGCGAGTGCGCAGCTACAAGGAATACGCCTGGCTGCTGCGCAGCTCCAACCGCCGCGCCCCTGACATGCGCTACAACCCGATGCCGATCGAGGACCTGCCCGTCTGCCTCGACCACCCCACCACCAACCCGCAGCACCGGCTCCGCTACACGGGCAGCGCTCCGATCCTGCTGGGCAACTCCCTGCACGACCCAGCCACCCCGTACTCCTGGTCCGCCAACGTGGCCCGGCAGCTCGGCCCCAAGGCGCGCCTGATCACCTACGAGGGCTGGGGTCACCGCATCTACGGCAAGGACGAGTGCAGCACGGTGCCGATCGACAACTACCTGATCTCGCTGACCCTGCCTCCGCACGGCTTCCGCTGCCCCGTGGGCGGCAGAGTCGAGACCATGCTCAAGAAGCAGCAGCGTGAGCTGTGGCCGACGGACAACCTCCCCTGGGGCGCTGCGCTGTCGACCTCCTCCCGCCTGCGGCCGACCACGACCGCTGCCGGCACGTCCAGGACATCCGGCTGAGCTCCGACCAGCTGCGACCCGGCTCCGACCATGCCGTCGGAGCCGGACGCCCACGCCAGGGGCGAGACGAAGGCGGCGCGGCGGCGCGTGGCCGTCCGGGCCAGGCCGTACTGGCGACGTTCCGCAGGTGACGGCATCCTCGACGGGACCCGAGAGGAGCCCCGCAGGTCAGGCGAGAGGCGGCGCGCTCGGCGCTAAGCCTTCCCCTCTGCCACGACACCCGTATCGCCCTCGGCATGAGTACCGGAATACGGGTGTCGCCGGATCAGGATGCGGAGTGCTTCCTGGGACGGGGATCCCTCCTCGGCGGTGTGGACGACCAGGGCGAGATCGGGGTGGCCGGGCAGCCGGAGGGTCTCGTAGGTCAATTGGAGCTCGCCGACCAGCGGATGCCTGTACAGGTGGCTGCCGTGCTCCGGGGCCTTGATGTCGTGCTCCGCCCAGATCTGGCGGAACTCGCGGCTGGCGGACGACAGCTCCTCGGGCTGTCCGTGTGCTCCTCCGCCGCCGCCGGGGTGGGGCGCGCCAGCCGGTGCAGACGCTCGCGTTCCGCCGGGTCCAGACGCAGGGCCCTGGCCACCGCGTCCAGGACCTCCGCCGAGAACTGCAGGCTCCGCCCGCCACGCATGAAGGAGACCGGATCATGACCCTCTTCGTCATCGCCGAGTTCCTCGCCGCGCCCGGCCAGCATGATCGGCTCCGCACAGCGCTGGAAGCCCTGATCGAGCCGACGCTGGACGAACCCGGCTGCCTCGCCTACCGGGCCTACGCCGACCCCAACGAACCCGCCCGCATGGTGATCGTGGAGCGGTGGGAGAACCGGCAGGCCTTCGACGAGCACTTCACCACCCCCCACCTGCGTCACGCCCAGCGGGTCCTTGACCGGATACTCGCCCGGCCACTGACCCTTCGCACCTTGGTCGAGGCGCCATAGCGATCAGGCCGGCCGCACTCGGCGTCGTCCCGCTCACCACGCGCCTCGTAGGTCCTGTCGGTCAGCTGACCAGCCGCTGCCGGCGGGAGCGGGCGAGAGCCAGCCCGCCGAGGGCCGTGCCGATCAACCCCACCACCAGGGCCACGACGGCCCCGGCCAGCCCGTTGCCGGTGCCGATGCCACCGTCGGAGGTGGCGACGACCGACCCACCGACGGCCACGCTGATCAGCCCCGCCAGCAGGGCGACGATGGCCCACCTTCGCCGGTTGACGGTGCCGATACGACCGGTGAGAACCAGCCCACCGATCGCTACGGCGGTCAGCCCGACCAGTGCGGCCACGATGGCTCCGAGCCGCCCGGCGCTCAGGTAGGAGATACCGGGGGCGTCGGGCGGTCCGAGCAGACCGGCTGCGGCGGTGGCAAGAAAGTGACGGATGGACATGGGTGCTCTTCTCTACGGGAAGTCTCTGAGTACTCGGGATCGGGCAACTGCGCGAGCGCTATCGCCAGTTGCCGTTCTGCTCGACGAAGGCCTGCCCGGTGATCGGCTTGCCCCGGTACCGTCCGGTGACGGTGGCCGCGCCCTCGTAGAGGCCGCCGAAGGCGCTCTGGAGCTCGTGTCCCGGCTTGGCGACGACGGTGAGACCGGTATCCAGCGCGGGGATGTTCACGATCCACCGCGTGCCGTACCGCTGCCCGCTGGTCGGGCTGGTCCAGAAGCCGGAGGTGCGGCGAAATCGCATCTGTTCACGCGGCCGGCGTCATCCCCGGGGCGAGCCCGAAGCACGTGTTCGTGGACAGGGGCGGTGGGTCACCGAGCTTCTTGATCGAGATTGCCGTGAGCCTCCGCCGAAAGGTCCTGCCAGTCGGCCCAGGTCTTGAGCCGGTCGGCGTAGACCTTCTGGATCATCGGGTAGAAGCCCTGGCCGAACAGCACCCGCAGGGGCGGGTTGTCGGCGTCGACGAGCTTGAGGAGTGCCTGGGCCGCGGCGGCCGGGTCACCGGCGGGCTGCTTTCCTGCGATCGCGCCGAGGCGCCGGCGGAGGCCGTCGTAGGCCGGGTTGAGCTGGGCCATGTGGCCGTTGTTGAGCGGGTCGGGGTTCTTGCCGGAGCGGGTGGCGAACCCGCCGGGCTCGATGATGGTCACCTTGACGCCGAAGTCGGCGACCTCGCCGGCGAGGGCTTCGTTCAGGCCCTCCAGCGCCCACTTGGAGGCGTGGTAGGCGCCGCCGAGCGGCATGGCGATGACCCCGGCCGCCGAGGACAGCTGGATGATGCGGCCCGAGCGCTGCTCGCGCAGATAGGGCAGCGCGGCCTGCACGACCCACACCGCGCCGAACAGGTTGGTCTCCATCTGGTCGCGCAGCTCCTGCTCGGTCAGCTCCTCGATCGCGCCGACCTGGGCGTAGCCGGCGTTGTTCACGATGACGTCGAGGCGGCCGAAGTGTTCCTTGGCCCGCTTCACGCTCTCGAAGACGGCGGCCTTGTCGGTCACGTCCATCTCGAGCGGGAGCAGCGCGTCGCCGTAGGCGGCGACCAGCGCGTCCAGGCTTGCGGTGTTCCGGACGGCCGCGGCCACCTTGTCGCCGCGGGACAGGGCGGCCTCGACGAAGTCGCGGCCGAGGCCGCGGGACGAACCGGTGACGAACCAGACCTTGCTCATGATGTCTTTCCGTTCTTTCTGCGGTGGCGATTGCGCGGCGGTCACCACGCAACGGGCCGAGGCGATCACTCGTGGAGTCGGGTGCCGCTCGCATCGTCTTGACGACCATGAGGCGCCGGTGGCCCGGCCCTTGTGACAGCGCGGTCATGTGATGTGCGCCACCGGTCATGGGTGTCACACAGCGGTGAGGGCCGGAGTCTCGTGTATGGAGCACAGTCGAGTGAACGGGGCAGGAGCCGGCCATGAACGAGCGCAGCGAGCCGACGACGGGCACAGGCGAGCCGATCGCCGGTGACGACCGGATGGACTCCGCCACCGAGGCGTTCGTCGCCCACCGCACCCTGCTGTTCACCGTCGCCTACGAGATGCTCGGCTCGGCGGCCGACGCCGAGGACGTCCTGCAGGAGACCTGGCTGCGCTGGGTCAAGGTCGACGTGGAGCAGGTGCGCGACCAGCGCGCCTACCTG
>NZ_JBHUFV010000032.1:0-23477 GCF_042681425.1 Nonomuraea mangrovi | reverse complement strand
GGCAGGCCGACCGGCGCGGGCAGGCCGACCGGCGCGGGCAGGCCGGCCGGCGCGGGCAGGCCGGCCGGCAGGCTCGTGCGGGCAGGCGTGGCAGGAGTGGTGGCTCTGATGGCGGCCACCGCCGCCTATTACGCCATGGACGCCCTCCTCCGGGATGAGCCGCTGTCCTGGTTCTGGCCAGAGACGCTGCTGTGGTGGGGCGCCAGCGTGGTCTTCGGCTCGGTGCTGGGCGTGGTGGGCGCCTCCATCAGCCGCCCGGGGGTGATCGGGCTGCTCGCGGGGCTGACCGTACCCGTAGGCGCCGCCGCGCAGATGGTCGTCCTGCCGCCAGGCCCGAGCCTCGCGGTGACCTCGGCGATGGTGTGGGCTCAGATTCTCGTCTGGACAGGCGCCCTGCTCGGCGCCGGACTGGCGATCGCCCGGTACGTCACGCGCCGCCGTACCCAGACCGCGTGATCGGACCGCCGGCGCCAAGAGAACGTCGGTGAGGGCGGCTAGTATCCGGCGGGTCCTGCTTCGCCTGCCGTACAACCGCAAGGAGTAGCCGTGCCCCAGCCTGGCGTCCCGCTCGAGTTCGTCGCCGCCGACGGTCCCGTTCGCGAGCCGGTGACCAAGGTCGGTGGGCAGCCGGTGTGGTTGGAGGAGCCGCAGTGGCCGGTTTCGCGTACGACCGGTGAACCCATGGAGTTCTTGGGCCAGTTCGCACTCGACGGAGGCCGCCTCGCCTATCTGTTCATGATGGGAGACGGTGACGGGTGGACCTGGCATCCCGAGCGCGGCGACAACGCTCTCGTGATCCAGCCGGGCGGTCGCATCCCGGACTTCGTGACCGTGCGGGCGCAGGCGGAGGGGCCGTCGGCAGGTGAAGACCACCTGCCGCGTACGGCGGAGAGGCACTCGTCACTCTTTCTCGGCGGACCTGACACCGAGCCGGAATGGGTGCAGGACGACGAGCATCCGGGAGAGGGCTGGGAACTGGTGGTCCAGCTGACAGAAGAGCTGCCGTTCTTCGTCAACTTCGGGGACGCCGGAGCCGGTTGGGCCTTCGTCTCACCGGACGGCAAGGAGGGCCGATTCCTCTGGCAATGCTGCTGAGGGTTGATCGACGGCCGCTCGCTGCAGGAGCATCTCGACGCGGACGGACCGCTGTCGGTCGAGGAGACCGCGAACCTCGCCACGAAGCTGCTGCGAGCGCTCGGCGCGGCGCACGACGCGGACCGCCGGGCGGCTTCGGCAGGAACCACCCGAGAGACGGGGCGCCGGTGGACTCCCTGCCGCGCTCCAGCCGGGGTCGACACCGAGCAAACGCCATTCGGGCATCAGCACAGGCCGCCTCCGCCGGCGGCAGAGCTGACCTGCACGTAGTAGTCGTTGGGGTGCTTCTCTACCGGCCTGTCCGAGAACCCCAGCGAGAGGTACGCCTTCCGGCCATCGACGGTCTTGACGAGGCAGTCCTCCCCCATTTCCGCTGGTGCCGGCTTCCAGCCGTCCTTGGTCACAGCCTTGCGGTAGAAGGACACCGCATCGGCGCGCGAGCCCGAAAGGCGGTAGGACTGCCCGGCGTACGCAAGCTGATCGTCGTCATCGCATCCCCCATCGCGCCCGTCGTACGGCTTCGCATCGACCGGGTGCGCATCGAGGATGCTGAGCGTTGCCAAGGAGGAGGCGAAGCGCTTGTCGTCGTCGGTGCACGTGTAGGGAAAGAACGACGTGGGGAGCATCAGCGAGACGAGACGGTCTCCGATGAGAGACCCGACGCCTGCGACATCTACGGCGACGACACCACCCGCGACGCAGCCGACAGCGAGCACCGCGACGATCGCACGCTTCATGATCCACACATTAGCGCCAGCGACAGTTTCCCCTCATCACGAGATCCTCCTGGCCGTCCACGAGGTCCGCCTGTGTCACACCGCTGTCACCTCAACTCCTCGGCCTGAGAAACCAGGGAACTCCTCGCGCGCACCTGCCGTATGGAAAACCCGCCCTGTTCCCACCGTGACAACGTCCCGGGAAGCCCAGACGGTGTCAGCACATTGAGGGAATGCAGGTGAAGGAATTCTCCGGCGGGGTCCAAAACGGAGGGGGTGGGCCAAACGTAGGGGGCGCGCCAAACGTAGGAGGTGCGGCACTGGTGGTCGCGGGGGCTGGTTCCGGGGTGGTCCCCGAGGTCGGGTCGGGGGTCGAGCCCTTCCTGGATTCGTCGCCTGTCGGCGTGTTCGCGAGGCTCTCGGTGTGGGCCTGCTTGGTGGTCGGCGCCGACGTCCTGCGGCGGGGCGTCTGCTTGGGCATCGCCTGCGTGGGTATCGTCCACCTGGACGCCGGGGGTGTCGTCAGCCGTTCCGCTTCTTTGGTCTGTGACGGCACGGCGGCGGGGGACGTGGTGGGTTGCACCGTCGGCTGAAACGTCGAGTTCCCCTGGGCGGGCGACCCCACCGGGTGCCCGCCCGCGTTCATCAGCAGACCGCCCGCGACGGCCAGCGCCGCCACCGCGCAGCCGGCGACCGTCAGGATCACCGTACGGCGACGCCCGCGCCTGGCGGGACGCACGTGGTGCGTGGTCAGCCTGGCGGCCAGGCCATCGGCGCTCGGCCGCTTGGCCGGATCCTTGGACAGGCTGGCGGTGACGAGTTCGAGCAGCATTCCGTCCAGCCCGGAGATCTCCGGCTTCTTGTGGAGGATGCGGTGGATCACCGCCGGGGTGGAGTCCGCGCCGAACGGGGGCTGGCCCGAGGCGGCGAACACCATGGTCACGCCCCATGCGAAGATGTCGGCCGCCTCCGTCGCCGGCGCCCCGGCGATGTGCTCCGGCGCGAGGTACGACGGCGTCCCCATCAGCGATCCGGTCGAGGCGGTGCCCGGCGCGTCCAGAGCACGGGCGATGCCGAAGTCGATCACAACGGGGCCTTCCGGCCCCATCAGGATGTTGGCGGGCTTGAAGTCCCGGTGCAGGACCCCGGCACGGTGGATGGCGGCCAGCGCGGTGGCGGTGCTGATCGCCAACCGGTCGAGCGCGGCGCCGCGCCGCGGCCCCTCCAAGGTGACGAGGGTGTGCAGCGAGGGTCCTGGCACGTACTCGCTGACGATGTACGGCCGTTGGCCGGCGAGGTCGGCGTTCAGCACGGGGGCGGTGGAGAACCTGGCCACCCGCCGGGCGATCTCCACCTCGCGAAGGAACCTACTCCTCGCGTCAGTGTCGGTCAGCAGGCCAGGATGTAAG
Organism: Nonomuraea mangrovi; assembly: GCF_042681425.1. Classification (NCBI taxonomy): domain Bacteria; kingdom Bacillati; phylum Actinomycetota; class Actinomycetes; order Streptosporangiales; family Streptosporangiaceae; genus Nonomuraea; species Nonomuraea mangrovi. The sequence goes on along the minus strand of NZ_JBHUFV010000032.1, from coordinate 20,257 downwards.
AGCTTGACGGCGACTTGCTCGCCGGATTCCGTCCGCCCCAGGTAGACCACGCCCTGGCCGCCCTGCCCGAGGCGGCCGACGATGTCGTATGGACCCAGCCGCTGCGGATCGTCCTCCACTAACGGTTGGTTCACGCTGGCCCCCAGAGGCGGATCAACAGACAGGAAAAACGTATCAGCGCTGACGCCGGGCTGTCTGCATTAGTGATCAAGAAAGGGTAACCGCACAAACAAGCCGCGTGTGCCCGCCCCAGACGTCGTCATCGCCGATGACCGCGGTACGACCTTGCGGACGGCTCCGGCCTCCGGCGGCGTACCTTCCGGCGGTGCCCACCATCACCGCCAGGTCCTGGGACAGACTGGACGCATCAGTCCCAGAAAATGTTCGACGGATGCCGTTGCCGGTGGGTGCTCAGAGTGCGTCTGCTTACCGGGCGCGGATGCGACGTAGGAGCGGCGCCACCCAGTGGCTGCCGTAGGCGCTCTGAAGCGCAGCAAGTCGCCAGTCAGCGCCGGTGATCGTGCCCCGACAGTGAACACTCGAGCATCGACACTGCATGGCCCATGTGTCCACCCCACTGTGGGTGGCGTAGTCGAGGGAGAGTTCCTCGCCGGGCATGACGGGCCTGCGCGCAACGACGGTGGTGGAGCCGTCATGCCAGAGATTGGGATCGCAGGAGTGGTTGCCATAGCGAACCGGGTGGCCGGGATCGATGAGGAGGTGCACGCCATCCTCGACCGTCAGGCTGCTGTAGGGCGGTGCCAGCCTGGCCAGAGTCGCGTCGTCGATGACTTGTCCTCCAAGTCGCATGACGACGTCGCCCAGCCCGATCTCCGCTGTAGCGAAGAGCCCGAGACCTTCGATCTGTGAGGGACGGACTTCCGCGCTCGGCGTGAGCCAGCACTCGGTCGGATAGCGGTTCGTGGTCATGCGGCAGTCCTCCTGAGCGCCTATCACGGCGAAGGCCGTCAACCTCCGCGAGCTCCCCATGCTCCTTGGATCATTCATCAGGCATGTCTTGGGACGGCACGCTCCACCACGTCGTGGATCCAGGCAGCCGGGCTGGAGGTTCTGCCTCGGTTGATGCTGGACACGTCAGCCCAAAACAATCTTGACCTTGCTCCCGCCCTTCCCGCTATCGAGTGTGCTTCCATCTGATCCGACCTCGGAGGACGCGAACGTAGTCGAATCACATCGTCCGGGAGATCGTTGGGCACTCTGGCATCGAGGTCACCATGACGATCTACGCTCACACCTCCCTCGACAGGAAGCGCAAGGCTCATGGCAAGCTCGGCGATGCCCTGGGATAGTCACCCACCGCCATGAAGCGCTCCAGGTCGTCCCGGGGCGCTTCGTCATGATCAGTAGTGCGGAGCCGCCCACATCGCGCAGGAAGGTCCGCCCATCTTGCCGCTGAATGCGCAACGGCATCGTGTTGTCTGTACGGCTCACAGGACGATTACCACGCCCGCCAAGAGTCCGGGACCAGGAGCCTGGCGATCGCCCATGGTGCTCCAGAGCTGAGACTGGTGGCCGACGTTACCGTCAGCGTTGTCGTCACGAATCCCACCGCGCCCAGCGGCACTACCCGACGCCGGAGGACCCGGCACCCGATCGCGCCCATCGCGACCGCCGTGTGGCCTTCACCGTCTCCGGCCATACGGTCAGGGTCTCCGCCGCACGGTCATGAGGTGATCACGACCTGCTGTCCCTGTGAGTTGAGCAGTCTCCGGCGACCCAACGGCTGCCGGAGCCCTACCGTGACCTCGTGCGTGTAACCCGTCCCCGCAGACCTGGTCTCCCAAAACGGCTGAGGGGTTAAGTGATCATGACCATCTACGTCGACGCCTCCCTTGACGGACAAGCGCGCCGCCCTTGGAACGCGAGGTCTTCGCTGCTCGACCGCGGCGGCCGTCCACGCGCAGGAGCAGTGCCGGGTTGCCGTTGACCACGGTGGGGTCACCGGCGAGCGTGACTTGGGCCTTGCCGAAGCCGCCGACGATCATGCGGGCCACCCTGTCGGCGCCGATGAGGCCGTGGCGCCGCCTGTTTGACGCCGCCGCCGACCAGGACGACCTCGAGGGCGAGCACGTCAAGCAGGCCCTGCAGGTCCCTGGTTTCGAGCGCGCTCTGGAACGACTGCAAAGCCGCCCTGGCCTGGTGCGGGGAGACCGCTTCGCGTGGGCGGCGGGCGTCGACGCGCCGGCGGGCGCGGTGCGCGATCTGGCGGACGGCGGCGGGGCTCTTGCCGACGGCGGCCGCGATCTCGTTGTAGCTGACGTCGAAGGCCTCGCGTAGTACGAAGACGGCGCGTTCGGTCGGTGACAGGGTCTCCAGGACGAGCATCAGCGCCATCGACACGCTCTCGACCAGTTCGGCGCCTTCGGCCACGTCCGGCGTGGTGAGCAGCGGCTCGGGCAGCCAGGGGCCGACGTAGTCCTCCTTGCGGCGTTTCACGGCGCGCAGCCGGTCGAGCGAGCGCCGGGTGGTGATCCGGACCAGGTAGGCGCGCTGGTCGGACACCTGCCCCAGGTCGACCCTGGCCCACCGCAGCCAGGCTTCCTGCAGGACGTCTTCGGCGTCGGCCGCCGAGCCGAGCATCTCGTAGGCGACGGCGAATAACAGATTGCGGTGGGCGACAAACACCTCGGTCGCCTCGGTGGCGTACCCGTTCATATTTCGTCTTCCTTCTGCGCGGCCCGTCCTGGTTGCCGAAGGCATGCGAGCGCGCATTCACACCGGACCCCCTTTCGTTGGTAGCCAGGGGGCGGGTGGCAACTGCGCCGGCCACGCTCATGAGCATGCGATGGGAGTGAAGACAGCGCCGCTCTCCACCTTGGATGCCGAGTGCTGATCAGCCGGCCGGCCAGCCGGGTTCTGGGAGTTCCTTCGGTCTCTTGAATCACCAGGGGTTGTGGTAGCCCAGGTTCACGGCCAGGGCGGCCACCATGGTGACGAGGAAGAAGGCCCAGTTGGCGAGGTTGCGGGAGCCCACTCGCAGGTGGGCGATGAGCGCGCCGACGAAATACAGCACGAGGCCGGCGGCAGCCAGGATGCCCAGCAGCGGCACGCCGAACCCGGCCAGCAGCCCCAGCGAACCCCCCACCAGCATCAAGCCCAGCATCGGTCCCCATGACTGCGGCAGGCGCTTCACCTTCATCTGCGCCATGGGGTAGTCGTGGCGGATCAGGTACATGACCCCGGCGATGCCGCTGATGGTCGCGGCGAGGATGGTGACCGTGGCATAGGCGATGAACATGAGCGTTCCCTTTCTGGGGTTGGCGCCCGGCTTGCAATGGAGCGACCCTGCTCCGGGTCCGCCGGTAAAGGCCCCGCCTTCTGGAGGCGATACGACACGTGTCGTGTAGCTGATGGCGACACGCTATGTGTCGCCAAAGCACGCTGTCAACACGCTACGTGTCGTTTCCTGTTACAGTCGGGCCATGCCTACATCGCCGAACCCGCTACGCCGCCGCGAGACCAGCCGCCGTGCCATCCTGGATGCGGCGCTGCAGCTATGTGCCGAGCTTGGTTACGGCCGGCTGACGATCGAGGCGATCGCCGCCCGCGCCGGTGTCAGCAAGAAGACGATCTACCGGTGGTGGTCTTCCAAGGGGGCTGTCGTCTTGGAGGCCGTCGACGACGCGGCGAACCCGGTCGCCGACCACGTAGACACCGGCCACCTTGCCGCCGACCTGCACGCCCAGCTGTCTGCCGTCATCCAGTTGCTCAGCCCGCCGAACAACTCCGCCATCACCGGGCTTATCGCCGAAGCCCTCCACGACGACGAATTGGCGCACGACCTGCGGGAACGGGTCATCAGGCCACGCATCACCGCGTTCAACGAACGTATGCGCAAGGCCCAACTCGATGGGCAACTAGCTCCCGATGCCGACCTGGACGTCGCCCTGGACCTGTTCTACGGGCCCATCTACCACCGACTCGTCTTCCACCTCGGCATGCCCGACGCCGAGCAACTCCACACGCTCGTCGCACACGCCCTACGCGCGTTCAGCCCGCCTGAGTCAACACCATGACCTCTCGTACGGGCACCCCGGAGCCGCCACCACACTCGGGGCGCTTCATTGCGCGACAGCGTGCATGTCGCTAATTGTATGGACCATCGCGTTTCGGACACTCGTGCCGGGTGCCGGTCCTTGTCAGGACGGTCGCAACAGACCACAGCTGATCATGTGAGCACAGGAGAGAACCCATGGGATCAGAGCAAATGGTGACGGTGTTCGGCGCGTACGGGCACACCGGGCGTTTCGTGGTGGCGCAGCTGCGGGATCGCGGGTTCGTTCCGGTCCTGTCCGGGCGCGACGCCGACAAGCTGCGGGCACTGGCCTACGAATCCGGGCTGGAGGCCCGTCCGGCGTCGGTCGATGACCCGGACGCGCTCGACCGCGCACTGGCCGGCGCGGCAGCCGTGATCAACTGCGCCGGCCCCTTCGCCACGACGGCCGCCCCCGTGATCGAGGCGGCACTGCGCGCCGGGATCCCGTATCTGGATGTGGCGGCCGAGATCGAGGCCAACGTCGATACGTTCACACACTTCGCCGACCGCGCCCGCGCCGCGGGAGCGGTGATCGTCCCCGCGATGGCCTTCTACGGCGGCCTCGGCGACCTGCTGACCACCGCCGCGATGGGCGACTGGACGGCGGCCGACGAGGCGCACATCGCGTACGGGCTGAACGGTTGGCACCCCACCGCCGGCACGCGCGCCGCAGGCGTGATCTCCCGGCAGCGACGGGACGGCCGGCGCGTCCGCTACACCAACGGGCAGCTGGAGTACCGCCATGACGACCCGCCGACCATGGAATGGCCCTTCCCCGCCCCGATGGGGCCCCGGGCCGTCATCGGAGAGTTCACGATGGCCGACGTCGTCACCGTCCCCAGCCACCTGTCCATCCCCGAAGTGCGCACCTATATGACGGTCGAGGCGGCCAGGGACGTCCTGGCCCCGGACACACCGACGCCGGCCCCGGCCGACGAGCTGGGGCGGTCGGCGCAGACCTTCCTCGTCGACGTCGTCGTGCGCTCCGGCGGCAGTGAACGGCGCGCTGTGGCGACGGGCCAGGACATCTACGCCATCACAGCGCCGCTCGTCGTGGAAGCGGTTGACCGCATCCTCACGGGACGGACCAGGACGGTCGGTGTCGCCTCCGCCGGCGAGCTCTTCGACGCGACCGACTTTCTCCGCGCGCTGTCCCCGCACATTTCCGTGGACCTACGTCCATAGCAGCACGCCCGACGCGGACGACCGAATCGGCATTGACCACCTCTGCGACCGAGAGGGCCGTCTCAACCCTGCGGGAGGCGACAAGCGGGTTGCGCCGTGAGTGGGCTCATACCCACCACGGCTCATCCCTGCGCGCGGCGCTGGTGCTGCTCTGCTCCGCGATGCTGGGGCATACGGCCCGGCGCCGCGCTGCTCGCTTCGCCTGAGCGGGCCATGTGAGCGGGCCATGGCGGAGAGCCGCGTGCAGGAGGCTGCAACGCGAGCGTGCAGCTTTTCCGGCTTGCCCCGCCTCTGCGAGCCCTGCAGGACTAGTCGACGCGGGAGAGTACGAGCGGATCCTCCTCACCGGAGACGGCGGTGAGCGTTTCCTCGTCATCGGACAGGGTGAGGGTCCCGCTGCTCTTGGCGAAGCCGCAGTCCAGGAAGAATTTGTAGTCGTCGTCGGTGGGTTTGACTGTGCCCTCGCAGGCGCCACCGTCCGCGCTGCTGGTGATCGCGCCGTCCCCGGTGATCTCGACCGTCACCTGAGAGTCGTCGGCGTCCCCCTTCCATGTGCCCTCCAGCGCGCCCAGCCCGCTTCCACAGGCGGTGAGCAGGAGTGCGGCGCAGAGCAGGCCGGCCATCGCGCTGAGTTTGGAAAACATGTATCTGACTCCTTCGTTCGAAGATCGCTGATGTCTTGCACTCGGTGACGAGATCGGGGCTGGTGACCGGGATCCGCGCGGGTGGTGGTGGCGGCCGGCCGTATCGGCGACCGGCCCGTCAGGGGCCGGCCGGCGGGGTGGTCCTGGGGTGCACCACGATGGGCGCGCTGGACCTGACGACGCCCGAGCCCCTGATCGCCTGGCCGTCGTGCGCCTTCCAGATGTCGAGCTGGTAGGTGCCCGGCGGGACGTCGGTCCACTTGTGGTACTGCCAGGCGTTGCAGGCGAACTGCACGGCCTCGCGGCTGGGCCGTACGGCCACCCAGTAGACGGTCGTCCCCTGGGGACAGCTCTCGTACGACCAGAACTCGACATCCCCCTTGGCCGTTTGCGTCCACCACGGAGAGAAGATCCGAAACGCCATCCGGTCGATCCGGGTCGGGAACCCGTACCCCTTGACCACCTGCGGCGCCCCGGACACCGGCACGGCCGCCGGGCCCGTCCCACGGGGTGAAGGGGCACCGACTGGAGCCGCAGGCCCGTTCCCGCCGGCGTTCCCCGGGGAGAACGCCGGCGGGTACACCAGGAGCAGCGAGGAGATCACGACGGCGACGGGGATCACCGCCAGGGGCTTCTTCCACCACGGACGGGTGGTGCCGGGCGGACGGGTGACCGAGGCCCGGACGCCCGGGTCCGGGGGAGCGGCAGTGCCGCGTGGCGCTCCGAGGCCGTCAGGGACAGGACCGCGCGAGAGCGACTCGCGCAGGCCGAGGCGGACGTCGGCGGTCGACAGGCCGGGGTTGTCGTGGAGGAGCCGGGACAGCAGGGCGGCGGCCGTGGGACGGGCGGCGGGGTCCTTGGCGAGGCAGTCGCGAAGGAGCGGAAGCAGTCCGGAGGGGACGCCGGTCAGGTCGGGTTCGACGGTCAGGACGGCGTGCATGAGCGCCGGCATGGCGGCGCCGGGGAACGCCTGCCGTCCCGTGCTCGCGAAGATCATGGTGAGGGCCCAGCTGAACAGGTCGGTGGCCGGGGTCGGCTCGCGTTGCTCGAACTGCTCGGGGGACATGTACGCCGGAGTGCCCATGGCGTTGCGGGTGAGCAGGTGGCCGGTGGCGCTGGCGATCCCGAAGTCGATCACGACGGGGCCCTCGGGCCCCATGATGACGTTGGACGGCTTGAGGTCGCGATGGACGACCCCGGCGCGGTGGATGGCCACGAGGGCCGCCAGGGTGGCGACGGCCAGGCGGTCGAGGCCGCTGCCGGTACGCGGGCCGTCCGTCCTGACCAGCGAGTGCAGGGAGGGGCCGGGGACGTACTCGCTGACGAGGTAGGGCCGGCCGCTGTCCACCCCGGTGTGCAGCACCCTGGCCGTGCAGAACGGCGCCACCCGGCGCGCGGCGGCGGCTTCGCGTTCGAAGTGCCGCAGCGCGTCGGGGTCCCCGGCCATCGAGTCGAGCAGCACCTTGATGGCCACCCGCCCGCCGTCCGCTCCCACGCCCAGGTGGACGACGGCCTGGCCGCCCGAGCCGAGCGTGCCGGCCACCACGTACTCGCCGTACTTCTCCGTCACTGTCCTTGTCCTTACGTGGCCGCGCGGCGGGGGGGTGGGGGCTGGGCTCAGCCTCAGCAGAAGATCGCGCTGTTCGCGTTCCCGGCGAACTGCCTGCGGCTCGAGTCGGTGAAAACCACGCGCCCCCAGGCCCGGATGCACTGGCTGCCGGCGATGAGGGTGGCGCCGTTGGTCCGGACGAAGCCCCGCTTCACGTGGCTCTCGGCGTTGACCCGGTAGTGGTAGCCGCCGGTGTCGAGGTGGTCCTGGTAGTCACGGCACTCGGCGACGGAGCGCCCGCACACCCAGATCGAGACCGACATGAACTTGGCATAGTCCTCGGCCGCGAGGCTGGTGTTGGTGAAGGCGCACACGCGGCTGCCGTTGCGGTAGACGTGCAGGAACGCGCCCTTCATCCGCGCGCCCCCACTCGTGGCGGTGATCTCGGTGCGGCCGATGCGCTCACCGGCGCAGGGCAGACCCTGCGTGGCGACCTGGGTCGTGCCCTGGGTCGCGGCCTGGGCGGCGGGGGCGTGGACGACAGACCCGGCCAGAGCGAGCCCCGCGGTCAGAGCCACCGTCGTGGCCAGGCGTGCGAAAGCAGACATCGTGGACATGAGGGTCCTTTCTGGGGGGGAGCGGATGAGATGATGGCGATCATGGATGGTGATCGTCCCGGACCGATGCTGCCCTAGGCGGTAGGCCTTCGACACCCCCTGCAAGCTGCGGAAACAAAGCAGCAACAACCGCAACAACTGCACAGCGACAGCGGAGGAGACCATGGCGCGAGGTGGACGCAAGGATCACCCGATCGATCGGGAAGAGGGTCCGGTCGCTGAGTTCGTCGACGATCTGCGGCGGTTACGCGGCACGCTGACTCTGGAGGAGCTGGGGCGCCGGATGCGGTACCACCCCAGCACGCTCTCGCGGCGGCTCACGCCGAAGGAGTTGCCTCCGCAGGAGTTCGTGGACGCCTACGTGCGGGCCTGCGAGCACGATCCGGAGCCGTGGCTCGAACGCCGGCGGGAACTCGGCGAACAGCCCGCCGAGACCCAGCCGGACGACTCCGCCGAGACTCAGCCGGACGATTCTGCCGTGGCGCCGCCGGACACGCCTGCCGTGGCGTCGCCGCCGCCGGTCGCCCCCTGGTGGAAGCGGCCCCTTTACCTGGCTCCCGCCGCTGCCGTGATCGCCGTTCTGTTGCTCTCCTACTCGCTGTTCACGCCGTCGGAGAGCGGGACCGGCCCGGCGGCCGCGCTGCTGGCCGTGCCGGTGTCCGGGGCGCCGCAGGTGGTCAAGGGGTACGGGTTCCCGACCCGGATCGACCGGATGGCGTTTCGGATCTTCTCTCCGTGGTGGACGCAGACCGCCAACGGGGATGTCGAGTTCTGGTCGTACGAGAGCTGTCCCCAGGGGACGACCGTCTACTGGGTGGCCGTACGGCCCAGCCGCGAGGCCGTGCAGTTCGCCTGCAACGCCTGGCAGTACCACAAGTGGACCGACGTCCCGCCGGGCACCTACCAGCTCGAGACCTGGAAGCTGCACGACGGCCAGGCGATCAAGGGCTCGGGCGTCGTCAGGTCCAGCGTGCCCATCGTGGTGCACCCCAAGCAGACGCCGAGCCCCACTCCCAGCGCGACGTGACGGGACCGGCCGCCACCGTCCGGCGATGGCCGCCGACCCCCCTCGGGTGTGACCGGGCCTACGGCATCAGCCCCAGCCGCCGGGCGGCCACCACCGTCTCGTGCCGGTTGTGCGTGCCGAGCTTGTGCATCGCCCCGCGCAGGTAGCCCTTGACGGTCTCCGGCAGCAACCCCCAGGCGCCTGGCGATCTCGGCGTTGCCGCAGCCGAGCCCGACCCAGGCCAGCACGTCGAGCTCGCGCGGCGACAGCCGTACCGGGGCGCGGGGGCGCGCCGGACCTCACCGGACAGCCGCGCGCAGTGTGCGGGAAGCCAGGCTGCGCCACGTCGACGCTGACCCGCGGATCGGCGAGCAGCGCACGCACATCCGCATAGCGGGTGACCCCCCACGGGGTGCTGCCATCAGGGCGGATCTTCAGAACCTCAAGTGCGCGCTACTGCCGGAGCGGTTCGACGGCGTGCGCGTGACTGACTTCACCTATGTCCTCAGCCGCAACGGCGTCGCAGAGATCGCCAATCGCTGCCTCACGGACAAGCCGACCCCAGCCGGGGAGAGACTGCTTGAAGCAGCCTTTCGAGTAGAGGACCAGAGCGAAGCCGTACTGTCGTCAGCGTTGTCATCAGAGCAACAAAAACGCCCCGGAGCGATCAACGCTTCGGGGCTTCTTTGCAGATCAGGAATGGTGGTCAGGGGCAGGGTCGAACTGCCGACCTTCCGCTTTTCAGGCGGACGCTCGTACCAACTGAGCTACCTGACCCAGAGCGGTCCTGACGGGACTTGAACCCGCGACCTCCACCTTGACAGGGTGGCGAGCACTCCAAACTGCTCTACAGGACCTTGCTTCGTTCCGGCCTTCCGGCCGGAGCGCCTCGCTTAGCTTACCAGTCTTTCGGAGGTCTTCGACCTTCCGTTCGTCCGGTGTAGCCGTGCCCCCAACGGGATTCGAACCCGTGCCGCCGCCTTGAAAGGGCGGTGTCCTAGGCCGCTAGACGATGGGGGCCCGGGACTTTCGTCCCGTTCCTGACGTCTTCCGTTGGAGACCTCTGAAGCATAGGGGACGATTGCCCCTAGTGCCAAAGTGGCTATCCACCGGAAGCTCCGCTGACCGTTCCCGTTGGCGACGGGGCTGTCGTTGGCTCTGGGGAAATCATACGTCGAGGGTCCGGCTCGACGTGACGCTGAATGTACACAGACTGCTCTCCGAGGCCTCCGAGGGTGATGTCGTCCCAGGCCTGGAGCCTGTGAGTGGCTCTGTCGAAGTACAGAACGGATGCCTGGACGGGTGTCGGCTCGGCGTGTTCGAGGGCACGCAGGCCGGCGCCGCCCGTGGAGCCCTGGACGAGGACGCGGGTCCCGGTCGGCAGCAGCGTGGTCGAGCGGCGGTGGGAGTGGCCGGCCAGGACCATGGGGGCGACTCCGGAGAAGCCCTTGGCCGCGTCGGGGTCGTGGATGGCGACGAGGTCGATGGGCGAGGGCCGCGGCAGCCGTACGGCATGCTGCCGGCCGAACTCGAGCATGTGGGCAGGGTCGTTGTTGGCCGCCACCGACTTGTCAGGGGTGAAGCGGGGGTCGCCGAGTCCGTAGATGCGCAGCCCGGCCACGGTGGCGGACTTGTCGTCGAGGACGACGGCGTTCTTCTGCGCGGCGATCGCACGCTCGGTGATCTTCGAGTCGTGGTTGCCCCTGACGAAGACGTACGGCACGCCGAGCTTGCCGATCTCCTCCATGAAGGCGTTCTCCGCCTTGGTGCCGTGGTCGGAGATGTCGCCCGTGTCCACGATGGCGTCGACCATGAACTGCTCTTTCAGGGAGCGGACGACGTTCCACGCGATCGGGTTGATGTGGATGTCCGAGACGTGAAGGATCTTGATGGAGGCGGGGGCCGGGTCGTAGGTGGGCAGCGCGGAGACCGTGTCGTACAGCTTGGAGACGTTGGTGACGAGTTTGGTGAGCTGCTGGCGGTACGACTCGAACTTGGTCACGATCGACTGGGCGCTGCCGACGAGTGACGGCGCGGCGGCGATCAGCCCCGAGTAGCGGGGCTCGACCAGGGAACTCGGGCGGAAGGTGGTGGCGGCGAGGACGCCGGTGCCCGCGAGGGCGACGGCGGCGGCCAGCAGGCTGTAGAGGGCCACCTTGGGCCTGCGGAAGACGACGAGTCCGGCGAGGAGCGCGCCCGCCGCGGCGCACAGCAGGGAGCGGATCACCAGCGCCTGGACGCCGTTCCTCAGGTCGTACTCGATGATCTCGGGCAGCCGTGCGGCGAGCCGCGGGTCGTCGATGAGGGCTTTGGCCTTGTCCTGGTCGATGTTCTCGAGCGTGATGCGCAGGCGGAGGGGGGCGTCGTGGCTGCGGAACCTCAGCGTGCCGAGCGGGTGGGCGTCGACCACCGTCTCACCGGTCCACGCGGGCCTGAGCGACATCCCCGTCTCGACGGGACCGACCTGCGCGCGGACGGTGCCGCTGAGGATGATGCCGAGCCATGCGCCGACCGCGGCCACGAGAAGAACCGCCGCGACCTTCGCGGCCCGCGACCGTATGACTGTTCTGATGACGTTCATACGCCTTCTTGCCTACCCGACCGACGGGGCAGAATGGCAATCGTGATGGAGGTCTCCCGGGAGAAGTTCGAGGAACTCGTGGCCGAGGCGTTGGACACGATCCCTTCGGAGCTGACCCGTGTGATGGACAACGTCGTTGTGGTGGTGGTCGACGACCCGCCGGAGCCTGACCTGCTCGGGCTGTACACCGGCGTTCCCCTCACTCAGCGCGGCGACTGGTACTCAGCGGTTCTGCCCGACCGCATCGAGATCTACCGCAACCCGATATGCCAGATGTGCGATACCGAGGAGCAGGTCGTGAAGGAAGTGCAGATCACGGTCGTCCATGAGATCGCGCACCATTTCGGGATCGATGACGACCGACTCCACCAACTCGGCTGGTAACGCCGGGCCGGCGATTACAGTTTGCAAGAGCTTGGCTGCTTTCGGTTGCGTTCAAGCTTCTCCCCCGGCACCTTAGGTGACATAGCGAACACTCTGAGTCAGGTTCAGCGGGGACCTATGGGGGCTAGGCTTCCGGGGAGGCATCGGCGCGCCTCCGAGCGGCAGGCGACGTATGGCGAGGTCTTCGCGATACGGGAGTTCCGCGCGCTCTGGTACGGCCAGGGCCTGTCGCTGCTCGGCGACCAGCTCGCGCAGGTGGCGCTCGCCGTCCTCGTGTACAACAGGACGCAGTCGGCCATGGCCACGGCGGCCGTCTACGCGCTGACCTACCTGCCGTCGATCGTCGGCGGACCCCTCCTGGCGGGCCTGGCCGACCGGTTCGCGCGCCGCCGCGTCATGATCGTGTGCGATCTGGTCCGCGCGCTGCTCGTGGCCGCCATGGCGGTCCCCGGCATGCCGTTCGCCGGGCTGTGCGTGCTGGTGTTCTTCGTCGTGCTCCTCAGCGCGCCGTTCTCCGCGGCCAGGGCGGCGCTGCTGCCCGAGGTGCTCGAGGGCGACCGCTACGTCGTGGGCTCGGCGCTGCAGAACATGACCAACCAGGCCGTCCAGATGCTCGGCTTCGCCGCGGGCGGCGCGATGATCGCCTTCCTCGGGCCCTACCGGGCGCTGGCGCTGGACGCGGCCACCTTCCTCGCCTCCGCGCTGATCCTCGTCTCCGGGGTACGGCGCAGGCCCGCCGCCGGCCGTACGGACGGATCGAAGCCGTCGATGTGGCACATGACGCGCGCCGGCGTCGTGCTGGTCTTCGGCGACAGGAAGTTGCGCACGCTCGTCATGTTCGCCTGGCTGTGCGGCTTCTACGTGCTGCCCGAGGGCATCGCGGTGCCGTACGCGGTCGAGTTGGCGAAGGGCACGACCCTGCCCGTGCCGGTGATCACCGGCCTGCTGATGGCGGCGATGCCGACGGGAACCGTGCTGGGGGCGTTCCTTTTCAGCAGGTTCGTCTCCCCGTCCGGGCGGCTGCAGGCCATGGGCTGGCTGGCGATGCTCACCTGCGCGCCGCTGATCGTGTGCGGGATGCGGCCTTCGCTGGAGATCGTGCTCGCCCTGTGGGTCCTGTCCGGAATCGGGGGCGCCTACCAGCTGGCGGCCAATGCCGCCTTCGTCCAGTGCGTCCCCGCCGAACGACGCGGCCAGGCGTTCGGCCTGGTGCAGTCAGGGCTGATGGCGGCGCAGGGCATCGGCATCCTGATCGGCGGACTGGCCGCCGAGAGACTCGGTCCCGAACCCGTCGTCGCCCTCGCCGGTGTCAGCGGGGTGACGGCCGCGGCCGTCCTGGCCATGATGTGGACCGAGTCTCGCGGCGAGATCGTCGCCAGGGTGCGCGCTCAGGCCGCCGCCTGAGCCCGCCCGCACGGTCACGCCTGCGGCTTCTGGTCACCGGGAACCGTCGGCTCCTGGCGCTGCCAGCCCGCAGACGGGCTGTAGTCGGGGGTCGCCTGCTGCCAGGTGTCCTTGGCCTGCTTGTTGTTGATCAGGTCCTGGACGATCGAGGTGTTCTTGCCCTCCTCGGGCATGAGCAGCCAGCCGATCGCGTAGACGCCGATCCCGACGCCGCCGAACAGCGTCGCGATCGCCAGGCCGATCCTGACCAGGTTGGCGTCGATGCCGATGTAGTCGCCGATGCCGGAGCAGACACCCGCGATGATCCTGCCCTGACGGGTCCTGCGCAGCTGCTTGATGTTCGATTCGCTCATGCCTCAAGACTGCCCCCGGGGGCGGCGTTTCCACATCGGGATTGCCCCTGGTAGAACCCTGGGGTATGGACGACTTGCTGCGGGTCGACGACAAGCTCACCGGCGACCAGAAGCTGATCAGGGACACGGTCAGATCGTTCGTCGGCGACCACGTCCTGCCGTACGTGGGCGACTGGTTCGAAGAGGCCGTCTTCCCGGCCCGCGAGCTCGCGCCCGCCCTCGGCGAGCTGGGGCTCCTCGGCATGCACCTCGAGGGGTACGGCTGCGCCGGCACCGACGCGACCTCGTACGGCGTGGCCTGCCGCGAACTCGAAGCCGGCGACTCCGGGCTGCGCTCCTTCGTGTCGGTTCAGGGCTCCCTGGCCATGTTCCCCATCTGGAGGTACGGGTCCGAGGAGCAGAAGGAGCAATGGCTGCCCCTGATGGCCTCAGGGTCGGCCATCGGGTGCTTCGGCCTCACCGAACCCGACCACGGATCCGACCCCTCGTCGATGCGCACCTCCGCCAAACGCGACGGAACGGACTGGATCCTCAACGGATCCAAGATGTGGATCACCAACGGCTCGATCGCGGACGTCGCCGTGGTCTGGGCCCAGACCGACGAGGGCATCCGCGGCTTCGTCGTCCCGACCGACACGCCCGGGTTCTCCGCTCCCCCGATTCACAAGAAGATGTCGCTCAGGGCGTCGGTGACCTCCTCCCTGTACTTCGACGACGTACGCCTGCCAGGCTCCGCCGTACTGCCTGAGGTCGTCGGCCTGCGCGGGCCGCTCTCCTGCCTGTCCGAGGCCCGCTTCGGCATCCTCTGGGGCGTCGTCGGCGCCGCCCGCGCCTGCCTGGAGTCGGCGATCGCCTACTCCCAGACCCGCGTCCAGTTCGACCGGCCCATCGGCGGCTTCCAGCTGACGCAGGAGAAGCTTGCGTGGATGTACGTCGGGCTGGCACAGTCGTCGCTGACCGCTTTCCACCTGGGAGCCCTGAAGGATGCGGGGGAACTCACACCCCGGCAGATCAGCTTCGGGAAGCTCTCCAACGTGCGAGCCGCGCTGGACATCGCCCGGCAGGCCCGCTCGATCCTGGGTGGAAACGGGATCACACTGGAGTACCCGGTGATTCGGCACATGACGAACCTGGAGAGCGTGCTGACGTACGAAGGAACAGAGGAGATCCATACGCTGGTGCTGGGAGAGGCGCTGACCGGGCTGTCGGCGTACAGGTGACGTGCCTGACGTCGCGCCGAGGGCGGTACTCTCTGTACCCTGCATCTTGCGAGGGGCGTTAGCTCAATTGGCAGAGCTGCGGACTTTTAATCCGTAGGTTCCGGGTTCGAGCCCCGGGCGCCCTACCACTCCATACCCCATCTGACCTGCGATTTCTCGATTCTCGGCCGCCTTCTGAGAGATGAAGATAGCCAAGTCGGTGCTCGGAAAGTGCTCTTCGGCACGCGTCCGGCACATGGCTGGGCATGCGGCGCGAATGGTCGTGGGCACCCGGACCCCACAGGTCAAGCCAGACCCGCCAGAAGGTCAACTGAAGGGAGCGGCGGAAGAGGTCGCCGGGCACGCCAGATCTAGCTTGATCGCAAACCCGTCCAAGCACCGGTAAAGCCGCCTCCGGACCGAAGCAGAGCCCTTCTCCTCATGTTTACCCGTTCTGATCACATCTGTTCTCTGGGCGCCAGCGAGCGAGCAGAACAGGTGAGAGGCGTCCCTTCGACTGAGCGGCCCGCGATCCGCCCCCGAACCTCGCAGGTCAAGCCAGACCCGGCAGAAGGGCGGGTGAAGGGCGTAGAGGAGGGGGTGCCGGCAGACCGTGTCCAGCTTGATCGCAGACCCGTCCAAGCACTCGCAAAGCCGCTTTTCTGCCGAGGTAGAGCTGCTTCACAGTGGCATGCTCGGCATCTACACCGTCGCCGATAGCAACGGCCCCTGGGCCGGGTGCGGGAGCGACAGCACGCTCTTCAGCAGGATCGACGTCTTCAAGCTCTGCGTCACCGCAACGGATATGCGAGGACTCCGCCTGGATCAAACGACCCTAGGACGGTCCGGCTGGGTCGTTCATGTCGCACCTCATCGGACCGGGAGCCCACGTCCTGCGTCTGACAACGCCGCGACAGGTCTGGACCTCGGGATCGACGCCTTCGGCAGCAGGGCTCGGACGGATCGCGACCTGCGACGGGCGACGCTCGGATGAAGGAACTCGGAGAAGTGACCTTCACTCGGATCGCCCGTCAGCATGCTGTCGTAGCTGTGAGGGAGGATCACGGCAGCTATCGAACGCTGCGGCGGCGACCACCCGCCGATGACCCCACTGTCGAAAGGGAGAGGCATGTTTCTCGAATCGCCCACCGCAAACTGGGATGCCGTGCCAGTTGAGGAGGCGCTGGAGCAGTACGACATGGCCGAAGCGAGCAACCGCACCAGCTGGGATGTCGACGACTATTTCGGTGAGGAACCCGAGCATTTCTACGTCCACCGCGGTGACCTGACGATCGACGGTGCGCTGGCGCTGGGCAACACGCCCTGCGAGGACGAGGACACGGTCTACGTCATCGATGGCGATCTAACCGTCAGCGGTCCCATCACCTTTTGCAACGCCGACGTCTACACTTCGCTCTACGTCACCGGCTCGGTCGTGGCACAGGATCTGGTGTGCCTCTGGGACAGTTGCCTGTTCGTCGGCCGGTCTTTGACCGTCCGGAACCTTCTCGCGACCTCGCTGTACGACCCGGCCGCCCTCGTCGTCAAAGGGCCGGTGTCTGCACATACCTGGCTTGAGATGGGCGGCCGGGGCTGTATCTACTTCGCCGGCAAACCAACGACCGACACCTGTGTTCGCGGGCACCTGAACGAGTACGCCGAGGGAGCCAATGCCGCTGTCTACCTCGGCGGGGAAGGCAAGGTCGCCAGCGTGGCGGAGGCGGTCCTCCCCGAGTTCCTCGAAGAGGACAGAATCTGCGACAGCCTGAAGATCCTGAAGGCGGTGCTTGAGGGCAGGCCCGTCCTGCGGTAGGCACCCGCCCAGGCGCGCTGTTGTGCCGGTTCGGGGTTCCCGCGAGCGCGTGGACCCCGACCGTCGAAGCCGACGGCACCGTCGACGAGGACGCGTGGGACGGGGCTGGTCGTGCGGAAGGAAACGCCCGCACCCCGGCGCCCAATTGTGGGCCTGTACCGCGTCAAAACCCATCGTGTGGGGCTTGAGCTGCGCGTTCTCCGAGACGGCTACGCTGCTCGGTGATACTCGTTAATCAGCCCACCGACCACCTTCCGGCGCTTGATCCGGCCCTCCAGCGGCGTGATGGTCCGCTCGCCATGGTCGGGCGGGTGCTGTCGGCGGGACTGGTGCGGCCGATGACCGTTGTAATGATCGGCATACTCACCCAGCACCAACCGTAAGTGCCGTTCGTCGTAGATCAGCATTCGGTCGGTGCATTCGGCCCGTACCGTACGCACCCACCGCTCGGCATAGCAGTTCGCCCGAGGTGTCCGCGGTGGTGTCTTCAAGACCGTGATGCCCGTGGCGGCGAAGACCTCATCGAAGACGGTAGTGAACTTGGCGTCCCGGTCACGGACGAGAAAGCGGAATGACGTCGCCCGCTCGTCGAGATCGATCAGGAGGTTGCGGGCCTGCTGAGCGGTCCAGACGCCGGTGGGGTGGGAGGTCACACCCAAGATGTGCACACGCCGTGTGTTGATCTCCATCACGAACAACACATACAGGCGCTTCAAAAAGACCGTGGCAACATGGAAGAAATCGCAGGCCAGAAGTCCCTCAGCCTGCGTACGTAGGAAGCTTCGCCAGGAGGTATCGAGATATCGGGGCGCCGGGCGGAAGCGGCGCGAGCGCAGGATGCGCCGCACGGTCGCCTCACTGACCTGGTAGCCGAGCCGCACCAGCTCACCATGTACCCGTCGATGGCCCCATGCCGGATTCTCCCGCGCCAGACGGACGATCAAGTCCCGGACCTCCCGGCTCGTCCTCGGCCGCCCACACCGATGCGGGTAGATCCATGCGCGTCGGCGCAGGCGACGATGCCACGCCGGCAACGTCGCCGGAGTGACCAGCCGATGAGCGCGCAGCACCGCCGGCAGCCACCGGGCCAACGCCGCGAGAACGGCCCGATCGACCCAGTCCGGCTTCGGGCGCCCAACCTGACGCCGCAACACCGCCGCATCATGCCGCAACACCATGATCTCCACGTCCTTCGACGCCTGGCTACGGCCCAGCAGCATCAGCCAGCCGAACACCCGGACCGCGATCAGATACAGCAGGCGAAGAGGCACACGGCGTGATCTCGTCGGCGCGGGTGGGCTCGGTCAAACTGCAGCTCGATGCGGTAGCGACGGTGTTTTGACGCGGTACAGGGGTCGGGCCGTCACCGCCACTCGCGTGCCGCGCACGAACATCCCCCTGATCAGCGGGGGGACTAATCAACATCATGCTGCCCTCGACCACGCCCCGCCGGGACCGGCCCGAAGAGGTCGCACGCCCGGCGGAACGGCGGCCAGGCCCGCCCTCGAAGACGTAGAGACGGATTTTCATCCGCCGCGATGAGTTCCGACCCCGCCGCCGGTATGTACTCACGAGCTCGCCGGACTACCTCGGGCGAATCGATCACAAGGGAGAATCCAATGTCGAACAACCGTGCGGCAGACGAGGCTGCTATCCAGGCCGTACTGATTGACTCCTACAAGGCGTGGGAGGCTGGCGACGCCGACGGCATGGTCGCCAACTACACCGCGGACGCGACCGCCATCATGACCGGCTCGCTCCGAGACAGCCGTGACGTGATCCGTCAGAACATGGCCCTGGCCTTCGAGGGGCCGCTCAAGGGCAGCTCGACCTACAACAAGCAGCTCAGCATCCGCTTCGTCGGTAGGGACGGCGCGATCGTCATCAGCGAATCCGCCATCCTGTTCCCCGGCGAGACCGAGGTCCCAGACGATCTGCGTAAGGTGAACTGCACCTGGCTCTTCGAGAAGCGGGACGGCCAGTGGCTGATCGCCGCCTATCACAACAGCCCGGTGCTGGCGCCTGCGCAGTGAACCCTTCCCTGTAACCAGCAGTGACCGTATGCAGAGCATGACGAATATCGGACCGAAAAGCCCTGCATCGCTCTGATCTGTAGGAACTTCACTCCCCGAGGGCCAGATGCCCTCGCATGGGCGCCTCGGACCTTGCACCACATGCAACCCGGAGGACCCACGACGCATCCGAACGAAATGTCATGCCAAGGGCCTGGAACAGGCCCTTGGCATGACATTCGTACCTACGAGCGACGTTCAGGAACAGCACTAATTATCCAAAATCTGGGATGTATGCCATGGTCAGGTCGTTGATGACCGCGCGGGTGACCTATCCGCCCATAGCGGATTGTCACTGCAGTCGCCAGGCATGGTGGTTGTGACGGTAGTGGGGATGGAGCGTGGCGTGATGACAGGGAAGGAAGGGTTCGATCGTCGGATCGAACCGTTCCGGACGGAGCTGCTGGCGTACTGCTACCGGATGCTCGGCTCGGCTCACGACGCGGAGGACTTGGTCCAGGACACGTACCTGAGGGCGTGGCGGGCGCGGGAGCAGTACGACGAGACCCGCAGCTCACTGCGCACCTGGCTCTACCGGATCGCAACCAACGCCTGCCTGACCGCCTTGGAGGTCCACGGTCGCCGACCGCTGCCATCGGGGCTGGTGGCCGCGTCGGATCCGCTCGGGCCGCTCGTCCAGGGAGAGCACGCCGCCTGGCTCCAGCCCTTGCCGGACTCGCTGTTGGACGCGGGCGACCCGGCTGGGGTCGTGATCGACCGCAGCAGCCTGCGCTTGGCGTTCGCCGCCGCCCTCCAGCACCTGTCGGCGCGTCAACGCGGTGCGCTGATCTTGCGTGACGTGCTCAGCTTCTCCGCGGCCGAAACGGCGGAAATCCTTGGCACCACCCTCATGTCAGTGAACAGTTCCCTGCAGCGGGCGCGTACTCGCGTCAAGGAGATCGGGGTCCGGCAGGAACGGGTCAGCGAGCCGTCTGCGGCCGAGCAGCGCGCCTGGGTCGAGCGCTACATGAAGGCATTCGAGCTGGCCGACGTCGAGGGCCTCAAGCGGCTGCTCACCGAGGACGTGATCATGGAGATGCCGCCGATGCTCAACTGGTTCTCCGGCCGCAGCAACTACGGCCTGTTCATGGAATGGGTCTTTGGGGCGGCTGGGAAGGACTGGCTCCTCAAGGAGGTCGCGGCCAACGGCGGCCAGCCCGGATTCGCCGCCTATCAGCGCGTCGGCGACGAGTACAACCTGCACACGCTCCAGATCTTCACCGTCACCGACGAGGGCATCACCCGGAACTCGGTCTTCCAGGACCCCAACATCTACGCGACTTTCGGCCTCGCGGCCAAGCTCGACGACCAGGGACTTGCCATCGACGAGGCCTAAGGCGTGTCTGATAAATGATCTCGGTGGTGCGGTTAGATGATCCTTCGTGGTGCGACG
>NZ_JBHUFV010000031.1:0-1559 GCF_042681425.1 Nonomuraea mangrovi | reverse complement strand
GTCACGCTTATCCCGAAGTTACGCGTGCAATTTGCCGAGTTCCTTCAGCATAGTTCTCTCAAGCGCCTTGGTATGCTCTACCAGTCCACCTGTGTCGGTTTCGGGTACGGTCTCTGTTGGAGTTATTTCCAGGAACAACTTCGCTGCCAGGAGCAATCCAATAAGCCCTGACAACTTACGTCATTCGTCACTTCCAACTGGCCCAGGAATATTTACCTGGTTCCCATCGACTACGCCTTTCGGCCTCGCCTTAGGGGCCGGCTAACCCTGCGCAGATTAACTTTACGCAGGAACCCTTGGACTTTCGGCGAGAGTGTCTCTCACACTCTTTGTCGCTACTCATGTCAGCATTCTCACTTCCGATACCTCCAGCCAGCCTCACGGCTGACCTTCACAGGCTTACGGAACGCTCCGCTACCGCGTGCTTGCGCACACCCATACCTTCGGCGAACGGCTTGAGCCCCGTTACATTTTCCGCGCAGGATCGCTTGACCAGTGAGCTGTTACGCTTTCTTTAAATGATGGCTGCTTCTAAGCCAACATCCTGGTTGTCAAAGCAATCCCACATCGTTTCCCACTTAGCCGTTACTTGGGGGCCTTAGATGATGGTTAGGGTTGTTTCCCTTTTCACGACGGACGTTAGCACCCGCCGTGTGTCTGCCAGATAGTTCTCTTGGGTATTCGGAGTTTGGTTAGAATTGGTACAGCTCGCGCCGCCCGCATCCATCCAGTGCTCTACCCCCCAAGGAATTCGTCTGACGCTCTACCTAAATAGATTTCGCGGAGAACCAGCTATGTCCAGGTTTGATTGGCCTTTCACCCCTATCCACAAGTCATCCCAGACCTTTTCAACGGGCACGGGTTCGGTCCTCCAGCTGGTGTTACCCAGCCTTCAACCTGCTCATGGATAGATCACCTGGTTTCGGGTCGTCATGCGACGTACTTATTCGCCCTATTCAGACTCGCTTTCGCTACGGCTACACCTAACGGCTTAAGCTTGCACGGCACATGAAGTCGCTGACCCATTATACAAAAGGTACGCCGTCACCACGCGTGGTGGCTCCGACTGCTTGTAGGCTTCCGATTTCAGGTTCTATTTCACTCCCCTCGTCGGGGTGCTTTTCACCTTTCCCTCACGGTACTTGTTCACTATCGGTCACTGAGGAGTACTTAGGCTTGGAGGATGGTCCCCCCATGTTCAGACAGGATTTCACGTGTCCCGCCCTACTCGAGTCTGTCGCTAATTGACGCCTACGGGGCTATCACCCGCTATGGCCGACCTTTCCAGATCGTTCGGCTTTATGTCACGACAGCACTGGCCTGGTCCCGGTTCGCTCGCCACTACTACGGGAGTCTCGGTTGATGTCCTTTCCTCCGGGTACTGAGATGTTTCAGTTCCCCGGGTTCGCTTCGTTACCCTATGTATTCAGGTAACGATAACCCTTGCGGGTTGGGTTTCCCCATTCGGAAATCCACGGATCAAAGCTTGCTCACAGCTCCCCATGGCTTATCGCAGCGTGCCACGTCCTTCATCGCCTCTGCGCGCCAAGGCATCCACC
>NZ_JBHUFV010000030.1:0-1176 GCF_042681425.1 Nonomuraea mangrovi | reverse complement strand
GCCATCTTGTGGATCCGGAGCCTCCGAACCGCCTGAAGATCTGAACTCCGTACAGGCCCTAGGCGCAGGGCGCCCGTCCGGCGGTCCACGACGCGGCAGTGAACGGGCGAGCTAAAAGATGACAGCCCTTGTCGGGTATCGCCGTTAGCTTCGGGAGCATGCACAACACGTTGAAGGGCAAGGTCGCGCTGGTCGCCGGAGGGACGCGAGGTGCCGGACGGGGCATCGCGGCGGAGCTGGGCGCGGCGGGGGCGACGGTGTACGTGACCGGTCGGACCACACGTGCGAGCCAGTCGGAGTACGCGCGGCCCGAGACCATCGAAGAGACCGCGGCATTGGTGGACGAGGCCGGCGGGAAGGGGATCGCCGTCCAGGTCGACCATTTGGAACGCGAGCAGGTACGTGCCCTCGTCGAACGGATCGAGCGCGACCATGGCCGGCTTGACGTGCTGGTCAACGACATCTGGGGCGGCGAGCTGCTGGCCCAGTGGGACACGCCGCTGTGGGAGCACGATCTCGACGGCGGGCTGCGGCTGCTCAGACTCGCCATCGATACGCACATCATCACCAGCCACTACGCACTGCCCCTGCTGATCAAGCGTCCGGGCGGCCTGGTGGTCGAGATGACTGACGGGACCAAGCAGTACAACGACCACAACTACCGCGTCTCCTTCTTCTACGACCACGCCAAGAGCGCGGTGATCAGGCTCGGCTTCGCGCAGGCGCACGAGCTGCGGCAGTACGGCTGCGCGGCGGTGACGTTGAGTCCGGGCTGGCTCAGGTCGGAATTGATGCTGGACCTGTTCGGGGTGAGGGAGGAGAACTGGCGTGATGCCACCGCACGCGAACCGCACTTCGTGATCTCGGAGACGCCCCGCTACGTCGGCAGAGCCGTCGCCGCCCTGGCCACGGACCCGGATGTGCTGCGCTGGAGCGGACAGTCGCTGTCAAGCGGGCAACTCGCTCGTGAGTACGGCTTCACCGATCTGGACGGCTCGCAGCCGGACTGCTGGCGGTACCTGGTCGAGGTCCAGGACCCTGGCAAGCCTGCGGACGCGACCGGCTACCGGTGAGGCGCCCCGGCCCCCGCCGCGCGGCACCCGGCTAGATGATTGATGCAAAGGCATAGCTGCAGGGATAGGGCGAGGGTGTCGATGCTCGATGTGTGACGAACGA
>NZ_JBHUFV010000029.1:0-64114 GCF_042681425.1 Nonomuraea mangrovi | reverse complement strand
ACAGGCACCATCAGATCATGAACCGGAGCCACCAATCCGAGTTAACCAGCAGAGTCGTACAGGCCAGCGTGTCGGCGTCGCGGCCGGGGAAGATGTCGATCGGCCGGTGGGTCTCCATATCGATGATCACAGTTCCGTACACGGCGCCCTTGCGCAGTGCGAAATCGTCGACCCCGATCACCGTCGGCGCTGCCGCGGGCGGCTTGGGCAGCGCACGGACCAGTCGGATCAGCGTGTCTCGGCAGGCAGGCATGCCGAGCTTCGCGGCCAGGCGGGATCCGGCGCGGCCGGCCAGCGCCAGCCCGAGCGCGGCCAAGCGGTCGGTCAGCCCGGCCGTGCGCCGCGCGAACGGCGCGGTCAGGCCGGGTATCTGCTCGGCGAACGTCGCCGCACCGCATCCAGAATCGTCGCAGCGGAACCGTCGGACGCCGATGTCGATTCGCACCGGGCGACCGGAGATCGGCAGGGCGGTCAGCCTCCGGCGATAGCCGCCATGCGTCCTGGCCGAGACCGTGCCGCACCTCGGACACGTAGCCGTACGCATCGCTGAGCCGACCGTGAACACGACCGCGCCTTCCTCGACCTGCACTGACTCCACGCGGGCTGATGCAAGGTGCGGCAGCAGTAACTCAAGCCCCTGATCTATGCACGCGAACCAGCATCATCAATCCGTACACCTCGACGCAGGAATCTGGCCGACACCGCAACAAGATCAGCGCCAGAGCCCAGAATCCTGTCGCTCAACATCATTCGCAAACCATGAAATGATCATCCGGCAAACGAGGTGGCCGGATGGGTGTCCGTGACAGGAGAACCGTAGTGAGTTCGCAACGCTCTGGCACTCTGCGCCCCGCTCATCCGGATGCGTTCTTCGCGGGCGGCATCCGATTCGTCGGCCCAGACAGCCAACTGGTCGTCACCGAGATTCACGACAAGGGGGAGCTGGTGCTGCCGACCGGCGGCCTCATCGCCGGCGATCCCACGGGGCTGACGTTCCCGCAGGACTTCACGGCCTTCACGCAGACGGTTCCCGCCGGGCGCTATCCGCTGCGGCTGTCGGTCGTACGGTTTTCCGACGACCCCGACCACGTGCGGGTCTGCGCGGCTGTCCTCGTCGTGCAAGACGTGCCTACCGTCCACTGGGAGCAGGCGTTGCTTCCCGGACAGGATCTCAGCGAACTTGGCGACGGCGAGTTCTTCGGTTTCGGGGTCGACGGAGGGATGGGGTGCCTGTTCGACGCATCGCTGCTGGACCACTTCGCCACCGTGCTGGACTACCGTGAGGACGGCCCCGGCTGGATCGGACTGCTGTGCGGCGATGGGCCCGAACCCCTGGTCGCGGGAACCCAGACCGTGACACTGATCGGGCCCGTGGGCGAGCCGGCCTTGACTGCCTTCGAGTCCGGTTTCGGTGATGGCGCCTACCCGGTGTGGTTCGGCCGCGACGACAACGGCCGGATCACCGCGGTGGTCGTCGACTTCCTCGTCCTCGACGAGGTCGAACGCCTCGAGCCAAGCGGGTCGTGAGTTACTCTGCCCTCGACCGCGCGGCCTAGCTCCAGCCGCAAGGGCTGCGGCTGGATTGAGTCGATGAGGTGGTCGCGGTCGAGAGGCAATCGGCGACTGCTCAGCGCGACACCAGGCGCAGGGGATCGACCTCGGGGTCGCCCTCGTCGGCGAAGTAGTCGTCCCGGGAGGTGGCGTCCGGCCCTTCGGCGATCTTGAGGGTGGTACGCATCTGTATCGGATCTTCCCCGAACTCGGGATCACCTCCCGTTCCGAGTTGCGCGGCGCGTTGTCACGACCGGACGGGCAGTCGGCGTAGTCCCATCTCCTGATCGCGGATCACGCGGGTGCGGCTGCCGAAGCAAACGCCGGGTGCAGCGGGTCAGCGGCGCCGTGGTCTCACGTGCCGCGTGGGGGAGGTGCACACCAGTGCGATCATGATCGTCGATGTCACCCAATCGCGCAGAGCGTTCAGCGCACGGGTTCCCTTCATGGCGTCCTTCTCTCGATTCGTCGTGAGGCTCGGAAAGACCATCGGCGGTTGAGGTGGCCGCCAGGAAGGCCGTTTCCTGTCCACTTACTGCTCATGAGGGCCAGGTCACGGGCTCGCTGGTCGCCGGCAGGAGCGGCCTGGTGTTCTCGAAAGGCCGTCGACCCTGGTTATTTATCGGCCATCGAGTGATCTGTCCGATGGTCAGGGGGATCGACCATGCTCCGCTGACCGTATCCGTGACGGTCCACGTGGGGTCGACCAGGGTCGCGGGCGGGGAGCGGCGTGGCTTCCAGAACGAACGAGAGACTGTCATGATTCCTGTCATTTCCGGCTTCGGCTATCAGCGGGTGCACGTCGGCGACGGTGTGCACCTCAACGCGGCGGTCGGTGGCTCAGGCGGCCCAGTCGTGTTGCTGCATGGCTTCCCGCAGACGCACCTGATGTGGCGTCATGTGGCCGCGCCGGGTTGGACCACCCGTCGCGGATCACCCACCTGGCCTGCCCGCGCCTGTGGCAGGTTTGGGCACCCGACCTGCGCCACTTGACCGTCACCAGCGGCCACTTCATGGCCGATCAGGACCCCGACTGGGTCATCAAGGCTCTCCGGGACCTGCTCACCCGCCCGGCCCCTCCGCTGACGCGGACATCGTGCCTGCCGAACCCGTGGCGCGGCTAGGGCGACCCCTCTTTCCCCCTGGTGCCAGAGCAGAGTAGGGCCCATGCGCGCAGGTACACCACGTCCTGACGCGAACCTAGCCTCGCCCATGCGAGCTCGCGATCGCGCCGAGCCGATCACCATCAGAAGAAGATCATGACTGTCTCCGCAGTTCAGCAGCTGCGCCGCCGGACCGAGCTCACCGCCGGGGCGGTCAGCGCGCTGGGCGCGCTGCTGCTGCCACCCACCCCCGCCGAAGCCGGAACGGCCGCCCGCGCCAAGCCGACCATAGTGCTGGTACACGGTGCGTTCGCCGACGCCTCCAGTTGAAACGACGTCATGACATCGCTCAAGCGCGACGGCTATCTGGTACTCGCACGGCCAATCCCTTGCGCAGCCTGTCGGGTGACGCCCACGTCGTCGCCGGCCTGGTGGCCTCGATCGACGGCCCGGTCGTCCTGGTCGGCCATTCCTACGGCGGCCAGGTCATCTCGGGTGCCGTCCGCGGCGACGACCGGGTCAAGGCGCTGGTGTTCGTGGCCGCGTTCGCCCCCGAGGAAGGCGAGAGCATCGCCGAGCTGAGCGGCCGCTTTCCCGGCAGCACACTCGGCGAGACCCTGAACGCGGTCGCGCTGCCCGACAGCAGCACCGATCTGTACATCCGCCAGGAGCGCTACCACCAGCAGTTCGCCGCCGACCTGCCGCTGGAGCGCGCCGCATTGGACGCCGTCACCCAGCGGCCGTTGAACGACCGGGCCCTGCAGGACAAGTCCGGTGCACCGGCCTGGCGGCACCTGCCGTCCTGGTTCGTCTATCCCGAGCTCGACTTCAACATCCCGCTTGCCGCCCACCGGTTCATGGCGGAACGGGCCGGCGCCCGCGAGCAGGTAGAGATCCCCGGCGCCTCGCACGCGTTGCCCGCCTCCCAGCCCGCCGCCGTCGCCGATGTCATCCTCCAAGCCGTCAAAGCCGTCGCCTGACGACCCTCCCGCCGCAAGCCGAGCAGGTCCTGAACCACCACGAGGGCCAGGTCCTGCACGGCTGCTCACGTCGGCACCTGGTGGGTGGACAACGCGGGCGCCATCACCGGCACCGACGGCACCATGCTGGTGGACACCCGCGCGACCGGTTCCTGCGGGCGGTGGCTGAGGCGGACGTGGAGTGGCTGGTGGTCAACCTGCATAGGGGACCCTGCGGACCACGGCCTGACAGGACACCGTGTTTCGGGAGATGCCACAAAGTGGCAGCTGTTTGGCCTGGTGAGTGAGCAGTCGCCCGCAGCATGCTGACCCTTCCAGGAGCCTTACCAGGAGGTCGAAGATGTCGGACATCGTCGTGGCGGGGGCCGGTCCCGCCGGTCTGGTCGCCGCCCTGCTACTCGCCGCCGACGGGCACCGGGTCACTGTGCTCGACCGGGACCGGGACGGCCCGGGCAACATCCATCGGGCGTGGGAGCTGTGGCAGCGGCCGGGCGTGAGCCAGTTCCGCCAGCCGCACCGGCTGGTGGCGGCGGGCTGGCGGCTGCTGCGGGACGAGCTGCCGGAGGTGGCCGCCGAACTGGAGCGCGCGGGCGCCATCGTGCGCAACTCTCTCGCCGGTTCCTGTCGGGAGCGGGCGCTGGGCACGGCACGGGAGGGCGACGAGCGGTTCGAGACGATCGCCGCCCGCCGTCCCGTCCTGGAGGCGGCGCTGGCTCTGGTGGCCGCGCGGGCGCCGGGCGTCACCGTCCGCCGGGGTGTCACCGTGGCCGGGCTGCTGATCGACGCTCCCATGAAAGGCGGGCGGCCGCGCGTGCGCGGGGTGCGTACCGGCGAGGGCGAGGCCATCCGCGCCGACCTGGTGTTGGACGCGACCGGGCAGCGGAGGGAACTCGCCGGGATGCTCGGCGAGCCGGACGCCACCGAGCCAGACGCCACCGGGGCAGGCACCGCCCGGGGATGCGCGGGGCCGGGGTTCGCCTACTACTCCAGGCATTTCGCCGGCCCCATGCCCGCGCCGCCGATCCGGCCGTTAGAGCATCACGACAACCTGTCCACCCTGGTGCTGCCGGGCGACGTGGGGACCTGGTCGGTGACGCTGGCCGTATCGCGAGATGACGTCGAGCTGCGGGAACTCCGGCATGCCGGAGTCTGGCAGAGGGCCGCGTCGATGTTCCCGAACGTGGAGCAGTGGGCCGCGGGCATCCCGATCAGCGACGTCCTGCGAGCGTCCGGAGAGGCGAGCGGCCCTAGCCGGCTCGTGGCTGGCGGGCGGCCGGTGGTTCACGGGCTCCTCCCCTTAGGAGACGCCTGGGCGGTCACTAATCCGCTGTTCGGGCTGGGTATGTCCATGGCGTTCACGCACGCGAGCCTGCTGCGCGACGCGGTACGCGCTGAAGGCCTGGACGCCCTGGAAAAGCTGACGTTGCGGTTCGACGAGGTGAGCCAGGGCGTGCTCGCGCCCGTGTGCGAACGGCTCGGCCGCTGGGACCGGTATCGGCTCGCCGAGCTCGACGGTGAGCGTCGTGGCCAGCCGTACGAGAGTGGCGATGCCGAGTGGATGCTGAGCAAGGCGCTGGATGCGGCCACGCTCCTGGACGGCGACGTGCTCCGTGGTGTCGCCGACGTCGCTCACCTCCTCGCCACGCCGCAGGAGGCGATTGAGGCGACAGGCCTGGACACGAAGGCGCTCACGCTCGCCGGGGATGCTCCGCGCTTCGTGGCACAGGGACCGGCGCGTGGCCGCCTGCTGGCGGCGATTCACAGCGCCCGTCCCTAGCGCTCCTCGCGCGCGGCCTCCGGACCGACCCTCTGCGCCGGTACAACTAGCCGGCAAGAGCGGCGAGTAGCTTCGCACAGGTCGCGCCGCGCTCGGGGAAACGGAGGGCGCCGCCGCCGAGCGTGGCGATGCACTCGCAGCGGCCCGGTACGTTCAGTACCTCCTCGGGGGGGTGGCACACGTCCAGGCGATGTCCGCCATGGCGCAGCAGGTCACGTCGAGGAGCTTGGCCGCGTCCAGCGCCTTGGCGACGGCCCAGCTCGGGTCGTCGCTGTCGTAGGTCAGGCCGCGCCGCACGCCTTCCACCTCCGCCAGCCGTTGCTCGTCCCAGGCCCGCAGCCGCTGGTAGATCGGGGTGAGCGTGGCCCGAGTGGCCGCATCGAGCCGCCGGATGAGCTCCTCCGGCTCCTGCAGGCCGATGTCGCGTACTTGGTCGCGCAGTAGGACCGCGTGCGTCAGGCCCATCGTCATCCCCAGTCCGAACGTGGGGTTGGTGGTCGCCCACGCGACCCGCACGTTGACCACGCCGGTGGCCATCGGCTGCCCCTCGCGAACGAGTTCGCGGCGCCTGCTCTCGATCCGGACATGACCATCACGCCCTGAGCGGCGTGCCCGCCGCCCAGGGCGTGATGGGCGGGAACAGCGCGGCGGCCCGCTGCCAGTTCGGGTTCTCGCAACGCGCGCATGTCAGGGTCTCGTGCCGCGACCACGAGGCCCATCGCCCCAGGGCCGTTGTCTCCTGGCAGGAGCATGGTCGACAGGCTGTCGTAGTGGTCCAGCGGCCACACGTACGGCTCGGGCGGCGGACCTTCGAAGTATCGTCCATAGGCGGTGAACCTGGTCTCCGTCCATTCCTCGTCCAGGGGCGGCGCGCCGATGTCGGCGAGCATCCGGCCCAATCGTGAGTTGCGGCCGCCGGCGTCCACCACCAGATCGGCGCGGAAGACCTGCCGCCCGCGGTGACCACGCCGTTGACGTGCGGCCGGCCCGGTACCCTCGAGTCGCCTGTCACCAACCCCGACACTGTGACGCCCCGGCTGACCGTGATACCACGGGTGCGGGCGGCGACGGCCGCCAGCGCCGTCTCCAGCACCGGACGGCAGGCCCCGAGCAAGTCGAACCGCTCATCACCGGGCAGCCGGCCGCCCACGGCCGGGATCGCCCAGGCGCCGGCGACCGGGCTGTGCGTCGCGGCTCCGGCCCTCTCCAACTCGGAAAGGACCCCGGCAACTCGCGTCGCAGCAGGCTCCTTGCCCCCCGCCGAGCAAGGCGCGCGGAAGACGGAACTGCGCCACGCCCGGCCGCTGCCATTGCTCCCAGGCATGGACGGCGCCGCCGGAAGCCCTGGGTCCTTCTCCAGAACCTCAACCTCGTGCCCGTCGAACGCAAGCAGCAGCGCCGCCGACAATCCGGTGACGCCGGCTCCTAGCACGATCACATCAGGCATTTCGGCCTCCAGCACTCCGTCATCAGTAGCGGACGAGGTCTCACGTTTGCCCCGGACGATGCTCACTTCCTAGCTAAGTCGGTCAATGGCCGGTTTCTACTCACTTGCGGGAGTGAGGTCCGCGGCCAACCGCACCGCGTTCCGCCTGGCCGATCCCGGTCCGCGCCCTGGCGAGTGCGCGTCACGACGCTGCCGCACCAACGGGCGGGGATCGGCCAGAAAGTGGTCTGTGGAACGGACAGTGCCCACGCCTAGATTCGGCCTCGCCCGCCAACTCCGGATCAGGAATGCGGTCAGTCAGCTGACCCACATGGCTGGACGAACGCTCGTCCTGCCGCGTTGTAACTAGGAGAACGTCATGAAGCCCGCCCTCTCCATCAGTGCCGTGATCGCGGCTCTGGCCGCCACTGCTGTCGCCGCGCCCGCGGCCGCTTCCGCCAGTGCCCCGGCTGGCGCCGCCACAGGGACGTCAGCCGCCGCCCCGCCCGCCGGCACCTTGAACCTCAGCAACCGCCGAACCAACCTGCAACTGGAGGTCGGCGACGTCGGTGCCAGCGGCAAGGGCAAGGTCTTCAGCAGGTTCGCCCGCGGAGGCGGTGACACCGAACAGCAGTGGAACTTCATCAACGGCGGCAAGCTGGTGAGCAGGAAGCTCGTCCGAGGGCAAACCGTGTGCTTGGAGACCGACAGCGGCAATCGACTGTTCGTCGCCCGATGCGTGGGCGGCAAGCAGACCCAGAAGTGGGCGTTCAAACTGGCGCTCGACGCTCCGGGTGCCTTCAAGGACGCCTTCGTCATCCAGAACTTCGCGACGAAGAAGTGCCTGACCAGCGCCGAGGCGAATGCGCGGCGCAACGCCGCGGTAGGAGTCGGCTCCTGCAAGAGCAGCAACCCGCTCCAGCAGTGGTTCGCCGCACCGCTCGCGGGCGACTAGTGTCCTGCGCGGCGGTCTAGGTCCATACGACGGCTTACCAGGCGCCTGGAGGCGTCATTGACCTTGGAGCGATGTCAGCATGCTCAGCGAGACCGACCAGAAGATCATCGATGAGCTCCAGACCAGTTCGGCGAAAGGCAGCGCTCTGCTCCTGCTGACGACCATCGGGGGCTGGACGGGCTACAGCCCGGCTCCTGGCCGCCGCGGCGACCAGCGACGACTTCCCGATGCCGGGTTCGCCATCGACCAGGACCACGCCGCCGGTGCCGGCTCGCAGCTGGGCGATGGCATCTCGCAGCACCGCCATCTCGGCCTCGCGTCCGACCAAGGGTGCCGAAGGGTGGAAGGACATCGTCGCGTTCCCCTGCTGCATCGGGACTTGGGGGATCCGTGACCAGTATCCCGCGCATTCGTCGTCATTGACCAGATGTCCCGCTGCCGTACCTGATGTCTCCCAAAGGGTACTTGCACTGCGGGATCATCCTCATCGTGCGGATCACGTCCTGTTGAACTGCCGGCCACGGCCCGCATCCGTGGCCTCACGATCTGACCGGGAATGCGCGCCGCCCTCGGCGTGGCTGACGCTCTATCCGGCTCACGATCCACTCCTGGGAGACGGAGCCAGGTAGCTGACTGAAGCCGCAGGTCACCAGGGGCGGCCCGTCGGCGCGGCGCCCCCGTTGCTGGAGGCAGGTGGTGAACGGCGCCGTACTCCAGATCGCCGCCAGGGCGAATCGCCGCGACAACGCCGGCATGGGCACGCCTGGGCATGAGCACTGCCCGCGCCGGCGTGGACAGGAGTTGGTGGCCGAATGGTCTGGGAAACGAGCAGTCCTTTGAGGTCGTCTAGGCCCAGACGACGAAGGAGCCGTACATGATGGAGATCGAGGCGAAGACCCTCACCCCGACCGAGTCGACCAACCGCAGGACCGTCGCCGAGATCTACTCGGCGCTGGCCACCGGCAACATGGAGGCGTTCGAGGAGCGCCTGGCGCCCAACGTGAAGTGGACGGTGATCGCCGGCGCCGGGAGCGGCGGCACTTTCTACGGCAGGCACAGGATCGTCGGCATGGCCCTCGCACCGATCGCCGCGGACTGGGCCGACTTCGAGGTGACCCCCTTCGAGCTCACTCCGGCCGGCGACAAGCTCTTCGTCGTGGGCGAGTACCGTGGGGTGCACCGAGCGAGCGGGAAGGTGGGAGCGGCCAGGTTCGTCCATGTCTGGCACCTGAGGGATGGGTTGGCGCAACGATTCGAGACTGTCTACGACAGCCACGCCATGTGGCGGGCGACACAGTAGCCTCCGACTTGCCAAGCCGAGACATATCCCGGCCTCTCCCGCTTCAGGCGTGATGCCTTGCGACGGCTGCTCAGATGCCATCGACGGTGACGACTGTCGTCAGTAGTTTCGTTGGTTCCGGGCGCCGCCGAGCTACATCACATTGACGGCCCGTGTGAATGCCCGGACGTGATGCGAGGCCCGCTTCCTGAACCGTCGTGCCTGGCAAAATGAGCACCTTGTGGACACGGACCGGCCTGGGAATTGAGCAACGATCCACCCGAGGCTGGTCCGGCACGATGCCTGACCGAGGGAGCATACGCACATGCTTGCCAAGCCTTCCGCTCCGCAGGAGCGCAGCGCCACCGCCCGCGCCCGGCTTCTGGCCGCTGCCGACGAGCTCTTCTACGCTGAGGGCATCCATGCGGTCGGCATCGACCGCGTCATCCAGCACGCCGGCGTCGCCAAGGCCACCCTCTACAACACCTTCGGTAGTAAGGAAGAACTGGTGCGCGCCTACCTGCGGGCCCGCCACGCCGCCACGCGGGAGCACATGAGCCGCGAGCTCGAACGGCGCTACCGCACGCCACGGGAGCGCCTTACCGGGGTCTTCGAGGTGCAGGGCCTATCCTTCACCGCCCAGGGCTTCCGCGGCTCCGCCTTCGTCACCGCCGGCGCCAACACGCCACCCGGCGGGGCTGTCGAGGAGGTGTCCTCCGACTACCGCGCCTGGCTCCACTCGCTCTTCCACGATCTCGCCGAACAAGCCGGGGCCAACGACCCCAAGGGATTGGCCCGCCAACTCGTCCTGCTGTACGACGGCGCGGGCATCAGTGCCTGGCTGGATCACGACCCGAGCGCCGAAGCCATTGCCCGGACCGGCGCTCAAGCGCTGGTCGACATCGCCATACCCGAGCCCATAGCCGTATCTTCGTGATGACTTTTGGTCACTTCTGGGGAGCGGGATTCGCGGTGGCGCGGTAGTGCCACATGGGCGGCCGTCCTCGGTGTCCAGCCGTCGCAGGCGGCCAGGCGTGATCCGGCCGCTGCAGAGCAGGAGCGCCTCGTACACACGGCGGCATTCGTGTGGCTGGCCGAGCGCCGACACGGCGGCGTCGCGCAGGCGGGTCGCTGACAACCATGCCCAGTCACGCGAAGCCTTCCGAGCCGACGGCGTTCGGTCCTTGGCCACGTAGTACGTCGAGGGAGCCAGCTCGAGCACCTGGCAGATCGGCTCGATGCCGAACTCGTCGCGATGGGCGTCGATGAAGGCGACTCCGCCGACTTCAAGATCTCATTCGCCCGGCGCAGCTCACGAACCTCCCGCTCGAGCTCGGCGATCCGCTGCGCGTCCTGGGTCGACGTGCCGGGCCGCTGCCCGCCGTCGATCTCCGCCTGACGCACCCAGCTGCGCAGCGCCTCGCGGTGCACGCCGAGCTGCTGGGCCACCGCACGCTCACGAAGCTCATCGGGGTACTTCCTGGGGCTGGCATCGCGTGTGAATCTCCCTTCCGCCAGCACGATCATGCTGGCTTTAGGGCCTCCCACCAACCCGGACCGGTTCAAGGATATGAAGTGGTCAGTAAACGGCCTGGGATTCGGACATCGCACCGCCCGAGTATGGGGGCGCAACGCGCACCGAACGTTCGTTCTCAAGCCGAAAGGTCGTCAACAATGTCTGCTCGCGCCAGGACGCGTCGGGGTGCCCCGACGCACGCGCTCTGTTCGGGACCGCAGCCGCCGCGGCCCTGACACTGGGCCTGCTCTCCCCTCCTGCCTCCGCCACAACGGTGGGCACGTCCGGCGCCACCGCCGGGGAGTCAAGGCGGCGGCCCTCCTGTTCAACATCAGCTCCAGTTGGGGATAGCCGCCATGAGCCCGCCGATCGAGCCAGGCCCGGTTCCGGCCGGCATCGGGAACCTTCAGTGAGCTGCAGCCGTCGAAGGAAACCGTCCGATAGCGGCCGAACCGCACCCCGGGCGTCACCGGCTGCGCCAGCGGGCCGCACACAACCTCGAACAGCGCCCGCATCGGCGCACCGCCCACCCGGCGGCGCAGGTCGCGTAACGCCTTCGCGGCCGGTGAAGCAACAGCGGGCAGCCCGGCCAGAGCGCTGGTCATCTTGTCCCAGACGAGCGGTAGCCGACCTCCGGGAACAGGCACATCGCCAGCAGAAAATACACCCCGACCCGCGAGGGAAGCTCCCGGAGCCGGTGCTGCACCCGGCATGTCTCCGCCAGCACCGCATCCACCAGCTCGAACGGCACCACCTGGGTGAGCTCTCCCCGGTGGCCCGGTGCGAACACTCCCGCGGCCACCCGCACCACCCGGGAAATGACAAACTGATCCCCCACCGGGACTCCACTCTTCGGATGATCTTCGCCGACATCTGATCTACAGGAGCCCCGTTGCATCTCTCATCCGATTGACGAGAACTGAAAAGCCTTAACTACCTGGCCTTGAGGCAGGGCCCCTGAACTGGTCGACCCGTTGCAGGTCCATGGCGATGACGCGACATATCCGAAGGGAGCGGACGGCGCCTCCTGAGCCGCCGTCACACGATGCCGAGTCGCGGACCACCACCATGATCTGGCCGTGATCGTGAGCACCGAGGCGGCGCAGGCGTCCATGGCGGTGGTCGTCCGTTGTGCGTCTTGGAGCCGAAGACCACCTCGTCGGAAACCGCCCCCGCAGTGAATCGACGCCCATGTTCCCCGCCGTCTCGATCGCACCCTCAAAGCCGAGAGTGATGACGAGTGAGGTGACCCGGTCAGACCGGCCGCGCTCAGGTGCCCGGACAGTTAGTGAACAGCTTTCGGATTGGTGGACGAATAATTTCGTCTACCAGACTCTGGCTGCTCAGAAACGTTTCTCCGAAAACTTGAGGAGCTATCAGTGTTCAGACCAATTGCCAAGGCGACGAGTTGCGCCATGGCCGCGGTCGCCCTCGCCGGGATCACCGCCGTGGTGACCGCAACCCCGGC
The DNA here is from genome assembly GCF_042681425.1 of Nonomuraea mangrovi. NCBI lineage: Bacteria > Bacillati > Actinomycetota > Actinomycetes > Streptosporangiales > Streptosporangiaceae > Nonomuraea > Nonomuraea mangrovi. The sequence continues at coordinate 52,059 of NZ_JBHUFV010000029.1, read as the reverse complement.
ACTCGCAGACGGCACCGCCTGTAAGAGCGGAACGCTGAAGTCCGTACGCTCGGACGCCATCAACGCCGAGGGGTGGAGTGCCGAGGCGCGGGTGAAGGTCTGCATCCAGACCAGCAATACAACCAGAAAAGCCCTCGTTTCCAGCTGGATCACCTGGGTGGACACGGACCCCGTCTGCAGCATCAGGTTGCAGTATCTCGGGCCGCGTGGCTGGAGCGACGACGGAGACCCGGTGCCCTGGTACGACAACCGCTACAAGTACCCGCACCCGATGGGCGGGGTGATCGGCAACTACACCGGCCGCGTCAAACTGTGGTGCAAAGGCGAGCGAGCCTACCTGGACTCACCCAGCCGGCATCTGACCTGGTAGTGACACGCCCGCAACTGGCAAGGAGGCGTGCGAGTCCCGGGGGCGACCGGAGTAAGGGACCGCAGTGATCACGCGTGTGCCTTCCCGACTGACGTTGGCGCGTCGGCAGGGAAGGCACATCCCTTTCCGACCGCACCCCTCGCGCTTCCTGGCAAGGCCGCGGAATGGACGTCATCTACGCGGACCAAAGAATCAGGGCACAAGAGTGAGGAGCATCATGCCAATCCCCACGACCGGGGACACCTGGCCGAACCCGTTCACCGCCGTCGCCGACGGAGAGCGGCACGCGATCTACGCGGAGCTCACCGACAAGGGCCCGTCCATCGCGTGACCCTGCCGACCAGCCGGCAGGGCTGGATGGTCACCAGCCACGCCGAGGCCAGGGCGCTGCTGTCGGACCCGCGGCTGGTCAAGGGCGGCTGGCAGACCGGCGTGTACGCGAGCAAACTGGGCAACGCGATCCGCCGCGACTCGCCTCGATGACGTCTACAACACGACGGATCTCGGACCGCCGGCCGACCAGCGTCACAGCGGGCTCGGCCGCACGCGTGACGCTGTGCCCGCCGTCTCTCCGACGCCTGCTCCGGAGGTGCTGGTGGACCGTGCGGGAGGGACACAACCGGTCAGTTCATCCACGGCGTGCTTCCTCTCCTGTCGCATCACTGTCCCGAGGCCTGCGACTACTCGACCATCCCCGCCGCAGCGCCGCAGCGGATTCACGCGTTCTCCCATCCTCCTCACCCAACGGCGGACACCGGGACTGTCCAGTAAACGGCTCTGTCTCTCCTCTTCCTGTCCCAACACTGACGCGTCGGGCGTTTGAAACAACGCGGCCGACGTCGGCCGTCCAATGCGGATTCTGTTTCATGGGTTGTTGCATTCGGCTGGACGACCGAAACACCCACATGAAACGATCTCGGGGCGCGCGACGACGACTTCGTGCGCATGGAAAGCCAACGACTGCCCCATACGGCCGCGAACAGCGCGGCGACAGCGCCGACTCCCCCGTGCGGGGAAGCCGTGCACGTACAACACGCTGCAGTCGGGGTCGTACGGACGGCACCGAAGGCTGCCAGTTCCTCCGCCCCTCCGGCTGAGCATGGCACCACAGCATCGGGCTTGCGACTACTCATTCGGGAAGCCCGTTGTCCGCTCAACCCGCGCGCAGCCCCGTGATGAGGGACTCCGCGACATCCAGCAGTTCGCCGCGCGATCGTGTCGTCGCCTGCACGTCGACGAACACTTCATGAGCGCCCGCCGCGCTCAGGGCGAACAGGTACTCGATGATCTGGCTGACGGTACCGGCATGGGGCACGTGGGCAGGGTCGGCCGGCTCATCAACGATCATCGGATTGAGCCGTATCACCATGCGCAGAGCCGATGGGTCCCGGCCGGCCCGCTCGGCGGCCTGCCGCGCCGTGCCCCACAACAACTCCAGGTACGGCTGAGGCAGTGCCACCCCCAGCCAGCCGTCGGCGCGCCTGCCGACGCGTTCCAGGGCCGCATGGGTGAAACCGGCGAGCAGGATCGGCGGACGGGGTCGTTGGGCGGGCTTGAGGTGAACGTGGGAAGGCGGCACCGTCCACAGCGGCCCCTTGTGCTCCACCACCTCCTCGACCCAGAGGGTCTCCATCAAGTCGAGCGTCTCCTCCAGCCGGACGCCCCTCCCCTGCCAGGGCACCCCCGCCGCCGCGTACTCGTCCCGCAACCAGCCCAGCCCGATGCCCACGTCTAGCCGCCCGCGGCTGAGCAGGTCGAGCGAGGCCAGGCTGCGAGCGAGCACGACGGCCGGCTGCCACAAGGCGTTGAGCGTGCTGGTCCCCAGCCGTATGTCGCTCGTGCTGAGGGCCGCCAAGGTCAGGGCGGACAACGGATCGAAGAACGTTGTGAAAGCCTCCGGGATCGTGCCGTCTCCTCCAGGATATGGATCACTGGGTGCCAGTGGCACGAGGATGCGGTCACTCGCCCACAGGCTGTCGTAGCCCATGCTCTCCAAACTCGCACTGGCACTGCCGATGAATTCCGGGTCGGCGAAGGCGCCATATTGTGGTACCGCGAAGCCGATGCGCATGCAGGATCCTTTGACCTTGAACGAAAAGTGGTTGTGGCGTGGAACGCCGCGTCCATTGCGGCGATCGCCACCAGGCAACGCCCAGGCACTCACTTCGGTGCGTCGCCCGGACGAGCCCCTAGAGACGCTTGCGGTAGACCACCAGGTCACATGGGGTGGCCGGCAACGGAGCCAGCGCCGGGTAGGACCCCTCGACCGGGCTGACGCCGGTCGCCGCGTCGGGTGTACCAGACGGGCAGGAACTCTTTGGATGGATGCGTCCAGGACCGGGGCGTGACGATTTCGAGCTGCATGACCGGGCGTCCGCTGTCGAGGGCGCGACACTCGGCGAAGGCGACCAACTCGTGGCCGATGCCGTGGCCGCTGTGCGCGGTATCGGCCGCGAGCATGCCGAACTCCGCCGCGCGGTGGTCCAGGGGCGGATGCGGACGCAGCCGACGATGTCCCAGGCAGGCCACTGCGACCTGCGCGGCGGCGGTCAGCTCGGCGACCTCCTCGAGGATCGTACGGGCCGCGCCCGCATGCCACAGGCCGCTCTCGGCCTCGGCGTAGACCTCGTTGACCAGGCCGGACAGCCGCGCGAGCACGGCGGGGTCGGCGTGCGCGCCGGACGGCAGCAGAGATAGACGAAAATCGTGCACGATGCCCTCGTTGGTGGGTGGGTGCCACAGCGGCACCGTATCGGCCGGGTCTATGCCGTCGCTCGCGTCACGTCAACCGGCGTCCGGCCGCCAGATCCAGTCCCGCCGCTGTACAGCGGGCGCAGCCGGCGCGGCGAGAGCCGTCGGCAGTTCTTCCATGTCAAACTCCTTACTGGTGAGTTGCCGTTCCCCAGCAGCCAGTGATCTTCGCGAAATCGGGCCGCAGTCTTCCGTATAGTCGGTGAGCGAACTGTCCACTTGCCAGCTCGTCCATTGCCCATGAACCGTCCGTTTCCGGGACGTGCGGCGTGGCGCGTGCCGTCAGCCGATGGCCTCCGTCGCCAAGCTGAGCGGCCGCTTTCCCGGCGGCCCGCTGGGCACGACCCTGAACGCGGTCGCGCTGCCCGATGGCAGCACCGATCCGTACATCCGGCAGGAGCGCTACCGCCAGCGGTTCACCGCCGATCTGTCACCGGGGCGCGCCACCTTGGACGCCGTCGCACCAGCGGCCGTTGAACGACCGGGCGCTCAATGCCTCCCGCCCCGCCGCCGTCGCCGACGTCATCCTCCAGGCCGTCAAAGCCATCGCCTGACGACCCTCGCCGCCGTGGGGCCGGCGGTGACGGCCGCCCAGTCGCGACGGAGATCGGACGCGAAGCCGCGCAACTCGATGATCGGGCTGAGCGGCTGCTCGGTGACCCAGTCCTGTGGTTCCGGCCCTCGCTGAACAACATGCACCGCGCGAACAAAAAGTGGGCAGGTGAAGATCTGGAAATGAGCAGCCGCCTCAGGTGCCCTTATACGAACGCGTCTCTCCTCCCCCACGCGGGGCCGCGGCGGAGATCCGCGCAGCGGGTGAGCGACGTGCATCAGCACCTGGATTCAAGGCGGATATCTATGATCAACTGGGTCGGCTTCATTCCTGCCGCTCTCCTCATCTCCCTCATCCCCGGAGCGAATCAGCTCCTTGGCCTGAGCAATGCCGTGCGCCATGGCACCGCGTATGCCCTGGCCGGAATCGGCGGGCGGCTGGCTGCCTTCGTCGTCCTCATCGGGCTGGTCGTGGCTGGGCTCGGCGCGATATTGGCCACCTCGGCCACGGCGCTCACGGTGATCAAGTGGGTGGGTGTCGTCTATCTCGCGTGGATCGGGTTCTCGAGTCTGCGCCGTGCCCGGCGCGCGCCGGCTGCCATCTCAACCGTCTCCCCGTCCGACACCGGCCAGAGGCTGCGGCCGCTCATCGTCAACGAATTCGTCGTGGGGATCAGCAATCCCAAGGCTCTGCTGCTCTTCGCCGCCTTGTTACCCCAGTTCACGGGCGGACCGGCAGATGACGCGGACAAGCAGCTCGTCTTGCTCGGGGTGGCCTACCTCGCCATCGAGTTCGTTGTCGGCCTCGGCTATATCGGAATCGGAAGCGGGATCGGGGCGATCGGGATCTCGGCGCGAACCCACCGCAGGATCGATCTCGGCAGCGGTCTGTGCTTCCTCGGCCTCGCCGGGCTCCTCGCCGTGGACGACGTCACCTGAGCCCCGGAACCGCCGTTCGGAGCCGGCTCGGCAGGATGCGTGCCGGCCATCGCGGGGGAACGGTCGCGATGGAGTGGCCGAGCACAAGCTCAGACCGACGACGGCAACGGCCCGCCGATCCAGGCCATGGAGTCGCTGACGCCGCCTCGGCGTAGGCACCTCGATGCGGCACTTGCCCGTGTGCAGGGTCAGTTCGGGCAGGAGCTCCACGGTCGGAGATCGGTGCCGTCACGTTACCCCAGCCGGGCACTGGGGTCCAGACCGGCGGGCACCCGTCGATGATGGGATCGGCCGGCAGCGACCATCCTTGGCCAGAGGGTCATCCGACGGGATTCGGCGGGATCGCGTGGTTGTTGAGCCGGAGCATGTCGCCGGGGTCGTAGGTGGTCTAGATCGCCCGGAGCCGCGCGTACGTCTCCGGCGTGTACGCCTCCTCCGTCTCGTCGGCGGCGGTCATAAAATTGAGGAACTTGTGGCCGGTCTGCCATTTGTCCAGGTCGGTGATCAGGGCGTCGAGCTGCGCGATCGGCGCGCGAGTCTGCTCCGGGGCGCCCACCGCCGCGCCGACCAGCGTGTACAGGGCGTCCCTGGCGCACACCGCGTTCGGTTGCTCGGGCTCCCGGGCCAGCGCACCGCCGAGATGACGCAGTTCCAGGAACATCCCGGCGAAGCCGGAGGCGGGCCCGGCGTGCCGCACGATCACCTCGACGGCCTCCGCCGTCAGCTCGGTCAGCAGCGTGCTGCGCTCGTCGTACGCCATCGGCTCGGTCGGGTCCTGGTGCACCTCGGCGTAGCGCGCGTAAGGCAGCACCTCCACCGTGTCCATGATCACGGGAGCGGCGGCACGGAGCGGCGCGAGCAGCCGCGCGCCCTCCGCCGCGTCCCCGGCGTGACTGACGCGCACGTGGACCACCAACCGCCCGCGCAGCGGCTCCGGCACGGACGGCAGCGCGGGCAGGCGGAGCAGCGCCAGGGAGGTGTTCAGCTCGTCAGGTGCGTCGATCGTGGTCCGGCGCCAGGCGTGCACCACGGCGGCGGTGTGCTCGCCGTCGAAGAACAGCCCGCCAGCGTAGGTCGAGGCGACCGGGAAAAGGGCAAACTCCAGCGCGGTGACGGCGCCGAAGTTGCTCTTGCCGCCGCGCACGGCCCAGAACAGGTCCGGCTCGGTCTCCGCGGTCACCCGGCGCAGCCTGCCGTCGGGGGTGACGAGGTCGAGGGCGTGCACGTGGTCGGCGGCCCAGCCGTAGGTACGGCCGAGCATCGGGCTGTGGCCGCCGCCGAGGACGTACCCGGCCACGCCCACCACAGGCGTGGAGCCGTTCAGCGGGGCGAGCCCGTGCGGGACGGCCGCGGCCACCACGTCGCCCCAGCGCGCGCCCGCCTCGACCCGTGCGACGCGGGCGGCCGGGTCGACGGTGACCGTGTTCATCTCTCGCATGGTGATCAGCACGGCGCCGTCGGCCGGGGTCAGCGGCTGGTGACCGGTGGACAACACAGCCGCCGGTAGGCCATGGGCCGCGGCGAAACGCACCGCCACCCGCACGTCCGCGGCCGTCGCGGCGGCGATGACCACGGCGGGGCGGTGGGCAACTGTCATGTTGAACGCAGCCGTCTCTGCCTCATACGCTGCGTCGCCCGGCAGCAGGACGGAGCCGGTGACCTCGGCGACCAGCGTGGCTGCCTCTTCCGAGCGGAAAAGGGGGACGTTCACGGAAGGTCACTCTCGAGGTCATTCTGCGGGCGGTCAAGGTCGTCGCCTGACGCGACGGGCCGACGGCGGGTGGCCTGTCCGGGGGCGGCCATCCGCCGTTGGCCGGCGGCAGGTGGACAGGAAATGGCCTGGCCGGTGGACAGGGAGCGGGGCGACCATGCCGGGACGGTTCACAGCATTCGATTTTCTGGAGAACACATGATAATGGTCCGGCCCGTCAGCCGGCGCAGTGTGCTGCGGGGCGCGGTGTTGCTCGGCGCCGCGGCGACCACCGTGGGCGTGACAGCAGCCCCTGCGGCCGCCGGTCCTGCCGGGATGCCGTCCTACCGCTACCTGCGTGACGCCCTGAACGTTTCGAAGTTGCGTTACAACCGCGATGGCGAGTTCATCTTCCCTACGATCCGGGGGGTGGGAGACAAGATCAGCGATGCTCGCGCCCGCTACTACCTCTACTACGCCCCGCACGAGAATCCCGGCGGCATCTGTGTGGCGTTCAGTGACTCTCTGAACCGGGAGTTCGTCGAGCACACCGCCAATCCGTTGATCGACAGATGGCTGCCGAGCACCACCGTCAGCCACGTCTCCTCTCCGCACGTCATCTGGGATTCGGCCACCAAGCAGTTCTTCTGCTACTTCCATGGTGAGAACACCGTGACCCGGGTGGCCCGCTCCCAGGACGGCATCAACTTCACCGACGAGACGCCCATCCTGAGCACTCGCCTCATACCGGGGACCTCTGAAACGTCATATGCGCGGGTGTTCGAGCACGCTCTGCCGGGGCGCAACAACAGGTACGTCATGGTCTTCATGGGTGTCAGGAACGGTCGGCGAATCTTCTACGGCTGGTCTCCCAACGGCTGGGACAACTGGCAGTTCAGCTCAACTCCGCTCGTCAACCACGAAGCCGACGGCGTGAGCGACATCTCAGGCCCCACGTTGGTCAAGCGCAATGGCACCGTGTACGTCGCATACCACGGCAGCGACGGCAAGATGCGCATCACTGAAGTCGGCGAGAACTTCGACAAGGAGGTCCACCTCGGCGTTTTCCACTCGCCGATCGCCTCGGACGAAGGCCGGGTGGCCGCGCCGTCCTTCGGCACGCAGGACGGCACCGAGTACATGTTCTACGAGGCCGGAGCGCGTCTGAAGGCGCGCATCTGCATAGCCCGGGCCGTCTGAGCGGCCTCAGCGCTCGCGCTCGCCGGCCTCTCTGAGCTGGGACTGGGAGGTGACGCCGAGGAAGGGGAAGGCCTGGTAGGGGCGTTCGCCCGGCGAACCCCCTGCCAGACGTGGTCCCAGAGCCGGAACAGGCTGACCAGGCGGCCGGAGCGGGTCCGCACCGGGTGCAGATGCGGCTTCGGGACTCCAGCCAGCTGTGTCGGGGCGGTAGACGTAGCGCAGCAGCTCCGTTCCGCCGCCCCCGTCACTGCAGTCGCGGACGGTGAGCTCCGTGCCGCTGTCGTGCACCGTGAGCCCTGCCCCGGTGCCCCGGCGGGTGGCCAGCGCGGTCATACGGCCTCCTTGACGCGCGGCCATAGCATGGCGCCACCGTCCATGGCGCGCACGAAAGGATCGTCACCGGTGAGTTCGCCGGCGGCGGAACGCGGAGGCGTAAGTGGCGGCGGCGAACTCCAGAGTGCGGCGCGCTTCGGCGAGGCTCACCGCAGGTTCGGTGCCGTGCCGCAGCGCGTCCAGGACCGCCGCGATCTGCAGCAGGTGCCCGCTCTCGACGTCGCCGCGTCGTCGCTCCGCCATTGGTCGGCCAGGTGCTCGTGGCCAGGGGCGGGAGTGAAGCGCCAGTGCTTCTCGCGGTAGCCGTGGAGGTGCTCCAGCTCGACGGTGGCGTGCTCGAAATCGAAGCGGAGGCGTGAGGTTTCGCGCGGGGCGAGCAGTTAATTGACGACATGGTGTCTGACGACCTTCTGCGGCATATGTGACAGCGACTTGCACGGCGTCGTCCGAGCCCGGCATGGGACGACCAGGAGGCGGCCACTTCGAGGAGGTCTGAGCGTACCGGGCCGCTGCGAGCGCATCGCCACGCTCGGCGGCGGCGCCCCCCGTTTCCCCGAGCGCGGCGCAACCCGAGCGAAGCTGCTCGCCGCTCTTGCCGGCTGAACGGGCGCCCGTCCTGCCCGAATAGGACGGCCGCCGTGGGCGAGAAGGGGTCGTGTCATCGGGTGATCGTGCCGAGCAGTTCCGCCCTCCTCAGGCCGGTCGCCGACGCGTCCGCCCCCCAGGGACTGGAGGGCTGGCTGAGGGAGCGGTGAGCGATCACCGTGATGTCCTTCGCTGAAGAGGGTGTGGCAGCGGGTGATTGGACGGTGAGATCATGCCGTCCGCTGTCTCCGCTTCCCAGACCACTTGGCTGCCCAATATCCGGCCATGTGCTGTTCACCGCCGCCGTGGACACCCCCAGACGGGCCACGGTGCTCGCCCATTGGCCAGAGGCCGGTCTGTGAAGTGGACAGTGCCGGACGCGACGCTGGGCCGGTGTGTTTGCGACAAGTGACGATGCCGGACATGGCCGGACGGGCGGAGTGGTGATGGTGGGAGAGCATGCCGAAGCGGCAGGGCTGCATGAGATCGTTCCTGGGGTCTTCGCCTGGGTGCAGCCGGACGGCACCTGGTGGGTGAACAACGCCGGAGTTGTGGCGGGCGACGACGGCGTTGTGGTCGTCGACACGTGCGCGACCGAGCAGCGTACTCGCCGATTCTTGGCGGCGGTCGCTGCAGCGGCCGGCGACGCCCCCGTGCGGATGGCGGTGAACACCCATCAGCACGGGGATCACTCCTCCGGCAACAGCCTGCTGCCGGACCACACCGTGATCTTCGGACACGAGGCGATGCGGGACGCGCTGCTGGCCGATCCCCTGATCGACGGGTGCCCGCCGATCTGGACCCCGGTCCCGGACTGGGGGAACGTGACGCGCCGCGTTCCTGACGTGGCGTTCCGGTCCGAGCTGACGCTCCACTCCGGCAGGCGCCGTCGAGCTGCGGCATCCCGGCCATGCCGCGCACACGACCGGCGACGTGGTGGCCTGGCTTCCTGAAGAGCGTGTGCTGTTCACCGGCGACCTGCTGTTCAACGGCCTCACGCCCATGGTTTTGATGGGGTCGCTGGAAGGGGCGCTGAAGTCGCTGGACTGGCTCGCGGCCTTCGAGGCCGAGCACGTGGTGCCGGGACACGGGCCGCTCGCGGGCAGGAGCGATCTGCCGGAGATTCTGGCCAGGCACGAGCGTTACTACCGCTTCGTGCTCGACGTCGCCGCGAAGGGACGCGAGAGAGGCCTTGCGCCGCTGGCCGCCGCGCAGGAGGCCGATCTCAGCGAGTTCGCCGAGTGGGCGGACGCCGAGCGACTGGTGCTCAACCTGCACCGGGCCTACGCCGAGGCGGCGGGCGGCGAGGTGGACCTCCTCACCGCCTTCGGCGACGCCATGACGTGGAACAGCGGGCCGCTGCCGACGTCCGTCTGAGCCGGGCAAGAACGAGCGTCCAGCAGCGTCGTGCTGCTCGGACGGGCACTCGAATTGGTCAGGTATTGAGCTGTCTTGCTTCCGATCTGAAGTGAAGTCACTGACGGGGCAAGGAGTTCCTACGTTGACAAGCAAGGTACTGACCGGACTGCTGGCCATCGGCGCGATACTGGGCGCCGGCGCGTGCGGCGCGGACAAGACGGAGGCGACGGGTGCGACCGGCGGCTGCGACACCAGCAAGGGCACGCTGGTCGTCGGCGTGATCGCCCCCATGTCGGGCAAACTGTCGGCCATCGGGCTGGGCATCCGCAACTCGGTGCGGCTCGCGGTCGAGCAGGCCAACGAGAAGTGCGCGGTCAAGGGCTACAAGCTCACGATGGACGCGCAGGACGACGAGGCCAATCCGGACAAGGGCGCGACGGCGTCCCAGCGGTTCGCGGACGACGTGGACGTCGTGGGCATCGTCGGGTCGTACAACTCCGGGGTGGCCAGGGCCATCCAGCCGAAGATCGCCTCGTCGAAGCTGGTGCAGATCTCGCCCGGCAACACCGACCCCGCGACCAGCGCGACCGTGGCTTCCGGGCTCTTGCGCTTGACGTCGGTCACCACGTCGGCGAAGCGCGACTTGACCGCGTCGAGGCGGGTGAGGATCTTGTCGGCCGTACCCTCCTTGTACGTCTGGCGGCACGGGTCGCCGGTCGGCTGCCGCAGGCCGAGGGTGGCGCAGGTGGTGACGAGCTCCGTGAAGCCGATGTCGTTGCCGCCGATGGTCACCGTGACCAGGCTGGTGTCCTTCTTGAGCGCGCTGATCTGCTTCGGCTCGCCACCCTCCGCGTTCCAGATGCTGCGGGTGGTGGCGCCGCTGCACGCGACGTTCTGGTAGCTCTGCGGTTGGGCCACCGCCCGCAGCACGGACGGATAGTTGGTCGCGCCGCGGCCGCACCTCGCGTCCTGGACGGGAGTGATGCCGTAGCCGGAGGCGTAGGAGTCGCCGAGCGCGACGTAACGGATGCCGGACGCGGCGCCGCTGCCGGCCGAGGCGGCTCCCGGGCCTGCGGTGACAAGCGCGGCACAGGTGCCAAGGACGGCGCTCGCCGTCACGGTCGCGCGCCGGACGGTGCGCAGGCGGTTGTAGGGGGACATGAAGCAAGCCTCCAGCGGAGTATGAGCATGATGGGGAGACCTGACCCGTCTTCGCCCTGGGGCGGGCGCCGCCCAGAGCGTGGTGGCGGGTCCAGATCTTCCTGAGGCACCCTCGTAGCCGGAGCTGTCCATTCGCCAGCGCGTGTCATGTCCATTCCGTTTTTCCTGGCGTCGGCTTGAACGGCCCAGGAGCAGAATGCGTAGAAGTACACGGAATGTACGCCTGGTCTGGCTGTCTGGAGTTACTACAGTTGTCCCCATGAGTTCGGGGGACGAGCAGGATTTCATGGTGTTGGAACGACGTCTGCAGGCCATGCGTGAGCGGACCTTCGTCGGCAGGGAGGAAGAGCTCGGCGTCTTCAGGTCGGCGCTGCGCGGCGCCTGCAGCGTCCTGTACGTCCACGGTCCTGGCGGCGTGGGCAAGTCCGCGCTGCTGAGGCGCTTCGAGCAGGAGGCGAAGGCGGCGGGGCGGCCCGTGACAACGCTGAACGCATACACGCTGGAGCCTACGCCCGCGGTGTTCGAGGCCGAGGCCGGATCAGTGCTCGGCGACGAGCGCGGGGTGCTGATTATCGATACGTTCGAGCGAGTGCAGGGTCTGGAGGGCTGGCTGCGCGAGCGGCTCCTCCCGCGCTTGCCGGTCGGCGCGCTGGTCGTGGTGGCCGGGCGCATCGCGCCGGACCTGCTGTGGGCGGCCGACCCCGGCTGGGCGGAGGCGCTGCGGGTGCTGCCGCTGCGCGACCTGGCTCCCGCGGACGCGGCGGCGTTGCTGGACGTCCGCGGCGTGGCGGACGACCTGCGCGGGCAGTTGCTGGCCTTCGCGGGTGGCCATCCCCTGACCCTGTCCCTGGGGGCGGCGGTGGCGGTCAAGGACCGTGGGGCGAGCTCGCGCTGGACGCCCGCGCGGGACGTGATATCCACCCTGCTCGACCAGCTCGTCGGTGAGGTGCCCAGCGCGGCCCACCGGCACGCGTTGGAGGTCTGCGCGCACTCGTACGTAACCACCGAGGACCTGCTGCGCGAGATCCTGCCGGACGACGCCACGGCCCTGTTCGCCTGGCTGCGCCGGTTGCCCTTCGTGGAGTCCAGCCGGCTCGGTCTGTTCCCCCACGACGTCGTCCGCGAGGTGCTGGAGGCCGACCTGCGCTGGCGCGACCCGCAGGGATACGCGGACATGCATCGGCGCATCACCGCCTTCCTGGCCGACCGCACGCGTGTCACGAGCGACGCCGAGGTTCTCGGAGCCGTCGGCTCGCTCTTCTATGTGTACCGCGTCGTCGGATCGACGGCGGAGTTCCACAGCTGGCGGGGCGACGGCGAGGTGTACGAGGACGCCTTCCGCCCCGAGGACGCCGAGGCGCTGGCACGGATGGCCTCGGAGGTGGAGAACGACGAATCGGGCACCGCCGTGGCCTACTGGACCGCCCGGCAGCCGCAGGCGTTCCGCCTCTACCGCAGGGCGGAGACCGGCGAGCTGGTGGGCTTCTGCTCCTGGCTGCGGCTGTACGAGCCCTCCGAGGAAGAGGCGCGTATCGATCCGATCGTCGCCACGGCCTGGGCCAACGCCCGCGCCATGGCGCCACTGCGGCCCGGCGAGCACCTGGCCGTCGGCCGGACGTGGGTGCGCGCGGAATACAGCGACGCATCCCCGGTCACGGACCTGATCCAGTGGCGAGCCGTCGGCTACTGCCTGCGGGCCGACCGCATGGCCTGGTCGTTCATGGCCATGCGCGACGACGACCCCATGCGTGACTACCTGCGGACCTACGACATGCACGACGTCGGAGAGCACGCCTGGCTCGGCAACACCGAGTACGCGCTGTTCGCCCACGACTGGCGGGCGGTCGCCGCGCAGGCCTGGCTCGACCGGCTCGACCGGCTGCTGCTCGAGGGCGCGCAGGAGGCCGTGGCCGTCCCGGCCTCCAGCATGGCGGTGCTGTCACAGGCGGATTTCGCCGACGCCGTACGCAAGGCGCTGCGTCACCTGTCCCGCCCCCGTGAGCTGGCCGCCAATCCGCTGACCCGCACCAGGATCGTCGTCGAACACGGCGGTACGGATCCCGCCAAGGCGCTGCGGGATCTCATCGAGCAGGCCATCGGCCGCCTGAGCGGTGATCCGCGTGCGGACAAGTTCCATCGGGCCCTGGTCACGACCTACCTCCGTGGCGCCCCGACGCAGGAAGCCGCCGCCGAGCGCCTGGGGCTGCCCTTCACCACTTACCGCCGCCATCTCGCCGCCGGCATCGAGCGCGTGTGCGAGGAGCTCTGGCACCACGAGATCTACGGGGCGGTCGACGGCTGAAGGTGGGTCGCGGCCGTGCCAGACGGTGTCCCAGCGTACCTTCCGTGCCCTTGACCCAGACGAGCCAGACGGCCACGCCGTTCTTGTCACCGACCTTCTTGCCCGGCTCACGCACCTCCTGCTCCGCATTGGCCAAGGCGGTCAGCCTGGTCTCCGCCTCCGTGTCCAGGAACTCGTCGAGCTCGAGCTTCGGCACGCGCTTGAGCTGGGCTCGTACGGCGCCGCCCGCCATCATCTGTTCGACACCACACCGCCGAGCGGCCTGCCGCCGCGACGATTCGGTCCGCGTCAGTTCGGCGGCTGCCCCGTCTCATGACCTTGGCGTTCCACCGCCGAATCACGCCTCGGCGGTGGACGGCCGGAGCATCACGCCCAACGTCGCCGTCACGTCACTTCTCACCGTGGATCGACAGAGGATCTCGCGCGAACCGGCCCTCGATCTCCCTGGTTCCCAGACGACCGCGCCGCTCCATCGGCCAGAGCGCGGGCTGCGGGCCGTCACGGAAGCGGGGCCGGATGTTGACCAGGTAGTCCTGGACCGCCTCCACCGCCCACGGCATCAGGCGGAGGACCGTCCGCCGCCGTGGCGGAAGGCCCTTCGCGCCCTTACCCGCCCGTACGTACAGGGAGCCGAAACGGGCCCAGCTCCGGTGCGTCTTCGTGCGGGTGGAAGTCGGTGACGTCCAAGGCGGACGCCTCCGAACAGCGCAGTCCCCAGGCGTAGAGGACCTTGAAGACGGTTGCGTCCCGGTAGCGGGCCAGGGCTCCCTTGTGACTGCGGCGCAGCGCCACGTCGACCTGTGCGTCGGCGTGGTCGAGAAGGTCCTGGATCTCTTCGCGGGTCATCGGCCGGCGTCCCGGGTCGCCGTGGTAGCCGACCAGATGGATGCCCATGTTCCAGTCATGGCAGACCTGCTCGGGCGCCCTGCCGAATTGAGACCGGCACTGCGCCGGCCACCCGCTGCGCGGCTCGGTGACGTAGCCACAGAAGAACCGCAGCGCGGCCTGGTAGCTGCGTACAGTCGAGTGCGCCCCGGCGCAGGTCGACGGTCAGATGGATGGATGATCCACCTGTCGACGTGTTCGGGTGACCACTGCCACGGGTAGGCGCCGGCGAACCTGGCGAAGCGGCGCACGATCTGCTCGCGGAAATCAAGCGTGGACGCCTGGAAACGTCCCGTGCCGCGCTGTTGCCGCAGCCAACCTTCGAGCATCGCGTCGAAGACGTCGTCCTCGGAGCAGGTCAGGATGGTCTCGTCCCCGTGCGTCCGCCTCGCGGACGCCACGCTCAGCACATCAGACATCGCCGTAACCGTTCCCTTTTCCCTTCATGTGCTGTTGACCGCGCCGATCAGGTTCCGGCCAGCTCAAGCGGCAGAGGCGCTGAGCCCGATCTCACTGGAGGCCTTGACGAACACCACATCCCCTGGTTCGACAAGCCCGGCGGCCAGGCTGTCCCATCGCGCGTCACGCCCTGGTCGACGATGACCACCCGGTCGTAGGTGAACGCCGGCTCGATGCCCGCGCGCAGTTTCTCCAAGGAGGTGACCCGTGAGACGCCGACGGAGGAGCCCATGTTGGCCGGTTTGACGTACATCGGCCGGCCACCTGCCCTGCCGGTCGATGATGACGAGGGTGGGCTTGTACAGATCCCTCGGCAGGGCGTCGAGCACTGCCTGCGCCGACTGGTGCGACACCTCGTGCTCGGCGGACGGCCCGCCTGCCAGCACGGCCACGCGCAGGCGTTCAGTCATGATCGATCTGCCTTTCCATGGGCGAGTGCGCCTAAAGCGCCGGCGACCACCGTCTGGACGCCGTTCTTCAGGGTGGCGATCGGTCATGCCGGGCGGCGGAGGCCGCAGAACAGGGCGCGATACTGAACACCGAATGATCTATCAAATGGGCAGAAGTCCGTACGACGCTGCGAGGGCCTTGTAAGCCCCACCGCTGCCCCGTCGCAGCCGGACATCCTGGAGACCGAGACCCCTATGGTCGCGCAACTCTCATCTCTTGTGCGCCGCGTGTCCTTGGCCGGTGCCACCATGGCGCTCACCCTGGCCGGCGTCACCAGCGTCACCACCCCTCCCGCCTGGGCCAACGAGCCCTTCTACCCCAAGGCGCCCGTTGACCTGATCATGCCGGCCATGCCGCAGTGGAACTTCGCGCAGGCCAACAACAACCCCACCTGCTGGCCTTCGGACTCCCTCGTCGGCTCGAATTTCGCCCAGTCCGCGTCCGCCGGCCGCAAGGCCTGGCCGGACGCCGACTCGGGCTGCCCCGCGGTCAACTCGTCGTTCCCGACCTACGTCTCGGCCAGGAAGTGCGCCGAGGGCGTAGTACGCACCAGTTACACGCTCTACTTTAAGAAGGATGGGTTCGCCCCCGGCGAGCTCGGACACGGTCACGACTTCGAGTACGTCATCGTGGAGTGGCGCAAGCGTGACGGCGCCTATTACCGGGACAAGCTGATCATGAGCAGGCACGGCAAGCACTTCGGCCGCAACTGGGCCGATGTGGAGAGCTGGAACGGCGCGCGCGCCGGCGCCGGCCTGGGCTTGGAGCATCCGGCCATCTACGTCGGCTGGGGCAAGCACGCCATGTTCAACAGCCAAGGCGGCCTGAAGGACCTCACCTCCCAGTTCACCAACGACGAATACCGCAGCACCACCTGGCGAGTCTGGCCCAAGAACACCTGGCTGGTCGGCGACAAGCTGCACGCCGGCCTGTGGGATCGATACAACTGGGGGTCTGCGACCAGCACCCCTGAGGTCGTCTCCCGCAACCTGTGCAAGTACACCTGGATCTACGAACCTGGCGTATGACCAGCTTCCGGCCGACCGGGGTTCCGGGGAGTGAGACCTGACCCAGGCGGCCGGAGCCTTTCAGGGAGCCTGCGAGTGGGCAGGAGTGGCGTACCTGTTCTACCTCGGCGGGCGAAGTCTGTGGTCATCGTGGCGGCGCCCAGCCGAGTCCGACCGGCCCGGTCGGCACAGACCCGACACCGGGGGAGTCCTGGCACTCGGTCGCGAAGAGTTCCTCGTCGCCGCCGGCAATCCGAAGGCCGTGCTGCTATTCGCCGCCTTGCGCTGCCCCAGTTCGTCTCGGGACCCGGATCGATCGTCGGTGGCCTGCTACGAGGGCCTGTCCCGCTCGAAAACACGGTTTCGGGCTCTGAGCTGGGATTCTGCTGCGCGATCAGTTCGGAGGCTGTCACCATCGCGGAGTATTGTTGTCGCTGATCTACCGGGTGGTTCGGTGCTTGTGCAGCCTTGTGGCGGTGCTGGTCCGCTCTGATCTGTCCAGGGACGTTGAGCTGCTGGCGCTGCGTCATGAGAATCAGGTGCTCCGCCGTCAGCTCGGTGGCCGGTCGCGGTGGGGTCACGTCGACCGGCTCTGGCTTGCGGCATTGTCTCGGCTGCTTCACCGTCGCCGGTGGGAGGAGGTGTTCCCGGTCACCCCGGCGACGATCTTGCGCTGGCATCGTAGCCTCGTGGTGCGAAAGTGGACCTTCACCGACAGGCGGCGCCCGGGACGGCCTTGTACCCGCCGGCCGGTCAAGGCGCTGATTGTTCGGATGGCGCGGGAGAATCCAACCTGGGGGCACAGGAGGATCCAGGGCGAGTTGGCCCGCCTGGGCTACCAGGTCGCGGCCTCTACGGTGTGGGAGATCCTGCACGCGGCCGGTATCGATCCGGCGCCCCGCCGGGCTGGGCCGACGTGGCGGCAGTTCCTGTCCGCTCAGGCGCACGCGATCATCGCGTGTGACTTCCCGGTGGCCGAGACCGTGCTGCTCAAGCGGCTGGCAGTATCTAGCCCGCAAGCTTAACCGCTGCATGACGTTTTGAGCTGCGACCAGCTCAGCGCCCGGAGAGCGTTTCGCGCATGCCTGCCGGAGTGGGCGGGCGGACGCCGGTGCGGTGGGGCGCTCGCTGCGCAGCTACATAGGCAGGTCCGCGCAGCTGCCGATGCCAGGCGACCGGGTTCACCCGGTCACCGACATCTACTACGGCGTGCAGATTTCCCCACTGCCGTGCAGGAGGACCCCCGTCTGTCGTCATCGTATACGGCCTTGCTGCTCCACCCGCAGACGTCGATACCGAAGAGATCTTCCTCTACGGTAATATAGCGCTTTCCCCGAAGATCGATGCCCTTACGGTCCTTACCTCCGACGATATTGACGTCCAGCCACACCCTGTCTCCGGGAGTGCGGACTACGCCCATCCGGAATTTTGTGGCCGACTCCTTGTTTCCGCTGCACTGGGCGCGAGAATTGCCGCTGGTGGTCGTTAAGATGCAGTAATCGGCAACGAAAAACGTGTTGTTCGTGTTGATCATGATGTTGTAGCGACCTTCGCCGACCTGCGCACTGGCACTGGGGCGCCCGTCCCAACGAGCAGGATAGTCGCGCTAACTAACGCCACAAATCCCGCGAGGCTACTTTTGATCATTTGCTTTGCATGCACCTTTCTAGCTCCAACTTGACCCGAATCCGGATTTCGCACTGATGTGGCGGCACTTGATACATCCTGGCGGACATATGTTTTGCCGCAGCGCCATCGTGGCGTCGAGATCAACACTAGCCCCCATATGAAATCGGCGACATGCCACATGACTATCCATTTTCTGCCCATTCACTGCTCGCCCTGCGGTGAAGGCATGCGAGGAACAACGCCTTCGGCCCGCGTCCCGCCACTCTCGAAGTTCCTCGACGATGCTCCGCGACGGCCGTCTCGTCCCCGTCACCCGCGATGCGTTCGAGCAGGGCATCGCCCAGCTCGGCAACGGACCGGCGGACCCGGACGCATGTGAGCAGGTGGCGCAGCAGCTTGTCGGCGCACGCGGACCCGCGTGAGCGGGACGAGGAACTGCCGGAGCCAGGTGTCCAGCGCCTTTCTGGATAACCCGGCTTCGCTGGCCGTCTCCGGCAAGCTCGGCTACCAGCCCGACGGCCTGTCGGTGCACCAGGTACGCGGCCAACGGGCCGTCCTGCAGCGCCTGCGCCTCGAGAGCGGGAACCGCAGCTACGAGCGGTAAAGGTGCTGCTGGACGCGCTGGTAGACGGTATCGGGCGTTTCGTCGTTGCTGAATGGCTGGGCTCTTACTTGCGGGATTTGCGGGGGGCGGCGGAGCGGGGCGGCTCGGCGCGCATGTGGTTGCGGACGCGGGTCATGATGTCGCCGAGGTCGCGCAGGTCCTCTTCAGCGAGGGGGTTGAACAGCAGGCGGCGCACGACCTCGATGTGGCCGGGCAGGACGCGCCCGACGAGGGCGAGGCCACCGTCGGTGATGGTGACCAGTGTGGCACGCTCGTCGTCGGGGCTGGGGCCGCGCGTGACGAGGCCGGCCTTCTCCAGCAGGCCAGCCTGATAGGTCAGGCCGCTGCGGCTGTAGACGACGCCGTCGGCCAGTTCGGTCATGGTCAGCTGCCTAGCGTCGGCGAGGTGGGCCAGGAGCTGGAACTGCACGTAACTCAGGTCGCCCTCCGCCCGCAACTGCTGCTCGACGGCGTGCTGGAGCAGGCTGACGGCCTCCATGAGCGCGAAGTAGGTGCTCAGCTGCGCGGGGTGGAGGGCGTCGGTGTCAGGCATCCGCCCATCCTATATGTTTCGAATTCAAAGCACACCTCGAAAGCGCGGTGGCGAACGTCACATCCTTCCCGGGATTGCTTTGAACTCGAAGCAGGTTACTGTCTTCGCATCGCTTCGAATTCGAAGCAACAACTCGAGGAGAGATCATGAAGGCAGTCCGGTACCACCGCTACGGCGACAGCGACGTCCTGACTTACGAAGAGGCGGACCGCCCCGTCCCCGGCACGGGGCAGGTGCTGGTGAAGGTGGCCGCCACCTCGTTCAACCCGGTCGACGCGGCGATCCGCGCCGGATACCTGCAGCAGGTGTTCCCGCTGGTCTTCCCGCACGTGCCAGGCATCGACGTCGCCGGCACCGTCGCCGAGCTCGGCCCGGACGTCACCGGCTGGAGCGCCGGAGACGCGGTCGTGGCATTCCTGCCGATGAGCGCGCCCGGCGCCGCCGCCGAATACGTGCTCGCGCCGTCCGAGGCACTGGCCGCCGCTCCGCGGACGGTGGATCTGGCCGACGCCGCCGCCCTCCCCGCGACCGCCCTGACGGCCTGGCAGGCACTGTTCGAGCACGCCGAGCTGAGGGCCGGGCAGACCATCCTGATCAATGGCGCCGGCGGCGCGGTCGGCGGGTACGCCGTCCAGCTCGCCAAGCGGGCCGGAGCCACCGTCACCGCGACCACGAGCGCGCGCAGCGCCGACCGGGTCCGGGCCCACAGGGCCGACCGGATCATCGACTACACCGTCACCCCCGTCACCCAGGCCGCCGGCGTCCGGTTCGACGTCGTGCTCAACCTGGTGACCACCTCGGCGGAGGAGACCGCCGCCCTGGTCGGCCTCGTCAGCGACGGCGGGGTCCTGGTCAGCACCACCACCCCCGCTCCCGAGGACACAGCGCGCGGGGTGCGGACGGTGCGGGTGTTCGCCCGCAGCGACGCCGCCCGGCTCGCGGAGCTCGTCGCCCTCGTCGACGCCGGCGAGCTGCGGATCGACGTCGCCGACCGGCGCCCGCTGGCAGACCTCGCCGACGTCCACGAGCAGGCCGTCACCGGGAGGCTCACCGGCAAGACGGTCATCACTGTCTGACCCTTCCTCACCCTCATCCGACACATCCAAGACGGAGTACTGTCATGCCTTTCGCTCTTGATCCCCAGGTTGCCGATGCCCTTGCGCCGATCGCCGCGGCGATGGCCGGCAGCACGCCCCCGCCGGTCGGGGACGTCGCCGGCCGCCGCGCCGCGCTGGAAGGGCTCATCGCCCACGCCGACACGGCCCAGCCGAGGCCTGCCGACGTCACGATCACCGACCACCACCTGCTCGCCTCCGACGGCGAGAAGATCCTGCTGCGCTGGTACACCAAGCAGGGCGCGCCCAGCGAGCCCGGACCGGCGGCCGTCTACTTCCACGGCGGCGGCATGATCCTCGGCCACGTCGGGCTGTTCGACGGCGCTATCTCCCGCTACGTCTCCGCCAGCGGCACCCCGATCCTCTCGGTGGACTACCGGCTCGCTCCCGAGCACCCGCACCCGACCCCGGTCGAGGACGCCTACGCCGGCCTCGTATGGCTGCACGAGAACGCCGCCGTACTCGGCGTCGATCCGGCCCGCATCGCGGTCTTCGGCGACAGCGCCGGCGGTGGGATCGCCGCGGCGGTCTCGATCCTGGCGCGAGATCGGCAGGGGCCCGCGATCGCCCAGCAGATACTGGTCATGCCGATGCTCGACGACCGCACCCTCACCCCCGACCCGCAGCTGGCGCCGTACGCGCTGTGGTCCTGGGACGACAACCGCACCGGCTGGGGCGCGCTGCTGGGCGACGCCATCGCCGGCCCCGACGTGCCGGCCCACGCCGCACCCGCACGGGTGGCCGATCCGGCCGGACTGCCCCCGGCCTATATCGAGGTCGGCCAGCTGGACATCTTCCGCGACGAGGACCTCACCTACGCCCTGCGGCTCAGCCAGGCCGGCGTCCCGGTCGAGTTCCACCTTCACCCGGGCGTGCCGCATGAGTTCGAGAGCATCGCCTTCACCTCCGACGTGGCCAAGCGTGTCATGGCCGACCGGATCCGGGTCCTCTCCTCGCTCTGACGGAATGCGCCGGTGCCAACGGCGGGGCCGCCCGACCGGCCCCTGCCGGTGGCACACCGGCGGAGCCGTCCCCGCCGGAGGACCTGGCACAGGTGCACGGAATGACCTCTGGCCAGTCACATACACCTATGTCGCTGGCCATCTCTCCATCGATCACATCGCAAGGAAACGCACCATGACAACCACCCTTTTCACCCCGGACGACGCCGCGATCCTGCTGATCGACCACCAGGTCGGCACCATGCGATGGGCTGCCTCGACCCCGTTCGAGGAGCTCAAGACCCGGGCGCTGGCCCTGGCGCGCGGCGCCAAGGCCCTGGAGATGCCGCTGGTGCTGACCTCCTCGCTGGAGGAGCAGGCTCAGGGCCCGCTGCTGTCGGACTTCGCCGACGTCGCCCCCGAGGAGTATGCCGGCCGCATCCGCCGCCAGGGCACCGTCGACGCTCTCCAGGACCCCGCGTTCGCCGCGGCGGTAGAGGCCACCCGCCGGCGCAATCTCATCGTCGCCGGCGTCACCAACGACGTCTGCACCGTCTACCCGGTGCTCACCGCCCTGCGGCAGGGCTACCGCGTCCAGGTGGTCGCCGACGCCGGCGCGTCCATCACCAAGGATGCCGATGACATCGCCCTGCGCCGCATGGAACGCGCCGGCGCCGACATCACCTCCACCAACCAGGTCCTGGCGGAACTCGCCGCCGACTGGGCTTCACCTTCCGGCCAGAAGGTCCTGCCCATCATGTTCGACCTCATCCCGGCCTGAACCCAAACCGGCATCCGACCCGCCCGACATCGACCAACGGCCGGCCGCACGCATCGGTCCACCGCCCAGGCGTTTGGCCACCTCGATCAGAGACCAGCCATGAGCGACGCCATCGGATGCTCCCGGGTGGCCGATGCCATGTGTGAGCGGCATGGGAGGATGCGTTACCGCTCCGGCGCTGTGGCCTGCCTGGCCGAGTAGTCGCCGGCCTCAGGACAGTGATGCGACGGGAGAGGAGGCATGCCGTGAACGAACTGACCGGTTGTGCCCCTTGCGCCTGGTCCACCAGTTCCTCCGGAGCAGGCATCGTAGAGACGGCGGGCACAGCGCCACGCGTTGGGCCGAGCCGGCTATGACACTGGTCGGTCGGCGGTCCGAGGTCCGTCGCATCCTGGACGTCATCGAGGCGGAGCGCGGCGAATCGCGGATGCTGATCCTGCTTGGCGAGGCCGGCGCGGGCAAGACGAGGTTGGTGGCTGCCGTCGCCGACCATGCGCGTGGCAGCGGAAGAGTCGTACTGACGTGTCAAGGCAGCGAAGCGGAATCGCAGCAGTCCTTCGCGTCCTTGCACCAGTTGCTTCTTCCTGTCCTGCCGGAGGTCGGCACTCTTGCCGAGCATCTGCGGGGGGCGCTGGAGAGCGCGGTGGGCATCGCTCCGGTGGGCGGGCAGCTTGATCCGATGCTGCTGCGGGTGGCCGTCCTGACGTTGCTGACAGGCGTCTCCCGGCGGCGGCCCGTCCTGCTGGTCGTGGACGACGTCCAGCACTGCGACCGCGACTCTCTCGACGTCCTCGGCTTCGTGGCCCGCCGTATCGCGGCGGAGGACGTTTCGGTGCTGCTGACTTCGCGTGGGCAGACGCCTCCGGACGGTGTCGCAGGGGACCTGCCCACGCTGCTGCTGGGGCCATTGAGCGAGCAGGCCGCGGCCGAGCTGGTGGACGCTCAACCGCACCCGCCCACCGGCCGTACGCGGATCGATGTGCTCCTGCAAGCCGGCGGAAACCCGCTGGCCATCATCGAGCTGTGCCGGGCGGCCAAGATGGGTGGCACGAGAGCGCTGCCCGGTGGTGGGCTGCCTCAGACGGAGCGCATCCAGCAGATGTACGCAGCGCGTCTGCACGGCCTGCCGGAGATCACCCGGCGGCTGATCCTGTACGCGGCGGCGTCGGAGTACGAAGACCTCGCCACGATCATGGCCGCCGCCGGCGCGGGGCCGGATATCGCGGTATGGGCTCCCGCCGAGGCCGCCGGCCTGGTCACCGTCGCGGACGGGCGAGTCGCCTTCCGGCATCCGCTGGCACGGGCGGGCTCGTATCACGGGGCCCCGGCCTACCTCCGGCAGCGGGCGCATCGCAACCTCGCGGCCGTTCTGACGGCGGATCCGGCCCGCCGGGCCTGGCATCTGGCCGCCGCGTGCCTCGGCCGCGACGAGTCGGTGGCGGCGGCCCTGGAGGACACCGCGGAGCTCGCCGAGCGGCGTGGCGGGTTCTTCGCGGCGGCGCGGGCGCTGGAGCGGTCGGCGGAGTGCAGTCTCGCCGCCGGGGACCGGGCACGCCGGTACGCCAAGGCGCTCAGGGCCGCCAACAACGCCGGCGACCCATCGTGGGTGCGCGAGCTGTACGACAAGGTCACGGCGCTGACTCATGATCCGGACGTGCTGGGCCTGGCGGCGTGCGGCGCCGGCATGGCCCTGTCGTTGTTCGGCCACCAGCGGGAGTCGTTCAAGGTGCTGCTCGAAGCGCTGGAGCCGAAGCCCCCGAAGCATGGTACGACGGCGCTCGCCCTGACCGCCGTGCTCCAGGGAGTCGCGTTCCAGTCGGGGCTGCCCGAGGTCAGGGAGCGGATAGCGGGCCTGCTCGACCGGATCGAGACCGGGGGCGGCGACACGCCCTACGCGGAGCTGGGGACCATCGCGGCCTTCGACGCGGTCCGGGCCTCCACCCTGGCCGGGGCCGAGCCGACGAACGCCCCCGAGCTGTTGCGGCGGACCTTGCGGCCGAATCCGCCGGAGCCGCTGGTCGGCGTCGCGCAGATGAACCGGTTGAGCGCCGTTGGCTGCATCGCCTGGGCGGCCGACGAGTCCGAGCTGTGCGTGGAGTCCCTCCGGCAGGCGTACGCCATGTTCCGCACGTACGGCTCCATGGGCGTTGCCGCTCCTACGCTGGCGTTGACGGGTTCGGCGCTGATCGACACCGGGCGGTGGGCGGAGGCCGACGACCTGCTGGAGGAGGCCGGGACGCTCGCGGCCGTCCACAAGCTGCGGCACCTGGAGATCGACGTCGAGGCGCTGCGGGTGACCCTCCAAGCCCTGCGCGGTCAGCCCGTCGTCATGCCGGCCGACCCGGCTTGGACGGCCGTCGGCCTGGAGGAGAACCGGGCCACACACGCGCGCTTGCTGCACGCCGCCGGCATCGCCGCCGTGTCGGCGGGCGACTTCGACGGCGCGTTTCGCCAGTTCCGGCTGCTGTTCGACGAGGACGGCGCACCTTTGCACTACTTCCTGTCGCACCGGTCGGTCGCCGACCTCGCCGCGGCCGCCCAGCGGACGGGCCAGGGGGAAGAGGCGGCCCGCATCGTGGCGGCGGTGCGCACCGCGTTGGGCCCGCGGCCGACGACCCGGATGACGCTGCTGCTTCACCACGCCGCCGCACTTATCGGCGACCCGAAGGACGCCGAGCACCACTTCCGGCTCGCCACGGTGAACCCGGCGGGCGAGGAGTGGCCGCTGGCCCGGGCCCAGGCGAGGCTGCACTACGCCCAGTGGCTGCGCAGGCGGCGGCGCCCGCTGGACGCCCGCCCGCTCCTGGCCACGGCGCTGGAGTCGTTCAACCGGCTCGGCGCGATCGGCCTGGCCGAGGAGGCACGAGGTGAGCTGCGGGCGAGCGGCGTCGCCGGCTCTCCCGCACCGGCCGATGCGCTGGCGGGGCTGACCGCCCAGCAGCGCCAGATCGTACGGCTGGCAGCACAGGGACTGCGCAACCGGGAGATCGCCGAGCAGCTCATGCTCTCGCCCCGCACGGTCAGCTACCACCTCTACAACGTGTATCCGAAACTCGGTGTGACCAGCCGCAACCAGCTCCGCGCTCTGCTGGGCGATCTGTGACCGCCACGTCGAGCCCTCTGGAGGACGCTCCTTCCGGCCCTCGCGGATCGAGAGCGGAGACGAGGATGCTCGCCGCAACGGCCGGTGCGCCGCTGCTCGATGATCCCTTCGACGACTGGAAAGGTGAGGCCGCGTGAGTTTCGAGCCCGTCACGGGCGCAGGAGGGCCCGACCGCTGTGCGGTCGTCCTCGATCCCGTCGTTCAGCGGTTCGTCGAGGCCTCGGCCGCACCGCCCTACCTGCACCAGCTCGGCCCGGTCGACGGCCGGCAGGCGCTCCTGGAGATCCAGGGCCACGCGCACGACGACTTCGATGTGGACGCCGAGTACGCCGTGGCGCCGGTGGGCCCGTCCGGGCTCGTCGGCTTCTGGATCTTCCGGCCTCCACGGACGGCCGGTCCTCTACCCATGGTCGTGTACCTGCACGGCGGCCGCTGGATGCTCGGCGACGCGCGGACGCACGCGCGCATGATCTGTGAGCTCGCAGCCGCCAGCGGCGCCGCTTTCGTGGTCCCCGAGTACACCCGCACCCCGGAGGCCCGCTACCCGGTCGCGCTCGAAGAGTCCTACGCGGTGCTGACATGGCTGGTCGAGCAGGCGTCGGGCCTGGGCCTGGATGGCCGGAGGGTGGCGGTGGCCGGCGACTGTGCCGGTGCGACCATGGCGACGGCGCTCACCATGATGGCCAAGCAGCGCGGTGGCCCCCGCATCCGCGCGCAGCTGCTCTACTATCCGACGACCGCCCCGCACTGCGACACCGCCTCCCGGAAGCAGTTCGCATCCGGCTACCTCCTGACGCGCGCGGCTGTGGAATGGTACTGGCAGCAGTACACCGACGACGGCGATGAGCTCGCCGAACCCACTGCCTCGCCGCTGCGGGCCACCACGGCGGACCTGTCGGGGCTGCCTCCCGCCCTGGTCGTATCGGCGGAGGCGGACGTCGTGCGGGACGAGGGCGAGCAGTACGCCCGCCTGTTGCGGCGGGCGGGCGTACCGGTGACCTGCGTGCGCTACCTGGGGACGGTCCACGACTTCGCGTCCCTCAATCCGCTGCGCGACAGCCCGCCCACCGTGGCCGCGCTCAGGCAGGGCGGCAGCTTTCTCAAAGCCGCCCTGGCCGACCGGCGCTGACACCGACAGGCCGTCTCCCCGCCCGCGGAGGAGATAGGTCCCCTCTCTTCAGGATGCAGCCGGCGACAGACCAGTCAATTTACTGATGTGTCCGGAAAGGCAGGTTTGCCAGCCTGAGGTGCGTGAGGCCGCAGCGGCACGTCATGCACAGGGAAAGAGGCCAGGATGTCCACTGTCAAACCGGTTCTCGAAAGGGCCGCGCAGGCCTTCGCCGAGGCCACCGCCAACCCGCCCTTCCTCTTCGACCTCGATCCCGCCGACGGCCGCAAGGCCGTGGACGAGGCTCAGACGCCCGAGATCGAGGTGCCGGGCACCAGCAAGGAGATTCTCACGGTCGCCGACGGACTGACGGTGAGCGTGTTCCGGCCGGCGGGCGTGAGCGGCCCCCTGCCGGTGATCATCTATGTGCACGGGGCGGGCTGGGTGTTCGGCAACGACCACACCCACGGCCGTCTTGCCCGCGAGCTGGCCCGCGGCGTGGGCGCGGCGGTGGTGTTCGTCAACTACAGCGCTTCGCCCGAGGCCCGCTACCCGGTCGCGATCGAACAAATCCACACCGCCGCCCGCTGGGTGGTCGAGCACAGCGCCGCCCATGGCCTGGACGCCTCCCGCCTGGCGGTCGCGGGCGATTCGGTCGGCGGGAACATGGCCATCGCGCTGACGTTGATGGCCAAGGAGCGTGGCGGGATCGCGCTGGCGGCGCAGGTGTTGTTCTATCCGGTGACCGACGCCGCCTTCGAGACCGGCTCCTACCACGAGTTCGCCGAAGGGTATTTTCTGCGGCGCGACGGCATGCAGTGGTTCTGGGACCAGTACACCACCGATCCCGCCGAGCGTGCGCAGATCACCGCCTCGCCGCTGCGGGCGAGCCTGGAGGAGCTGGCAGGGCTGCCGCCGGCGCTGGTCATCACCGCCGAAGCCGACGTACTGCGCGACGAGGGTGAGGCGTACGCGAGCAAGCTGCGGGCGGCCGGGGTCGCGGTCACCGCTGTGCGCTACCAGGGTGTCATCCACGACTTCGTGATGCTCAACGCCCTGCGCGGCACCCACGCCGCCGAAAGGGCCATCCGCCAGGCCGTCGACTTCCTGTCCACCGCGCTGAAGACCCTCAAGGAGGGATCATGACCACGTCGCCTACCGTCGTTCTCGTCCATGGGGCTTTCGCCGAGTCGGCCAGCTGGAACGGCGTCATCACCAGGCTGCGTGAGCATGATCTGAGCGTGATCGCCGCCGCCAACCCGCTGCGCAGCCTGTCGGGTGACGCCGACGTCGTCGCGGGCCTGGTGGCCTCGATCGACGGCCCGGTCGTCCTGGTCGGCCATTCCTACGGCGGCCAGGTGATCTCGGGTGCCGTCCGTGGCGACGACCGGGTCAAGGCGCTGGTGTTCGTGGCCGCGTTCGCCCCCGAGGAAGGCGAGAGCATCGCCGAGCTAAGCGGCCGCTTTCCCGGCAGCACACTCGGCGAGACCCTGAACGCGGTCGCGCTGCCCGACAGCAGCACCGATCTGTACATCCGTCAGGAGCGCTACCACCAGCAGTTCGCCGCCGACCTGCCGCCAGAGCGCGCCGCATTGGACGCCGTCACCCAGCGGCCGTTGAACGACCGGGCCCTGCAGGACAAGTCCGGTGCACCGGCCTGGCGGCATCTGCCGTCCTGGTTCGTCTATCCCGAGCTCGACTTCAACATCCCGCTTGCCGCCCACCGGTTCATGGCGGAACGGGCCGGCGCCCGCGAGCAGGTAGAGATCCCCGGCGCCTCGCACGCGTTGCCCGCCTCCCAGCCCGCCGCCGTCGCCGATGTCATCCTCAAGGCCGTCAAAGCCGTGGCATGACGCGGCACACCCGCGACTCGCCCCCGCAAGACCGCCATCTCCCGGCGACAACCTCGAAGGAAAACCGTCATGTCTCGTTCCTCCCCCACCCGCTCGGTCGTTCGCACCCTCGCCACCATGGCCATCGCTCCGATCGTGGTCGGCTCGCTGCTGACCGCCACCGCGGCGAGCAGCAGTGCCGCCGCCTCGCAGCACGACGAGACATCCAAGGCCAAGCCAACCATCGTCCTTGTCCACGGCGCCTTCGCCGACGCCTCCAGCTGGTCCGACGTCATCCGGCGCCTGCAACGCGACGGCTATCGCGTCATCGCCACCGCCAACCCCCTGCGCGGACTGAGCAGCGACGCCGCCTACCTGCGTAGCGTCCTGGACACTGTGGACGGGCCCGTGGTCCTGGTCGGCCACTCCTATGGCGGCTCGGTCATCAGCCAGGCCGCCGCCGCCGACCCGGACGTCAAGGCGCTGGTCTACATCGCCGCGTTCATCCCCGACGCCGGCGAGAGCGCCGCCGAACTGGCCGGCAAGTACCCCGGCAGCACCCTGGGCGAAACCCTGAGCAAGGCCTCCTACCCCCTGCCCGACGGCGGCACCGGCACCGAGCTGACCATCAACCAGGACAGGTTCCGCAAGCAGTTCGCCGCCGACGTGCCTGCCACGACCGCCGCGATCATGGCAGCCACCCAGCGGCCGGTCTCCACCCTCGCCCTGGAGGAGAAGGCCACGAAGGCCGCCTGGAAAGACATCCGCTCCTACGCCCTGATCGCCGGCAAGGACTACAACATCCCGCCCAGGGCCCAGCGGTGGATGGCCAAGCGCGCCCGCTCCCACACCGTCACCATCTAGCGCGCCTCACACGCGATCTCTGTCTCCGAACCCGCAGCCGTCACCGACCTCATCCGCCGCGCCGCCGGCGACATCCGCTGACACACCTCGGCCTCACCGGCCACGGCCGGTACCCGCTCACCGAAGGCGGCCTCCTACCGGAGGCCGCCTTCGGCCGTTCTCTCTGACGCCACGCGGCCGGGCCGTCCCCCTCGCCGGTACGGCGCTCGCGTCGGCGCCGTCAGCAGGGGATCGCAGAGCCCTTTTTCCCTGGCCAGGGACGACTGGGCAGTTTTCGGCCTGTGAAATGAGCATGCAGTCCACCTAGCCTGCCACCACGAGGTAACGAAACGGAGTCTCATGCGTACTATCGGTCTTATCGGCGGGCTGAGCTGGGAATCGACCGTCATCTACTACCAGATCATCAACCAGCGGGTACGGGAGCGCCTGGGCGGCAGCCACTCCGCGAACAGCCTTATCTGGTCGGTCGACTACACCACGGTCGAAGATCTCATCTTCGCCGACCGCTGGGACGAGGTGAGCACGCTGCTCGTTGACGCCGGGCGGAAACTGGAGGATCTCGGTGCTGACGTCCTGCTCATTTGCAGCAACACCTTCAACCGCGTGGCTGATCAGGTAGCGAGGACCTCGAGTGTTCCCCTGCTCCACATCGTGGACGCCGTAGGCGCCGAAGTCCGCTCCGAGGGCATGCGCAAGGTCGGCCTGCTGGGAACCCGTTTCACCATGGAAGAGCCCTTCTATCGGGACCGGCTGGCCGCGCAGGGCTTTGAGGTAGTCGTCCCGGAGCGCGAGCAGCGCGAGCTGATCCATCGTGTGATCTTCGATGAGCTGGTGCGCGGAGTTCTGAAGGAATCATCCAGGAATGCCTATGCACAGATCATCTCCGATCTCGCCGACGACGGCGCCGAAGGCGTCGTCCTCGGCTGCACGGAAATCGAGCTCCTGATCGATGAAAGGTACAGTTGCATCCCGATGTTCCCGAGCGCGCGGCTGCACGCGGAAGCAGCGGCCGACTTCGCCCTCGCTCCGGAGTCGGCGCATCGCCTCATGGCAGCCGGGAGCCCATCGGACCGGAGCACATGAGCAGTCGCCGCGCATGGGCAGAAGGTGGACATCATCCGGCCTGGTGAACGGACGGCCCTCGGGCCGACCGTAAGCGGTATGACCATGAACGTGATCGTTATCGGAGCCGGGCCGGCCGGCCTGGCCACCGCAATGCTTCTCGCCGGACGGGGCCACCAGGTCACCGTGCTCGAACGCGACCCCGCAGAACCACTCTCGACGGGCCCGCAGTCATGGGAGTCCTGGGAACGACCATGCCGGAGTGGAGACCCGCGACGGGGAGGTTCTCCACGCCGACCTGGTCGTGAACGCGAGCGGCCGTAACTCGCAATTCTCCAGGATGTTCGCCGAGCTCGGCCCGATCCGCGACACCAAGGAGCGAGCCGAGGCGGGGTTCGTCTACTACGCCCGGCACTACCGTGACAGCGGCAACGGGTTGCCTGAGGCCACGCGCTGGCCGCTCATCCACCAGGAGACCGTCACCGCCGGCACCCTGCCTGGCGACAACGGCACCTGGTCCCTGATCCTCGTGGCCTCAAGCCGCGACCAGGACCTGCGGGCCTTGCGGGAGGTGGACGCGTGGGACCGCGCCATCGAACTGTTCCCCGAGTACGCCCACTGGGCACGACATGGCGAGCCGCTCACCGGCGTACAAGTCATGTCGGCCGGCCAGACCAGGCGGCGGGACTTGGTCGCCGACGGGCTGCCGGTGGTGACAGGCCTGCTCGCCGTGGGCGACGCCTGGGCGACGACGAACACCACCTTCGGGCTGGGGCTGTCGATGAGCCTGGTACAGGGCGCCCTGCTGCGGGACGCGATCGACACCGTGGACGTGGTGGATCACGTCAAGCTGGGCCTCGCCTTCGCCGAGTCGCTGGAGACCACGGCCGCACCCTACTACCGGGCGCTGGCCGACTGGGACACGCACCGGCTCGCCGAGATCGACTCCGTGCTCAAGGGCGAGCGGTACGAGAGCGCCGACCCGGCCTGGCTGGTCATCAGGGCGCTGGACGCGGCCAAGATGTCCCACCCCGACCTGGTGCGGGCCCTCGCGGACGTAGGCTCGATGCTCGAGCCCCGCCGAGCACGCCCTGGCCAGACCCGGCCTCATCGACCTGATCATGAGCCTGGGCGCCGACGCCTCCCGCTATCCCGCCCCCGGACTGTTCCGCCGCGAACTGCAGGCCGCCATCGGCTGACGGTCCGCGCCACCACCGGTTCGACGCCGAACTGGATCCGGCGTCCGGACGCCGGCTGATCGCGACGAAAGGGCGCCCTGCCGCTCCATGCAACGGCGGGGCGCCCTTTTTCGTCAAGGCTTGGCCCTAGACAGACGTCGGCAGCGGGCCGCCGTTCCAGGTCATCGTGTCGCCGAAAGCGGCGAGGAGATCCACCTCGCCGCCGACGGCCTCGGCGTAGGCGCGATGGAGGTTGAGCACCAGGCGTTCGGCGTCCCCCCATCCCGCGAACTCACCGAGGTCGGCTTCCTGAGCGGCTGCCAGCGGTGTGAGCCCGTTCTCGCGCCCCTTTCGGGCGACCTCGAGCACGAAGCGGTAGTAACGCTCGTGAACGGCCAAGATCTCCGGCAGATCGCTCGCGGCCGCGAGAGGCCCATGCCCCGGTACGACGTGCTCGGCCTCGAAGTCCGCCAGCCAATCCAGCGACTTCAGCGCCCCTTCCACCGACCCCATCAGCAGCAGCGGTGTGAGGCCGTTGAACACCAGGTCGCCGGTGTACAGCACACGCTCTTCAGGAAGCCTGACCACCACGTCCCCTGCCGTGTGCGCTGCATGGCCAAGGTGCCGCAGCTCGATGCGGCGCTTGCCGGCGAAGAGGGTCAACTCGGACTGAAACCCCACGGACGGGACGCGGCGCGTCACGTTCCCCCAATCGGGCACCGGCGTCCAGATCGGCGGGCACCCGTCGATGAGGGGGTCGGCCAGCAGCGCGTCCCGCATCGCCGCATGCCCGAAGATCACCGTCTGGTCCGGCAGCAAGCT
The DNA here is from genome assembly GCF_042681425.1 of Nonomuraea mangrovi. Lineage (NCBI taxonomy): Bacteria > Bacillati > Actinomycetota > Actinomycetes > Streptosporangiales > Streptosporangiaceae > Nonomuraea > Nonomuraea mangrovi. The sequence continues at coordinate 20,424 of NZ_JBHUFV010000029.1, read as the reverse complement.
GTTTCCGTATGAATGATCCCCATGCTGGTGCGTGTTCACCGCCATCCGCACGGGGGCATCGCCGGTCGCCTCGGCGACCGCCGTCAGGAATCGGCGGGTACGCTGCTCAGTCGCGCACGTGTCGACGATCAGAACGCCGTCGCCGCCCGCCACGGCTCCGGCGTTGTTCACCCACCAGGTGCCGTCCGGCTGCACCCAGGCGAACACCCCCGCGCTGACCTCGTGCAACCTCGCCGTGTCAACCTGCTTCTCCACGATCAAAACTCCCTTCTCCAGCCATGCCGGCCCATCCTCGGGTTCGGCGCTGTTGATTTCACAGACCGATCCATGGCCGATCAGTGCTCCACAACGGCTCCTTGGTGCTTCCGAGCGCGCCATGTCGACCACTGACCCGCAGACCGACCACGCTGCGCTTTTCGGCCGCGTCGCGCCCAGAATGAGCCATCCGGTAGTTCATGTTGCAGGCCGTTTCCCGGCCGATTCCCGTCCGGCAGCACCGCGTCGCCAGGGTCAGACCGGCCATGCCGTCCTCGCAGACCGCCCCACGAACGCCGCCTGGCGACGAGCCCGCCGCAGCGCACAGGACCCCGCCGTCCCAGGCGATCAGTCAGACGGAATGTGGACAGGGAACGGTCTGGGGAATGGCAGGACGATGGCGCCACGGTGGGGTCTCGTTCGCGCCCGCGTCTTGAAGGAGTCACGTGTCCGGGAGTGTGTCATGCGTGTAGAGGTCAACGGAATCGGTCTCGAGGTTCAAGTCAGCGGGGAGGGCGCGGCAGTGCTGCTCGTGCACGGCTACCCGGACACCCACGCGCTCTGGCGCCACCAGGCGGCCGCGCTCAACGCCGCCGGCTACCGTACGATCGCCCCCGACCTGCGCGGCTTCGGCGCCTCCGACAAGCCGCAGGACGTGGACAGCTACGACCTGGCCCTGCACGTCGGCGACCTGCTGGGCATCCTCGACCACTTCGAGGTACGGCAAGCGCACCTGGTCGGCCATGATTGGGGAGCCACGCTCGCGCAACTGACCGCCATAGCCGCGCCCGCCAGGTTCACCAGCCTCACCTGCCTGTCCGTCGGCCATCCCGGTGCCGTGGGGTCCGCCGGCCTGGAACAGCGGGAGAAGTCCTGGTACTTCCTGCTGTTCCACTTCGCGGGAATCGCCGAGGAGTGGCTGAGCCGGGACGACTTCGCGAACATGCGGGACTGGCTGTCCACCCACCCCGAACCCGACGAGGTCATCGACCTCATGCGCGATCCCCGAGCACTGACCGCGGGACTGGCGATCTACCGCAAGGGGGTTCCGCCCGAAATGGTGCTCGGCAGGCCTGACGACATCCCACCCCTTCCCGTACCCACCATGGGCGTGTGGAGCGACGGCGACCGCTATCTCACCGAACAGTCCATGACCGGCACAGCCGAGCACGTCACCGGCTCGTGGCGTTACGAGAGCCTGGACGGCATCGGACACTGGATGCCGCTCGAAGCACCCGAAGCCGTCAACAAGCTGCTGCTCGACTTCCTCTCGTTCGCTGACCAGTGAACACCCAGGAGCCGTACATGATGGAAACCGGGACGAAGACCCTCACCCCGACCGAATCGACCAACCGCCGAACCGTCGCCGAGATCTACTCGTCGCTGGCCACCGGCAACATGGAGGCGTTCGCGGAGCGCCTGGCGCCGGACATCAAGTGGACTGTGGTCGCCGGCGCCGAGACCGGTGGCACCTGATACGGTCCGCAGCACGTCCTCCACAAGGCGTTGGCACCGATCGCCGCGGACTGGGCCGACTTCGAGGTCACCCCGTTCGAGCTCACTCCTGCCGGCGACAAGCTGTTCGTCGTGGGCGAGTACAGGGGCGTGCACCGGGCCAGCGGCAAGGTGGGGCAGGCCAGGTTCATCCATGTCTGGCATCTGCGGGATGGGATCGCGCAGCGGTTCGAGACCGTCTCGGACACCCACGCTCTGTGGCGTGCCACGCTGTAGCCCGCGCGGGTTCGTCCTCAGCCCTGGTTCGTTCCGTAGAGTTCGCGGTGCCAGAGGCCTTCGCAGATGCGGTCGATGCCGGTGAACAGATGGCGGCGGTAGGTGGTGAAGGGCAGATCGAGGCGTTCCGCGGCGGCTTCCTGGGTGGGTGCGCCCCGGCGGTAGGTGACGTCGACGGCTCGCTGGAACTTGGTCGCGCGCGGGTCTTGACCCAGGTCGTCGATGGCTTGTTCGAGGAGCTGGCGCAGAGCTTTGGCGGGGTCGAGGTCGGGGTGTTCGGCGACGAGCCTACTGCGGGTGAGGGGGCTGGCGGCCAGCTCGGCGGGCCGGGACAGGTTGCGCAGGGCCTTGCGGACGGCGTCGGTGAACTCTGATTGTGACAGCACCTCCAGCTCGGGTGTCTGGGCGGCGGAAACGTCTTGCGCGCCGGTCAGCAGCAGCCGGTTCAGCCACGCCTGAACGGGTACCGCCCGCCAGTCGTGGGCGAACAGGGCGTACTCCGTGTCTCCCAGCCACGCGTGCTCTCCGATGTCGTGCATGTCGTAGTGCCGGAGGTAGTCACGCATGGGGCTCTCACTCGGCATGGCCATGAAGGACCAGGCCATGCGGTCGGCCCGCAGGCAATACCCGATGGCCCGCCATTGGATCAGGTCCATCACCGGCGACATGCCGCGGTACCGCTCGCACACCCAGGTCCGGCCGACCGCCAGGTGCTCGCCCGGCCGCAGCGGTGCGATGGCGCGGGCGTTCGCCCAGGCCGTCGCGGTGATCGGGTCTGCCGCCGTCTCCTCGTCACGGGGCTTGTCGAGGCGAACCCAGGAGCAGAAGCCCACCAGCTCGCCGGTCTCCGTACGCCGGTAGAGGCGGAACGCCCCGGGCTGGCGGCTGGCCCAGAAGGCGACGCCGGCCGCCGACTCCTCGCCATCCGCCTCGGCGGCCAGCCGCACCAGAGCTTCGGTGTCCTCGGGCCGGAAGGCGTCCTCGTAGACCTCTCCCTCTCCGCGCCAGCTGTGGAACTCCGCCGTCGATCCGATGTCGCGGTGCAGGAAGAACAGCGAGCCGACGGCCGCCAGCACATCGGAGTCGGCCGCGGTGGGAATCTGGGCGGCCAGGTGGGCGTGGATGCGATAGTGCATGTCGGCGTACCCCTGCGGGTCGCGCCAGCGCAGGTCGGCTTCGAGCACCTCCCGTACGACGTCGTGCGGGAACAGGCCGAGACTGCTGGATTCGACGAACGGCAGCCGCCGCAGCCAGGCGAACAAGGACGCGGCGTCCTCCGGCACGACCGCACGCAGCAGGTCTTCGGTGGTCACGTAGGCGTGCGCGCAGACTTCCAGGGCGTGCCGGTGCGCAGCGCTGGGCACGTCGCCGACGAGTTGGTCGAGCAGGGTGGCGACCACGTCCTGCGTGGGTATCCAGCGGGAGCTCGCCTCGCGGTCCTTGATCGCGACCGCCGCGCCCAGCGACAGGGCGAGGGGATGGCCGCCCGCGAAGGCGAGCAGCGGCCCACGCAACTCGGCGGCCACGCCGCGGGCGTCCAGCAGCGCCGCGGCGTCCGCCAGCCCGAGGTCACGCAGCGATATGACCTCCAGCGCGCCCGCCCAGCCGGGGTCGGCCCGCCACAACATGTCCGGAGGGTTCCGGCCGGCCACCACGACCGTCGCATCGACCGGCACGCGGGGCAGGAACCGCTCGCGCAGCCAGCCCTCCAGCCCCTGGATGCGCTCGAAGGTGTCGATCAGCAGCACCGCGCGCTCGTCGCGCAGCACCGATCCGGCCTCGGCCTCGAACGCCGCCGGAGTCGGCTCGAGCGTGCGCCCGTCCAGCACCGTCACCGGCCGTCCGGCGGTCGCCGCCTCCTCTGCGAAGCGCCGCACCAGCGCCGACTTCCCGACCCCACCGGGACCGTGTACATACAGGACACTGCCGCCACCGCGCAGCGCCGAGCCGAAGGCGCTGAGCTCCTCTTCCCGTCCGACGAAGGCCCGCTCCCGCGCGGCCTGCAGCCGCCGCCCCAGTAACGCGACGTTCTGATCATCCCCCGAAGGCATGGGGATAACTGTAGCTTTCCGGACGCTCTGATTCGGCGGTTTGCCACCCGTGCCAAAGACCGCGGGTGTCCCTCCGCATGAGCACCGAATGGACATGAAACGCACTGGTAGATGAGCAGTCCGCTCCGCGAAGGTGCTGCAGGAAATCCCGGCCTGCCACCGTCGCGGATCGCCGCCGGCCCGGCCTGACGGCCTGGCACCGGGCGGTGGCGGGTCATGACCGCTGCATCACCTTCACCCCTGGAGACTTCATGTTCCGCTATGCCCGCTTTCGACCCGTTCAGCGCGCGACCGTGGTGACTACCGCTGTGCTCGGCGCCTGCGCAACGCTCGTCACCGCGGGCGGGGGAACCGCCGCAGCTGCCGGAACCAGCGCGAGCAGCTCGATCGCCGCGCGGTACGTCGCACTCGGCGATTCCTACGCCTCCGGATACGGCATCGACGGTGTGGAGAACGCGGCATGCGACCGTTCCACGAGCAGCTACCCGTCCATCGTGCGCAGCACGTACAAGTCGCAGAGTTTCAGGAGCGTCGCGTGCAGCGGCGCCACCACGCGTAGCATCTGGAACGCGCAAGGCAGCCAGGCTCCCCAGATCAAGGCGCTCAAGCCGGACACCAGTCTGGTCACGCTGACCCTCGGCGGCAATGACATCGGCTTTACGCAGCTCGTCGTCACCTGCGCTTCTCTCATGCAATCACAGCCGAACGGCGACCCCTGCCGCCAGAACTTCCAGAAAGGCGGCGAAGATCAGATCCTCGCCCGCATCGACGCTTTGAAGCCGCGGATCGCCTCCGTGCTGACCGACATCAAGAGGAAGAGCCCCAAGGCCACGGTCGCGCTGGTCGGCTATCCCTCGCTGCTGCCGGACAGCGGCGAGAGCTGCCGCTCGACGCAGGTGCCCTTCGCCGACGGTGACTTCGGCTACCTGCGCAACATCACCAAGAGGCTCAACAGCGCGCTTCGCGAGCAGGCCGCCAAGGTCGGCGCCGTTTACGTCGACACCTATACGCCGACCATCGGCTACGACATGTGCCGGGCGCAGGGGCGCGTGATCGAGCCGCTGTTCACCGCCGATGGCCGCGTCGCCCCAGCCGCGGCCCACCCGAACCTCGGGGGCACTCTCAGCATGGCGGCCATCATCAAGGAGAAGCTGGACACGCTCGGCCGCTGATCATCCCCCAGGAGCCACCGGAGGTCGCACAGGCGGCCGTCGCCTCCGCAGGCGGTGGCCGCTTCCTCGTGTCCGGCTGCCCTGGCAGGTCACTGCATACGCTCTCTCTGTGCCGCTGACCGCGTCGGTCAGGCCCTGGCCAGTTCGTGCGCGCAGGCGCCGAGCCCGATCTCGCTGGAGGCCTTGACCAGTACCACGTCCCCCGGTTCGAGAAGCCCGGCGGCCAGGCGGACGGCCCCGGCGACGTCCTCAGCGAGGTGGACGGTGACGCCCAGGTTCGCGGACTGCGCCTCCTGCGCCATCGCGACCGGATCCCCCGAGCCGACCGCGATCAACACGTTGATCCCGAGCTCGGCCACGAGCCGGCCCACCTGCGCGTGCCGGGTGCGCGAGGTGTCCCCCTGCTGCCCCATCGCGCCGAGCACGGCCATGGAACGGCGGGCGCCGGCCAGCGCCGTCAACGTGCGCAGCCCGGCGCGCATGGACTCGGGGTTGGCGTTGTAGGCGTCGTTGACGATGGTGACGCCATCAGGTCGTTCGAGGATCTCCAAGCGGCCCGCGGAGCGACGCCTGGCCGCGTTCAGCCCGTCGGCGACCTCGTCGGCGGACAGGCCGAGCGTCGTGGCCACGGCGGCGGCGGCCAGGGCGTTGCTCACCTGGTGCTCGCCGATGAGGTCGAGCTCGACGCGGGCCCGGCCGGAGGGTGTGACCAGCTCGAACGAGGGCCGTGCCCCGTCGTGCATTCGCACGTCGGCGGCACGTACGTGCGCTCCTGCCGACCTGCCGTACAGGGTGACCTGCGCTCGGGTGCGGCCGACCATGCCCACGACGTACGGGTCGTCGGCGTTGAGCAGCGCGAATCCGTCGGTGGGCAGCGCCTCGACCAGTTCGCCCTTCGCGGCGGCCACGTCGGCCAGCCCGCCTCCCATTCTCACCACGTGGGCGGCGCCGACGTTGAGCACGACGCCCACGCGCGGCGGCGCAAGCTCGGTGAGGTACGTCAGATCGCCCTTGCGTCCGGCACCCATCTCCAGCACCAGGTACCGGGTCGTGGCATCGGCGCGCAGCACGGTGAGCGGCAGCCCGATCTCGTTGTTGAACGACTTGTCCGTGGCGATCGTCGGCGCGTGCCGTTCGAGCACCTGGGCCAGCAGGTCCTTGGTCGTGGTCTTGCCGACGGAACCCGTCAGGCCGATCACGGCCGGGCTGATGTGGCCGAGCATGTACCTGGCCAGCAGGCCGAGCGCAGGCTGGACGTCGGGAACCACGAGGGCGGGCACGCCGACGGGCCGGGAGGCCAGCACGGCCACGGCGCCGTCGGCGACGGCCTTGGCCGCGTAGTCGTGACCGTCGACCCGCGCGCCCACCGTCGCGACGAACAAGCCGCCCGGCACGACGTCGCGGGAGTCGACTGCCGAGGGCGCCGTCACCAGCGCCTCCGGGTGGCGGACGTCGCTCAGGTCGGCACCGAGAACCTGCGCGATCTCACTCAGCCTCATGGGGATCATGAGCCACTCCTCGTGAACGCCAGGTCGATGAGGCGTCGTAGTAGGTCGGGATACGGAACGCCGCTGGCCGCCCAAGCCTTGGCGTAGACGGAACGGGAGGTGAAGCCGGGCATGGTGTTGATCTCCAGCACATACAGGCTTCCCGCTTCCTCCTCGTACAGGAAGTCGACGCGGGACAGTCCGTAACCGTCGATCACGCGGAAAGCACGCAGTGCCAGCTCGCGCACGTCCTCGGCCACCCGCTCGGGCAGCGCGGCGGGGATCGTGGCGATGTTGCCCTGGCTGAGGTATTTGGCCTCGTAGTCGAGCCACTCGCCACTCATGTGGAGCTCGCCGGGCACCGACGCCTCTGGGGCGTCGTAGCCGCCGAGGACGCCGCAGATGAGCTCACGCGCGTTCACGCCCTGCTCGACGATGACGACCCGGTCGTAGGTGAACGCCAGCTCGATGCCCGCGCGCAACTCCGCCATGGAGGTGACACGCGAGACGCCGATAGAGGAACCCATGTTGGCTGGTTTGACGTACATCGGCCACTCGAGCGACTTCACCAGGTTCCAGGGGTCGGTTGTGGCACCCCATTCGTGCTTGGTGAACCACACGTACGGGGTGACGGGAATGTCCTCGGCCAGGAACGCGCGTCGCATCGCGACCTTGTCCATGGCCACGGCCGAGGCGAGAACGCCGCAGCCCACGTACGGGATGCCCAATGTCTCCAGGTGTCCCTGCAGGACTCCGTCCTCGCCGAACGGCCCGTGCAGGACGGGGAAGGCCACGTCGAACAGGTCTCGGCCCAGCTCCAGCGGCCACCTGCCCTGCCTGTCGATGATGAGGGCGGTGGGCTCGTACAGCTCCCTCGGCAGGGCGTGGAGCACCGCCTGCGCCGACTGGAGCGACACCTCGTGCTCGGCGGACGGCCCTCCCGCCAGCACGGCCACGCGCAGGCGTTCAGTCACGATCGATCAGCCTTTCCAACGTTGAGCCCGCCGCTGTCCGCGACGGACCTGGCGAGCATCGGCTCATCGCCCGGCCGGTTCCCAGGCCATTCGCTGTCCACTTCCTGGCCAGGGCAGCCCGTGGCTAGTGGCCGAGGTATGCCTCGCGTACGCGATGGTCGGCGAGCAGTTCCCTGCCCGTGCCGGAGTGGGTGGTGCGGCCGAGGTCGATCACGTAACCCTGGTCCGCCAACGTGAGCGCCGCGAGGGCGTTCTGCTCGACCATGAGAATCGTCGTCCCCAGCTCGCGGAGCACGCCGACGGTGTCCAGAATGTGCTGGATCATGATCGGGGACAGGCCCATGGTGGGCTCGTCGAACATGAGCAGCCTCGGCCTGGCCATCATGGCCCTGCCGATCGCCAGCATCTGCTGCTCGCCACCGGAGAACAGCCCCGCCCGCTGTGCTCGCCGCTGCCCCAGGACGGGGAAGAGCTCGTACACGCGGGCCACGTCCGCCGCGATGCCGCGGTCCCTTCGCAGGTAGGCGCCCAGGAGCAGGTTCTCCTCGACGCTCATCCCGGCGAACAGCCTGCGGCCTTCGGGGCAGTGCGCGATGCCGGCGGCGAGTACGGAGTGCGCGGGCAGGCGGTGGATCGGCTCGCGCTGGAAGAGGATCTCGCCCCGGCGCGGGCGGATCAGGCCGGAGATGGTTCTGAGCGTGGTGGTCTTTCCTGCGCCGTTGGCGCCGACAAGGCAGACGATCTGCCCTTCGGCGACGGTGAAGCTGACATCTTTGACCGCTTCGATGGCGCCGTGGGCGACCGAGAGTCCGTTCACTTCGAGCATTCGGTGGTTCCCAGGTAAGCCTCGATGACCCGAGGATCGGTGCGCACGGCTTCCGGCGGGCCGCTGACCAGTATCCGTCCACGCACGAGCACGTGGACGTGGTCACAGAGGGAAAAGATGAACTTGGTGTCGTGTTCGATCACGACCACGGCGATCCCGCGGTCGCGGATGGCGCCGATCAGCGCCCGGATGGCGGTGGTCTCCGCGCCGTTCATGCCGGCGGTCGGCTCGTCCAGCATGAGCACCGCCGGGTCGCCGGCCAGCGCTCTGGCGATCTCCAGGCGGCGCTGGTCGCCGTAGGCGAGGCTGTGGGCGGGAACGTGGCCGTCGGGGTCGAGGCCGACGAAGGCCAGCTCGGCGCGGGCCCGCCCGGTCGCCTCGGCCTCGCTTCGGCGGAAGGCCGGACCGTGGAACAGGGCGCTCATCAGCCCCTGGTTGATGCGGGTGTGCCGGCCGACGAGGACGTTCTCCAGCGCCGACATGCCGGAGAAGAGCCGGATGTTCTGGAAGGTGCGCGCCACCCCGAGGCGGGCGGCCTCGGCGGGATCCGCCTTGAGCGGGCGGCCGCCGAGCAGGACGCGACCCGATGTGGGGGCGTACAGCCCGGTCAGACAGTTGAACAGCGTCGTCTTGCCCGCTCCGTTGGGCCCGATCAGACCGATGATCGCCCTGTCAGGTACGGTCAGCGTCACGCTGTCCAGCGCGACGAGCCCGCCGAAGGCCATGGAGACGCGCTCCGCGGTTAAGCTCATGACGACGACACCAACCCTTGCGGCCGGAAACGCATGATCAGGATGAGGGCGAGCCCGAAGAGCATCAGCCGGTAGTCGCTGAACTCCCGCAGCTTCTCCGGAAGCACGAACAGCAGCGAGGCGCCCACGACCGCGCCGGGCACCGTGCCCATCCCGCCGAGGACCACGGCGGCCAGCAGCGTGACGGATTCACTAAAATCGAAGCTCTCGTACCCGACCGTGCCCAGCTTGTGCGCGAAGACCGCGCCCGCGAGGCCCGCGAGCGTGGCGCCCACCAGGAAGGCTACGATCTTGGCACGTCCGGTCCGCACGCCCATGGCGCGGGCCACGTCCTCATCCTCCCTGATCGCCAGCCATGCCCGCCCCGTACGGCTGCGCCTGAGGTTGGCCAGGACCACCATCGCCCCGGCGACCATGAGCACGGAGACCATGTAATAGAGGGATCCGCCCGCAAGCCCGCCGACGGGCTCGTCGAACGCCTGGCCCAGAACAGTGATCGGCGGGATGCCGGGAATGGAGTTGGCGCCGCCGGTAAGTCCGCCGATGTCGTTCTGCGCCGCCCGGAAGAAGATCTCGCCGAACGCGAGCGTCACGATGGCCAGGTAATCCCCTCGTACGCGCAGGGTGGGCGAGCCGACCACCACGCCGAAGAAGCCGGCCGTCACCGCCCCCGCGAGGGCTGCCACCGGGAAGGGGACCGTGTGGGCCAGGTTCGCCGCGGTGAAGGCGCCGATCCCGAGGAAGGCCACGTAGCCGAGGTCGAGCAGCCCGGCCAGGCCCACCACGATGTTGAGGCCGATCGCGGTGGCCGCGTAGACCCCGATGCTGGACGCCACGGTCATCCAGTAACCCGTGCCCGCCTCGGTGAACGGCAGCATCAGTGCGCAGGCGAGCAGGACCGCCATGCTGAACACCCGGTGCCGCTCGGCCAGGGCGGCGATCCACGCGAGAACCCCGTACGAGGCCAGCACGCCGACCACGGCCAAGCCGAAGCCGCAGAACGCCAGGAACTCGGCGCCGCCGTACGGGTTGGTCGCCCGGCTCTGCCCGCCCGCAGTCAGCGTCGCCGAGACCAGCCACAGCAGGGCGGCGAAGGCGGCGAGCAGGACCGGCCAGGCCACCGCCCGGTCTGGAAGCCTCCACACCGGCGCCGGTGCGACAGTCCGGCCCGGCCACACCAGGAGGGCACCGCCGGCCAGCGTGACCGGACCGCCGATGGACAGCGTGCCGAGGACGGTGAGGAACCACACGTGCACCAGCGCGATGGCGATCACACCGACGCCCACGGGCTTGCGGGCGCGCGGGAGGATCGCGATCAGGCCCAGCAGGACCAGATGCAGGCGGAACCCGGTGACCAGGTGCGGGGCGTCGAAGAACTGCAGCGTGGCCCGGTCGGGGTAGGCTCCGCCGGGTAGTACGACGCCGGCCCAGGGAAGCAGGGCCCCCGCCACCACGAGCGCGGCGCCCGCTGCCGGACGGGAATTCCACGCTCGACGCGATCCGCGCCCGCCGTCGTGGAGTTTCCGGTCGTCGGAGACCGGGAGAACCTCCGAACTGCGGAGTTGGAGACCCTCTGGTGTCATGCCCGCACCCCTTCCGGCCGACCGAGGAATCCTTGGGGACGGAACATGAGCACCAGGATCAGCAGCACGAAGACCCAGACGTAGTCGTACTGGGCCCCGCCCCAGGCGTACTGTCCGGCCAGCGACTTCACCATGCCGATGCAGAAGGCGCCGAGCATGGCGCCCCGGATGCTGCCGATGCCGCCCAGCACAGCCGCCGTGAAGGCGAAAATGCCGTTCTGGAAGCCCATCGCGGTGTCGATCTGGCCGTAGTGGATGCCGTACAGCACGGCGCCGAGCCCCGCCAGCACCGCACCCAGGACGAACGTCGCCAAGATCACCCGGTTGAGGTCGATCCCCATCAGGCGGGCGGTGTCCGCGTCCTCGGCAACGGCCCGCATGGCCCGGCCGAGCCGCGAACGCTCCACGTACAAGTGGAGCGCCGCGGCCAGCAGCGGAGAAACGGCCACGGCCAGCACCCCGGTCCACAGCACGATCGTCGATCCCACGACGAGCTGGGAGTCGAAGAAGACCCGGGGAAACGGCAGCGGCGCGGTGGCGCCCGGGTAGAACACCCGGACCACCTCCTGCAGCAGGATGGACACGCCGAGCGCGGTGATCAGCGGTGCCAGCCTGTGCGCGTCCCGCAGCGGCCGATAGGCCAGCCGCTCCATCAGGACCGCGACGGTCACCGACGCGGCGACCGCCGCCACGCAGAGCACCGGCAGCGCCACGTACCAGGGGACCCCGTCGGGCAAAAGGTACACGGAGGTGAAGTGGGCGCCGAAGGCGCCGGCCATGAACACCTCACCATGAGCGAAGTTGATCAGCTTGATGATGCCGTAGACCATGGTGTAACCGAGCGCGATCAATCCGATCAACGCGCCGAGCACCAGACCGTTGACAATCTGCTGGGCCAGGGTCGCCACAGGTCACTTCGCCTCGAACTGGCCGCTCTCGACGTCCTTCCAGTCACCGTTGGTGACCTTGTAGACCGTGAACAGCTTGTTCTTGCTGTCGCCGTACTCGTCGAAGCCGACCACGCCGTTGGCGCCCTGGTCGGTCGAGTACGCCTGGACCTCCTTCACCAGCGCGGTGCGCTGCTCGGGCGCGCCCGTCCAGGCGCCGTTCGCGGTCACCTCGCCGATCGAGAAGACGAGCACGTTGGCCGCGTCGTAGGCGAAGGCGCCGAAGCCGCCATAACCCTCGGCGAAGTTCCTCTTCTTGTACGCTTCGACGAACGCCGCCCCGGTGGACAGCTTGTCGATGGGCGCGCCGACCGAGGCCGCGATGTCCCCGTCTCTGCCGCCCAGCGCGATGAACTGGGCGTCGAACAGGCCGTCGTTGCCCGACATGGGCACGTTCAGCCCGAGGTCCTTGGCCTGCTTGGCGAGCGGGCCGCCGATGGAGTAGTCGGTGCCGGTGAAGATCGCGTCCGGCCGCAGAGATTTGATCTTGGTCAGGACGCTGGAGAAGTCGCTGTCGTTCTCGTTGACCTTCTCACGGCCGACGATCGTGGCGCCCAGCTTCTCGGCCTCCTTGGCGAACTCCGTCGCCATGTTCTCCGCGACCGCCTTGCCGTCTGTGACGATCGCGATCCGCCTCATACCCTCGCCCCCCACCAGGTAGCGGGCATTGAACGGGCCCTGCAGATCATCGGTGCCGACGACGCGGAAGTAGTTGTCGTACTGCCGCTTGGGCGCGGTGGCGTATTCGGCACCCCTGGTCAGCGCCGGGTCGGTGTTGCCGGGCGAGATCTGCACCAGCTTGGTCGAGGCGATCTTCGGCTGGATCGCTCGGGCCACCCCGGAGTTGTAGGAGCCCACGATGCCGACGACGTTCGCGTCGTCCGCGAAGCGCTGAGCCGCCGCCGCGCCCTTGTCCGGGTTCGCCTCGTCGTCCTGGGCGTCCATCTTGAGCTGGTACCCCTTGACCGCACACGTCGTGTTGGCCTGATCGACCGCGAGCTGCACGGAGTTGCGGATGCCCAGCCCGATCGCCGAGAGCTTGCCCGACATAGGGGCGATCACGCCGATGACCAGCGTGCCCTTGCTCGTATCGCAACCGCCGGTGCCCCCTGCGACCTCGGTCTTGCCCCCTCCGCACGCGCTGGTCGCCATCGCCGCGCCGATGGCCAACAGGCTCGACAGTACGGCGGTGCTCTTGCTTCTCAACGGAAACTCCTTGCCTTCAGTGGTGACTCGCGCTTCAGACCGGAGGCAAGCTATGGTCCCTAACCGACCATTTGACAGCTCAATCGCTGGCCGGTAACTGTCCAGCTCCGCCACCTCCGCGGGCCCGGTTTCGCTGCTGAAACCGATCCTGGGTTGAGTTCGAGCCAGATGCCTGCCGGCGATCCGGCGGCAACTGTGCGGGCCGGCGCCCTTGCGCGACGCCGGCGCCTCAGGCAGTTCAGCGGGTGAGGAGGTCTCGAAGAGCCTTGGCAATGACGGAGGGCGCTTCCTCGGCCATGAAGTGGCCGGAGGTGACGGTGACGTGCCGCAGGTCTGGCGCCCAGGCGCCCCACAGGGCCGCCGCGTCGAAGCCGAGGACGGCGCCCCAGTCCTGCTGGAGTACGGTGACCGGCATCCGCAGCCGGTTGCCGGCCGCCCGGTCGGCCTGGTCATGGTCGACGTCGATGCCGGCCGAGGCGCGGTAGTCGGCCACGATCGAGGGCACCGCTTCGCGGCAGGCCTCCAGGTAGGCGGCGCGAATGTCGGCGGGGATCGCATGCGGGTCGTTGGTCCAGATGTCGAGGAAATGACCGAAGAATGCGTCCGGGCTGGCGCCGATCAGCTGCTCGGGCAGGCCCTGGGGCTGGGCCATCAGGTAGAGGTGGAAGCCGATGGCGGCGCTCGTGCCGTGCAGCACCTCCCACATGTCCAGGGTCGGCAGCACGTCGAGGGCGGCCAGATGGGTGATCGTCTCGGCGTGGTCGAGTCCGGCGCGGAAGGCGACCAGGGCTCCTCGGTCGTGTCCGGCCAGGGCGAAGCGCTCATGACCCAGCGCGCGGGCCAGGGCGACGATGTCGTCGAGGTGAGGTGCCCCTGATCTTCCGGACACGGCGCCAAGTAAGGTGCTGAGTAGTCTGGAAGGAAGGGGCCGTGGCGGGCAAGAACTATTCAGAGGAGTTCAAGGGCGAGGTCGTAAAGGCCTGTGTGTGCTAAGAACTCGGCTACCCTACGCGACCTGCGCGTATTCGTGGATCAGCCCTCCGAGGCGGTCACGCCGGATGACCTTGATATCGTCCTCGATCGGGTCGGGAAGGGCTCGTAGCGGAGCGGCCCGGCCCAGGGAGCGATGCGGGCGAGGCTCATTGAAATGGGCCTCGTAGGTCGCCAGCACGCGCCGCAAGTGGCGGGCGTTGACGATGAGAATCCGATCAAGGAGCTCTCGGCGCAAGCCGCCGATCCACCGCTCGGCGAACGCGTTGGCCCGTGGAGCCCGAGGTGGCGTCTTGAGGATACCGATGCCCTCGGCCGTGAAGACGTCGTCGAACATCGTGGTGAACTTCGCATCCCGATCGCGGATGAGAAACCTGAACCCCTCCGCCCTGTCCCCCAGCTCGATCACCAGGTTCCTGGCCTGCTGCGCAACCCACGACCCGGTCGGATGCTCGGTGACGCCGAGGACGTGTAGCCGGCGGGTGCTGAGCTCCATGACGACCAGGCAATAAAGGCGCTTTTAACAGCACGGTGTCGCAATGGAAGAAATCGCACGCCAAGATCCCCGTAGCTTGAGCACGCAGGAATTCACTCCAGGTCGGTCCCACGCGTCGCGGCGCCGGGTCGATGCCGGCCTTCTTCACGATGAGCCACACCGTGGATGCTCCCACCCGGTAGCCCAGAGCAGCGAGTTCGCCGGCGATCCGCCGGTAACCCCACAGCGGATTCTCCCGGGCCAGACGAAGTAACAAGGCCCGGATGGAGGCGCGGGTGGGAGGCCGACCCTGGGCGCGGCGTTTGAAGGTCCAGCGCCGCCGTACCAGATCGGCGTGCCGGCGCAGCAGCATGCCCAGCGTCACGAACAACCGCCGACGACCGGCTGGAGACAGCAGCCGCGCCAGCGCGCTGATCACCGCACGATCCGCCCACGACGGCCGGGGCCTTGCCACCTGCCGACGCAACACCGCGAGCTGATGACGCAAGACGAGGATCTCCGCGTCTTTCGACCTCTGCGAACGACCCAGCAGCACCACCCAACCCGCGAGTTGGACGAAGATCAGATAGAGCAGCCGCAACGCCATAGACAGCGATCACGCCTGCAGGAACGGGAACGCCAAATCTCAGGTCAGCCCCGACGGCCGAGTTTCGGGCACCCACAAGTTCGTCGAGGAGGGCCGTTACTCAGGATGAAAAGGGATCAAGGGATCACAAGGACTCCACAGGGGACGCGTCCCGTCGTCCCGACTACCAGCCCTAATGACGGAAGGGCGCTTATCAGACACAAAGACGATCTTTACTGCGCCTTTACAACATGCCATGATCGCCTCGTTTTGTCCGATTAGACGCGAAAGGGTATATGTGAAACGCACTCGCACGTCCGGCTTATCAGCCGCGACGCGTCGCCGAGGCTCCATCCTGGCAACCTTCGCACTCTCGGCTTCGCTCCTTGCGCCATCGGCGATCGCCGAACCCACGCCGACTGCGACGGCAACCACACCATCGAACACATCTCACACCCCAAACCCGGTGGACGCCGCCAAGGCCGAGGCCCAGCGCACCGAGAAGGAGGTGGAGATCCCCAGCCTGCACACCGAGAACATGACCACCGTCGCCATGCCTGGCGGTAAGACGGTTCGAACCTATGTTTCGAGCTCCATCGTCCGCGTCCACCGCGACGGCGCCTGGCACAAGGTCGATCCAACGCTGGTCGTGGAGAACGGCGTCGTCAAACCCCGGATGACCAAGCTGGACCTCCGACTATCCAATGGCGGCAGCGATGTTCCTCTGCTGACCGCCAAGGGCGACTCCCTTGGGGTCAAAGAAGGCCAGCCTGGCGAGATCAGAATCGCCGCGCCCGGCAAGCTGCCCGTACCGGAGCTGTCCGGCAACACGGCCACCTACAGCTCCGCTTACGGTCGCAACGTCGACCTGGTCGTGATCGCGACCCCCGAGGGCTATCAGCACCAGATCGTGATCCGTGAGCGGCCTGGCAAGCCGCTCAAGCTTCCCGTGCCGATCGACCCGCCCTCCGGCATGCGGCTGGGCAAGTCCTCCGGCGGCAAGCCTGCCGCCCTCGCTGACGGTAAGAAGGTCGCCGACCTATCGACGCTGCCGGTCCTGGATGCCAAGGCGATGGCCGCACCGGGTACCGGTAAGGCCGGTACCGCGACCGCTGCCCTCACTGGTAGCGGCGACAATTCCAGTCTCGTCCTCACACCGGACGCCACGTTCCTGGCCGACCCGGCCGTGACCTACCCGGTGACGGTGGCCGCCGGTAACCCGACCCCCTGGCACGGGGCCGGTGCTCCCGACGACACCTTCATCGCCAACGGCGGCAACTACGTCAATGGCAGCTACTCCGCGAACTCGGCCGCTTTGTTCGCCGGGCGACGGGACGGCTACAACTACCGTTCCTACCTGAAGTTCAATCTCTCCGGCGCACCGTTCTTCGGCCGGCAGATCCTGGACGCCAACATCATCCTGTGGAACTACCTTTCCCACCAGTGTGGCTCCAACGTCGGCGACATCTCCATGCATCGCATCGCCAGTAGCTGGACTGTCAACACGCTGACCTGGTCCAACCAGCCGCTCGCCGTGGCGGATGGCCACGTGATCAATCCCCATGGCCTCGACCAGAGCTGTTCAGGCTGGATGGACGAGGGTGAACTCTGGTATTCCATCGAGGAGATCACCCAAGCTTGGGCGGACGGACAGCCCAACCACGGGGTGATGATCCGCGCGGTAGGCGAATCCGGTGCGAACAACTGGCGACAGTACCTGTCCGGCAACTGGGCGGGCGGCTCCGACGGCAGCCATCACCCCTACTTCTTCGTCGAATATGAGGCTCCAGACCCCTCGATTGGCGCCGTTGGATGGTTCGCGCCAGACGAAGCCGGAATGGAAAATCGCGCTGATATCGAAAGGTATGCAGCCAATCCATCTGCGGTAGGTGCCACGGATGCTGAACCGGTAGTACCCTCCCTCTCGGATGTGGAGGCCATCGAGGCGCGAGATACGGTCGGTCACGCTGACACTGAGCTTCCGGTAATCGACGCGATCGAAGAAGATCCCGACGATCCTTCTCCAGATCCTGATGCACTCGCACCCGCTGTCATATCAACGGAGCCAAACGCAAGCGCAACGTCCGTACCCAGAAACACGGCAATCCGAGTTAAATTCAGTGAAGCAACGACAGAAGCTCACATCGTAGTCAAGGACTCTGCAGGTGCGAACGTAGCCACACAGTCCTCAACCCAGGATAACGGTCGTATTCGGATCGAGACCCCTCTAAGCATTCTAGCCCCAAGCGCTACCTACACAGTCGAAGTGAGCGGCGCCAAGGACGCGGCTGGCAACACTATGACAGTTCCGCATCAGTGGAGCTTCATGACAAGTGCAGCTGTCTCCACGATGGGCCTGGTCGCAGCCTATGGCCTGAATGAAGCTTCGGGTGCAAGTGTTCCTGACTCTTCTGGAAACGGGAATTCGGGCACAATGAGTGGGGCTTCGTGGGTTCCAGGAAAATACGGGCGTGGACTCTCGTTCTCGGGACTATCTGAAAGCTGGGTCACGGTAGGCGCCAGCGACTCCCTGAAGCTCAGCCAAGGAATGACGCTTTCGGCATGGGTGAATCCCACTGACCTCTCCAGCTATCGCACCGTGGCCATGAAAGATCACACAGCCGGATCCGCGTATGGGCTATACGCATCCAACGGGGAAAAACCGTCTGCGTGGATGCTGTCAGGCGGCGCAAGTGAGCATCATATTGTAAACGGTGGGTCTACGCTGCCTCTGAATAGCTGGAGCCATCTAGCAGTTACATACGATGGGGCGATTTCTCGGCTCTACGTCAACGGCCTGGAAGCAGGACAATTGACAATGTCGGGAAACCTAGCGGATGATGGCGGGGATCTTCACATCGGTGGCAACACCCGCTGGGGTGAGTTCTTCAATGGGATCATTGACGAGGTTCGCATCTACGATAGGGCGCAAACTTCGGATGAGATCCAAGCGGACATGAATATCCCTGTTAGCACGCCGACGCAGGCGAGCACCTCACTGAATACGGCAGCAACTCTCGCAGGCATTCCCGAGGCTGAGAACGTTCCGCCTAAAGCTGGAGGTGCTTTTGAGCGGATGACTCCACAGAAATGCGCCGAGCAGAGGGCACTCGCCGGTCGTGGCGTCGGCTGGGTCATGAATCACTACTCATGGTGCCAGATAGGGAAGGTCGTCGCGGCTGTCGATCACGGGCTCCAGTTCGAACGCTACATGGCCGATGTGATGCTAATCGGCTACACCTTTACTGGCGTCGGAGGACGCGACAGGAGCAAGGGGGAGACGTCTCGAGATTTAGTTGTCGAGGCATATGTCTACAATCACAACGTCTACGGCACAATGCCGCCGACCAAGACCATGGTTCTGAAAATGGGAATTGGGAACAACCCGCGATGCGAGAGTGTTTCCACGTGGAACGGACAGCCGTGGTCCAACCAGAAGCAAGCGCTAATTAGCAGCTGGGTAGCCAACGGCCGCGCCACGTTCCGATTCAAGTGCGATCCCGCCAAAGCTTCCGAAAAGAGGCCTATTCGTTGGCAGGAACCTAATGCGCAGGGAAACACCTGGGAGGAGGTGGACAACCTCGAAAAGGTATCGAACGGGACCTTCCAGGCATGGGTAGACTTCCCTGACTGGCCAAACACCCGCGGGTATCGATACGTCATGGCCAATAAGGATATTCAAGGTTTCAAGGGAAATATTATTCGCTGCGATACCGCTGAATACATCAAAGCCATTGGCGGATGTACGTTCTATCTGACCAAGCCGGCGATTAAGTGGTCCTATACAGCGCAGGCTTCCAAGCGGCTTCTAGAAATGAAGCAAGCCTACCAGCACTACTGGAACGCCTGCACTGACCCGGACGGGGAGACCTGGCCGGACAACCCGGATAAGCTAATACGAGGCTGCGACGTTCCCGGGAGCTCAATTCCATACGATCATCTGTATATGCAGCGAGTCGCGAAAGCCGAAGCCGATTCGAACCACACCAAGACCACGCCGATCTGCAAGTCTATGTTCGGTGAATATCCGAGCCTCGGCAAGGAGTGCGACGAATTCCCCTTCGCCTCAACACGCGAGCGTACGAACGGACCCAATACTAAAAAGTGGTCGTTCTGTCCTATTATAGCCAAGCATAATAGTGACGCAGGCCTGGCGCTCGAGGCTTTTTACCAAAAAGATCGAGTGCTCACAGGAGATCTATTCTCCAATCGCTTCGACCAAAAGTACGATGAGCCTATCTCTAGGGAAGATCTCTGTGGGGAATCGGCTTACTAGAAGGTGAATGCCGTGATAGGGTGCAGGTGCTTGTTTCATCCGCACCCTATCATGGAGTGGGCTGCATGGATATAGATGACATTCTCGATCACTACGAGACGCTCCTGACTGAGCATGAATGGCTTCTGTGGGTTCCTGCGAGCTGGAGTGTTGTACGCCCCACAGGGGGCGTCTTGGAGTTGGAAGAGGTCGCTAGACGGGTTGCGCGTGATTGCGCATATCACTTCGAGTATCTTCCCGCACGAGAGGCTTCGGATCTTGTAGAGGATCCATGTTTGTTGATCCAACAGCTTCCATGGGGCTACTGGTTCCTGGACACGAATGACATAGCCGGTACGCAGCGCAAGCTCCTTGGGGATCTTGGAACACAAGCCCAATTCTGGTCGGTAGGCTGGCTGCAGGCCTCTCGCGGATACGAATTCATTTACGCCGAGCGGGGGCAAGAGAGGGTTCGCCGAAGCGACTTTAGATCACCCCTTGATGCAACTCCAGATGTCCCTCAATCGCTTGCGGCAAGTATGGATATTGTGAGATCCGCCTGGATTGTTAAGCCCCGACGGTATATCGAAGCTGGGATCTTGTCTGTCATTACGCTCGAAACTAGTGCGATACTTGAGTCGGACTGGTTTTATGAAGATCAGCTGACCTTGGTTTGTAGCGGACTATAGATTGTTCCAGGCACGTGTGCCAGCGACTTGTGAGTCAGGTTTCTTTGCGAAGGGTCTGGGGCGCGGTGTACCGCATCAAAAACTCATTACATCGGGCTTGAGCTGGAAGTTCTCTGGAGTGGTTACGCTCGGTACATGCCAGGTCAGAGCAAGTCGGCACCTACACGTCGATGAGTGTCTCGCGGTTGGCGCTGGTGAGCTGACGGATGTGGGCTCCATTGGAGGGATCTGTCATCCGCTGACGGATTGGCTGACGCCTGGCCAACGAACACCCCAAAACGGCCCAGCTGACAACCGGCCTCGAACAACCCGAGACGAACCCCACCTGCCCTGGCAAGAAAAGGCAAACCGCACTCTGCGCGCCCCCATCTCTGCACCAGACACGGAGCCCTTTTCATCCTGCTTCGCGGAGTTGGAGTATGAGGATGGCTTTGACGAGCTGACC
>NZ_JBHUFV010000028.1:0-47488 GCF_042681425.1 Nonomuraea mangrovi | reverse complement strand
CGTGGTGCTCTACAACCTGTTCAGGAAGAAGGACTGGTTGTGAAGCGCACCCGACCTGGCGGCTCAGAGACTGGCCGTGCCTCGCAGGAGGCTGGATCCGTGGTCACCGGCTCGGCGGCCCGGTCGAAGCCCCGGTAGCCCACAGCCGAGTAGCTAGAGGTTTGGGTGCTTGTCGCCGGGATCAGTACGTCTAGCTCACCCTCTCTACAATGATTGCCAACAGTTCTTCGCGAATGAGTGTTTGCGAATGAGTGTTTGCGGTCTAGGCTTCGAGGCATGACCGAACCCCGCGAGAGCGTGGTCGTCCTCGACGCCAAAGGCCTGCGGGCACTGGCCCACCCGGTGCGGGTGCAACTCGTGGACCTGCTGCGCAAACACGGCCCGTCCACCGCCACCCGCCTGGCCGAGCGTCTGGGGGTGAATTCGGGCACGGCCAGCTACCACTTGCGCAGGCTCGGCGCCGCCGGATTCGTGGAGGAGGACACCGAGCGCGGCAACGCCCGCGAGCGCTGGTGGCGCTCGGTCCACCTCATCACCCGTCTCAGCGACGACGAACTGGCAGAGCGGGAGCCCGAGGCGGTGCTGGCCTATATGCAGTCCATCGCCGCCCTGTACAACCTGCGTACCCAGCGGACGCTGAACGAACTGCAGACCATGCCAGGGCAGTGGCGGCGCGTGCTCGACCTCAGCTCGTTCGCGCTGCGCCTCACCCCCGAGGAGGCGCAGCGGCTGCGCGAGGAACTGGAAGAGGTCATCGCCCGCTACCGCCGCGACATGCCCGGCGAGGCGGCGCCCGAGGGCGCCGCGCGGGTCTCGCTGATCACGCAGCTCCTGCCCGACCTGCCGGAGGGCGCGTGATGGGATCGCGCGGGTCCTTACGCCCGATGGCCGGCCTGCTCGCGGCCATGACGGTGTCGCTGACTGGCACGCGGGTGTCGGCCCTCGCCCTGCCCTGGCTCGTCCTGACAACGACCGGGAGCGCGGCGCAGACGGGGCTGGTGGCATTCGCGGAGATGGCCCCGTACGTGCTGGTCAAGGCGCTGACCGGGCCGCTGGTCGATCGGGTCGGGCCGCGCCGGATCTCATGGGTCGGCGACGTGGTGAGCGCCGCGGCGGCCGGGGCCGTTGTCCTTCTGCACGCCATGGACCTGCTGCCGCTGAGCGCGCTGATCGCCCTTGTCGCGGTGGTCGGCGCGGCCCGCGGTCCAGGGGACCTGGCCAAGGAGATCATGGTTCCCGAGGCGGCCGAGCGCGGGCGGGTACCGCTGGAGCGAGCCACCGGGCTGATGGGCGTGACCGAGCGGCTGGCACAGACGGTGGGGCCCGCGGCGGGAGGCGCAGTAGTGGCGCTACTCGGGCCGCTGGCCAGCCTGGGCATCAGCGTCACCTGCTTCGCGCTCGGCTCCGTGATCGCAGCGTGGGCGCTACCGCGCGGCATGGGGCACCGCGCGCCGGCGCAGGAGGCGCAGGAGGGGTACTGGCGGCGGTTCGGCCAGGGCTTCGCGTTTCTGCGCGGCGAACCGCTGCTGCTCTCCGTGGTCGTCATGGTCGGCGTCACCAACCTGCTCGACGCAGCCTTCAGCCAGGTGCTCGTGTTCGTATGGGCCAAGGAGTCCGGCCACGGCCCCGCTGTGGTCGGTTTGAACAGCAGCGTGATGGGGTTTACGGCCGTCGGCGGCGGCCTGGTCGCGGCCGCCGTGGCGCACCGGATGCGGCGCAGGCCGGTGTTCTTCGTGGCGTTCCTGCTCGCCGGGCCGTCGCGGTTCCTCATCCTGGCGGTGGACGCGCCGGTATGGGCCATGGCGGCGGTGTTCGCGGTGGGCGGGTTCGCCGGCGGGTTCCTGAACCCGATCCTTGGGGCGATCTCCTACGAGCGGGTGCCGAGGCGCCTGCTGGGCCGGGTGAACGCGTTGTCGGACTCCCTCGCCTGGGCCGGGATCCCGCTCGGCGGGCTGGTGGGCGGGGTGGCGGTGGCGGCCGCGGGGCTGGCACCGGTGCTGCTCGCAGGCGGGGCCGTCTACGCGCTCACCACGAGCCTGACGGGACTGCGGCCCGAATGGCAGGAGATGGACCGGCTGCGCGGCCAGGGCCCACCCGCGGTACCAGCGCCATGGGAAGGTACTGATACGACGGACGTGGGCAACGCTGATCAACGGTCACCTTGATCAGGGCTGTCGCGTTCGCGTCGTGTACCTGATGACCGCAGTCTTCTCAGAACGACGTAACGCCCCAGCACTCCCACTCAAGCCCGTAGCGGAGATCCTCGACGAGGACTGTGAAACGCGAGAAACCGCAGGTCAGACAGTCAACCTGGAGGGCATCTTCCACACCGTGCAGGCGGCGCTGCCTGTGATGAAGGCCGGCGGCTGGGGCCGGATCGTCTTTCTGTCCTCCGACGGCATCCGTGTCGGCATGGTGGGACGCGAGGAGTTCGCCGCGAGCAAGGCCGCCCTGGAAGGCTTCAGTCGCAGCCTCGCCGCCGAGGCGGGTCGCTCGGGTGTGCTCAGCAACGTGGTCGCTCCCGGTGGCACCATGCCCGAGGAGCAGGCCGCGGTGATGGCGGCCAACCCGATGGCCGCCAAGATACTCGACCGGACGGCCACCGGTCGCTTCTCCTCTCCGTCCGATGTGGCCAACACCGTCGCCTTCCTCGCCTCAGCCGCCAACGGCAACATCGCCGGGGCCGTGGTTCCAGTCTCGGGCGGAATGTGAACACGTGTAGGGCTCAAACGGAACCCGGAAGGCGACGGACCCGGATGCCCATGCTTCCTGGACGAGGCCGCCCCGCTGATCGCTGAGTCCAGCAATGTGACCCCGTTCCAACACTCACTGCAATAGCCCCACCGCCGAAAGAATGGAAGGCATCAAGCGAGGTCCGGTTCATCACCGGTTCGTCCCGCGGCCTGGGCCGGAGTTTCGTCGAGGCGGCCCTGTCCCGCGGCGACAAGGTGGCCGCGACCGGCCGCAACACCGCACACCTTGATGACTTGGTCGCCGTCTATGGCGACCAATCCCGGCACGGTTCATCTGCGGTTTGATCCGTGAGTATCGCAGAGCCGTTTGACGACGTGCGAAACCGCAGGCCAGCGCTACGAGCGCGGTTTGGGCACCGGACAGGGCTCACCGGCGACAGCCGGACAGCCCGGACACGGTCTCTCGATCATCCAGCAAGGACCGGGCCGAGTTCGCCGGCGGCCACCACTGTTGCTCCCGGCGGCGGACAGGTGTAGAGGACAACGATGCGGGTTCCTTGGGGGCGAACTGCGGATCATGGCTGCCCGTTCACGAACGGGGCCGATGCCAGCGCACCCCCTTAGGCCAGCAGGATCCGCCGCACCTGCGAGCGCGTCACCACGATGCCCAGCGAGCCGGCGGCCTCGGTCGCAGTGTCCAGTATTCAGCTACCTGGCCGCTGTCCTCGGCCGCCCTCAACTCACCGGTCGCCTGATCGCGCACCGGCCGGCCCGGCGGCCATGTGCGGGCCAGCGCGATGATCTGCGAGCGCTCGGTTTCGCTGATCCGCCGTGTGCGGCCGGTGCCGGGCCGATCTCCCAACCCTTCCAGATGATCCTCACCGTCACCACCGAATCTGAGACAGAGCAGGTTCGTCCTACAGTTCCGCCATCCTCCCTCCACCACCCTGTGGCCTGTGCCTCCCGGTGAAATGGGGCTCATTCTCCGTGGGGATAGCAAGCTTGATGAGTCCTTCGGCTTGGAGGTCGTTCCAGAGGGCCGGGGGGACGGGCCGCTGATGGACTTCCACGTTGCGCGCGACCTGTTCGGGGGTTCGCATTCCCAGGGTGACGTTGACGGTGGCGGGGTGGGTATATGGGAAGGCGATCGCGGCTGCCGGGAGGGTCGTGCCGTGTCGTTCGCAGACCTCAGCGATCGCCTGCGCGCGGGTGATCAGGTCGGGATGCGCTTCCTGGTAGTCATATGTCAGGCCTGCGGTGGGATGGTCGCGGGAGAGCAGGCCGGAATTGAAGACGCCGACGGCGACCACGCTCTTGCCGAGGTCGTGTGCGGCGGGCAGGACGTCGTCGAGTGCTGATTGGTCGAGCAGGGTGTAGCGGCCGGCCAGCATCACGACGTCGGCCTCGGTCTCGCGCAGGAAGCGGGCGAGCATGGCCGACTGGTTCATGCCGGCTCCGATGGCGCCGATCACGCCCTGGTCGCGAAGGTCGGCCAGGGCGGGCATGGCCTCTTCGGCGGCCTGCTTCCAGTGGTCGTCTGGGTCGTGCAGGTAGACGATGTCGAGGCGGTCGAGGCCGGTGCGTTCCAGAGTGGCCTCGATGGAGCGGAGCACTCCGTCCCGGCTGAAGTCCCACTTCCTGCGCAGGTCGTCCGGTACGGCGAAGCCCTCGGTGTCGGTGCCACTCGGCCGTTCGTTGGGGACGAGCAAGCGTCCCACCTTGGACGACACAACGTAGGCGTCGCGGGGGTGGTCACGCAGAGCCGCGCCCAGGCGCCGTTCAGAGAGGCCGAGGCCGTAGTGCGGTGCGGTGTCGAAGTACCGGATGCCCGCCTCCCAGGCCGTCTGAACGGCGGCCGTCGCGTCGCCGTCCGTTGTGGCACGGGAGAGGTTGCCGATGACGGAGGCCCCGAAGCCGAGCTCGGTGAGTTCGACCGCGGTCCCTGCGATCTTCCGGCGCCTCATCGTCTGATGGACCACAGTGTGCTCCTCGAAGGTGGGTGGTGATCGGTCAGCGTCTGACGGCGGCCGAGCCACCCGCGATGAGCGCCTCGACCTCGGCGAGCGAGGCCATAGAGACGTCGCCGGGGGTGGTCATGGCGAGCGCTCCGTGAGCGGTGCCATAGGCGAGGGCGCGTTCCAGGCGCGATGCGTCGACGGGTGGTCCGGCTGTCGTGGGACCTTCCAGGCCGGTCATCAGCCCGTAGATGAGGCCGGCCGCGAAGGCGTCGCCGGAACCGATGCGGTCGAGGACGTGCAGGCCCGGCATCTCGGGACCGCGGACGAAGCCCGCCTGCGCCGACCAGGCAGCGGACGACCAGTCGTTCACTCCGGCCGAGGGTATCCCGCGCAGCGTCGTCGCCAGCACCTTCGCCTGAGGCAACCTGCCTGCGACCTCGCTGAGCGCGTCCCGCACCTCGTCGGCCTCGATGGACCGGACGCCGGGACACTCCCCCACCAGCCCCAGGGCCCCTACTACGATGTCGGCGTGCCGGGCGAGCCGTAGATCGACTTCGCGGGCACGGTCGGCACCGCCTCGGCCGACCCATAGGCTGGGACGGTAGTTCGGGTCGTAGGAGACCGTGACGCCATGGTGGTGGGCCGCAGCCATGGCCTCCTCCGCGACGGCCACCGTCGTGTCCGACAGGCCGGCGAAGATCCCGCCCGTGTGGAACCAGCGAGGACCTGCGGCGAACAGCGCGTCCCAGTCGATGTCTCCTATGCGCAGTTGGGAGACGACGGTGTTGGCACGGTCGCTGACGCCCATGGCGCCGCGGATCCCGAAGCCTCGTTCGACGAAGTTCAGGCCGTTGCGGACCGTCCGTCCGGCACCGTTGTCCGGCACCCAGCGGATCAAGGAGGTGTCGACGCCGCCCTGCAGGATCAGGTCCTCGACGAGCCGGCCCACCGGATTGTCGGCCAGCGCCGTCACGACGGCCGTGCGCAGGCCGAAGCAGCGGCGCAGACCGCGGACGACGTTGTACTCACCACCGCCCTCCCAGACCTGGAAACGGCGGGCCGTACGGATCCGTCCCTCACCCGGATCGAAGCGGAGCATCACCTCGCCGAGGGCGACCACCTCGGCGCCATGAGCGTGCCCTGTCATGGCGTGCTCTTTTCCATGCTCTCGGCGGTCAGCCGCCGGATCTCCTGGTAGTCCTGCCGGTCCAGAAGGGCGGGGCCCGCCATCCAACTCCCGCCGACGGCGAGCACCGCGGGTTCGGCGAGGTAGCCGGGCGTCTGGGCCGGCCCGATGCCGCCGGTGGGCATGAACCGTGCCCAGGGGAAGGGCGCGGCGAGCGCCCGGAGCATCCGGAGACCGCCCAGGAGTTCGGCGGGGAACAGCTTCACGGTCTCGAGACCGGCCGTGAGTGCCCGCATCAGTTCGGTTGGCGTAGCGACGCCGGGGAGAAAGGGCACGTCCAGCTTCCGGCAGACGGCGTCCACGTCCGGGTCGTAGCCTGGCGACACGACGAAGCGGGCCCCGGCGGTCACGGCTCGTTCCGCTTGCTCTGCGGTGAGCACGGTGCCGGCTCCCACGGTCAGCCGGCCCTGGGCCGCCATCTGTTCCACCACCTGGTCGGCGTCAGGGGTGCGGAAGGTGACTTCGACGCACTGGGCGCCGCCGTCGGCGAGAGCCTCGGCGAGCGGCCCGGCGGTCCTGACGGACGGGACGGTCAGCACCGGAACGACCCGGGCGTCGGACAGTGCGACTGCGAAGCCGAAGGTCATCGGCCCAGCCATCCGCCGTCGACCGGCAGGACGGCGCCGTGGACATAGGCGGCCGCATCTGAGGCCAGGAACACGGTGGCGCCGGCCAGGTCGTCGGCGGCGCCCCAGCGACCGGCTGGGATGCGGTCGAGTATCGCCCGGCTGCGCACCGAGTCGTCCTGCAGTGCTTGGGTGTTGTCGGTCGCGATGTAGCCCGGGGCGATCGCGTTGACGTTGACACCGTGCGGAGCCCACTCGTTGGCCAGTGCCTTGGTCAGGCCGGCTACGCCGTGCTTGGCCGCGGTGTAGCCGGGCACGTTGATACCGCCCTGGAAGCTGAGCAGCGACGCGGTAAAGATGATCTTTCCTCGACCACGGGCCACCATAGCCGCGCCGACGGCGCGGGCTAGGGCGAACTGGGCGGTCAGGTTGACCTGGAGGACCAGTTCCCAGTCTGCGTCGGGGTGTTCGGTGGCGGGGGCGCGGCGGATGGTGCCCGCATTGTTGACCAGGATGTCCACCGGCCGCTCGGGTCGGGCGAGGTGCGCGGCCAAGGCCCGGACGGCGTCGGGGTCGGCGAAGTCGGTGCGGATCGCCTCGAAGGAGCGTCCGGCGGCGACGACGTCCTTCTCGACGTCGCTGCCGACTGTCTCCAGGTTCGCGCTGACACCGATGACATCCGCGCCCGCCTCGGCGAGCGCGCGGGCCATGGCCCGGCCGATGCCGCGACGGGCGCCGGTGACGACGGCCGACTTGCCCGTCAGGTCAAAAGCGTTCATGCCGAGGCTCCCCGCTCGTCGTTCCCGCAGTCCACCAGGATCTTCATCACGTCGCCGCTCGTCTCCAGCGCTTCGAACGCCGCAGGCGCCTCGGCGAGGGGCACCACCTTGCTGATCAGCAGGTCGGCGGGGACGGTGCCGTCCGCCACCAGGCCCACCGCTCGCTCGAAGTCGGAGCGGTCGTACAGCCGGGCGCCGACCAGGGTGAGCTCACGCCAGAAGAAGCGGTGCAGGTCGATCTCCCTGCGCCGGGGATGGATCGCCACCAGGCACAGTCGACCGCGGACGCCCAGCACCTCCACGGCGGTGTCGACGCCGCCCGCCGCGCCGGACACCTCGAAGGCGATATCAGCGCCCGCGTCGCCGGTCCACTGCCGGACCAGTTCCGGCACGTCCTCGGCGGCCGGGTCCCACGTGGTAAATCCCATGTTCTCGGCCAGCGCCCGCCGGTGGTCGCTCAGTTCCACCAAGCGGACCTCGGCGCCGGCGGCCCGGGCGACCAACGCGATCAGGACGCCGACGGGCCCTCCGCCGACCACGACGACCCGCTCGCCGTCCTGGACCTTCGCCCGGCCGACGTCGTGCACGGCGACGGCGGTGGGCTCGACGAGCGCGGCCCGGTCCAGGGAGAGGGAGTCGGGCAACCGGACGAGGGTGGCGGCGGGTACGGTCCACCGCTGCTGCATCGCGCCCGGCGAGTCGATGCCGATGAAGTCGAGGTGCTGGCAGATGTGCCGGTTGCCGGAACGGCAGGCCGGGCAGGTGCCGTCCCAGCGCAGCGGCATCACGGTTACCGCGTCGCCTGGCTGCCATTCCTCGACGTCTGGCCCCACCCGTACGACACGGCCGGACATCTCGTGCCCGAGGACGGCGGGGGTGCTGACCCGGGCGTCCATGTCTCCGTGGAAAATGTGCAGGTCGGTGCCGCAGATCCCGACGTAGGCGGGGGCCAGCTCCACCTCTCCCGGGCCGGGTGGGGCGGTCTCGGTAGGAGCGGTGTCCAGAGTCAGGGCGGCTGTGTAACGGACTGCAAATGTCATGATGTCCTCAAGGTCCCTTCAGCGCGGACGCCGATGGTCAACAGCAGGTTCGCGTAGGTGCGGAGGTCGGCGGTGACGACCGCCAGCGCCAGGTCCGGCGAGTAGGCGGCGTTGTAGAACTCGAAGCGGCCGAGCGGCTCGACGGGGGCGGGGGCGAGCATGGAGCGGTACTCGCCGATGGCCTGGGGTTCCGGTTCGCTGTCCGGCGGCACCATCACCTGGGCCGACTCGACAGGGATCGCCCGCAGCAGGACATCGAGCACGGTGGAGACGTCCAGCAGGCCCGGCCTCAGGTTCAGGTGGACGACCTGGGCGCGTTCGCCGATGGCCGTACTGGCGGGGTAGTGCCCGTCGGCGAGCAGCACACGGGCGCCATGCCCGGTACCGGCAAGTGCTTGGAGGATCCCAGGGTGCAGAAGTTCGGTCAGAAGCACGTCGTGGTCCGTTCGTCAGAGGCGGGCGGACCACACGGGGCCGTCGGGGTAGGCGTATTCCTTGAGGGACGCCTGGTGCATCTCGGCTCCAAGCCCGGGAAGGGCCGGCGCGAGGTAGTGGCCCTCACCGATGCGTACCGGGTCGACGAAGTGTTCGTGCAGGTGATCGACGTATTCGATGACGCGGTCCTCGACCGTGCCGGATACCGCGACGTAGTCGAACATCGACAGGTGCTGCACCATCTCGCACAGGCCCACGCCACCGGCGTGCGGGCACACCGGCACCCCGAACTTCGCGGCGAGCAGCAGGATCGCGATGTTCTCGTTGACCCCGCCGACCCGTGCCGCGTCGATCTGCACGATGTCGACGGCGCCGGCCTGGAGGAGTTGCTTGAAGACGACCCGGTTGGCGACGTGTTCGCCAGTGGCGACCTTGATGGGGCTGAGCGCCTCACGGACGGCGGCGTGGCCGAGGATGTCGTCGGGCGAGGTCGGCTCCTCGATCCAGTACGGCCGGTAGGGGGCCAGCTCACGCATCCACTGGATCGCCTCGGCGACGTCCCATCTCTGGTTGGCGTCCACGGCGATGCGGACGCCGTCGCCGACCGCCTCGCGGGCGGTGCGCATGCGCCGGATGTCGTCGTCCAGGGAGGCTCCGACCTTCAGCTTGATCAGGGCGAAGCCGTCGGCCACGGCCTCGCGGGACAGTCGGGCGAGCTTCTCGTCGGAGTATCCGAGCCAGCCGGGGGTGGTGGTGTAGGCGGGGTAGCCGCGCTCCAGCAGGCGCGCGATGCGCTTCTGGCGGCCGGGTTCCGCGCGCCGCAGGATGTCCAGCGCCTCCTGGGAGGTGAGGGCGTCGCTCAGCCAGCGGAAGTCGACCTGACCGACGAGCTCCTCAGGCGACATCTCGCTGAGGAACCGCCAGACCGGCTTGCCGGCGCGCTTGGCGGCCAGGTCCCAGGCGGCGTTGACGACCGCGCCTGTCGCCATGTGAATGACGCCCTTCTCCGGCCCCAGCCAGCGCAGCTGCGGGTCGTGGACGAGGGAGCGGGAGAACGCGCCGAGGTCGGCGCAGATCTCCTCGACGGACAGGCCCACCACGTGGGAGGCCAGGGCCGCGATGGCTGCCGCCTGCACGTTGTTGCCGCGGCCGGTGGTGAAGGCCAGCGCGTGGCCCTCCAGCCCATCCGTGGCGTCGGTGCGCAAGATGACGTAGGCAGCGGAGTAGTCAGGTTCGGGATTCATCGCGTCGGACCCGTCCAGGTGCTCCGACGTGGGGAAACGCACGTCGAGGACGTCCAGGGCGGTGATGCGGGCGGATACGGGCGCAGCAGAGGACATGACGGTGGCTCCTATGGGATCGGGCGGGAACGGTCTGCCCGAGGTTGATCAAGGGGACGGCGAAGGCGCGGCATGTGCCGCGGGGTCATTCCTGAGCCTTGCCGCCCGTGATGCGCGAGATGGTCAGCGCGGCCAGGATGATCAGCCCGTTGAGGGCGCCGATCCACTGGGCAGGGACGCCGCCGAGAGTGAGCACGTTCTGGATCATGAACAGCAGCAGGATGCCGCTGAACGCACCGAACATGGTCCCCTTGCCGCCGTTGAGGCTGATCCCGCCGATGACGGCGGCGGCGAAGACGGTAAAGATGTAGCCGTTGCCCTGCGCGGACGCGACGGAGGCGAGTCGACCGGACAGCAGCAGCCCGGCGAGTGCGGCAAGCAGGCTGCCGGTCACGATCACGATCGCCAGTACCCGGTCGGTGCGGATGCCGGCCGCCTTCGCCGCATCGACGTTGCCGCCGATGGCGTACAGCGAGCGGCCGAAGTTGGTCCAGCCGAGGACGACGATGGCGGCCGCGAACAGCACTAGGCAGATCCAGATGGAGGCCGGCACCCCGAACCAGACGGCGGAACCCAGATACAGCATCGACGACGGCAGTTGGAAGAAGGTCTGGCCGCCCGAGACGCCGGTGAGGACGCCGCGCAGCACGATCAGCATGCCGAGCGTGACGATGAATCCGTTGAGGCCGAAGCGGATGATCAGCAGGGCGTTGATCACGCCGATGAGTACGCCCACGGCGAGGGTGACCGGGATGGCCCAGCCGCCGGGGAGCAGGCCGAGTCCGTGGCCGGCACCGATCGGTACCACGAGCCAGGCCGCAACGCCGGGCGCAAGGCCCATGGTCGACTCCATCGACAGGTCCATCTTCTTGACGATCAGGATCATCGTCTGCGCGAGAACCAGCAGGGCGATCTCGGACATGGTCTGCATGACGTTGATGAGGTTGTCTGTCTGCAGGAAGACCGGGCTGACGATCTGGCCGACGATCGCGATGCCCACGATGGGCGGGACGAGCGCGAGGTCGCGGAGCCTGGCGAGAGGAATCCGGCCGCCGATCAGCCCCTTCCCCTTGGTGGGCGGACGTACGGCCGAGGAGGCGGGCGCGTTCGCGATGTCGTTGTCAGTCATGGTTCTCGGCATTGAGGGTCATTCCTTCCATCGCGGCCACAAGGTCGTGGTCGTGCCAGCCGCGGCGGGTCTCTGTCGTTACTCGGCCCTGGAACATCACCAGGACCCGGTCGCACAACCGCAGGTCGTCGAGTTCGTCGGAGGCGATGAGCACGCCCGTGCCGGTCTCCGCCGTCTCCTCGACCTTGCCGAGGAGGAACTCCTTGGAGCGCACGTCCACGCCTGCGGTCGGGTTGATCAGGACCAGCAGCCGGGGTTCGTCGGCGAGGGCGCGGGCCATGACGACCTTCTGCTGGTTGCCCCCCGACAGCGCGGAGACGGGCAGCTCGGGGCCGGGTGTTTTGATCTCAAGTTTTTCGATCGAGGTCTCGGCCAGTAGATTTCGGCGCCGGTTGCTGATGAAGCCGCCTCGGCCGAGGCGGGCGGGCACCGACAACGTGGAGTTGTCCGCGATCGACATGGCGGGCACGTAGCCCTGGTGGTGCCGGTCCTGCGGGACGAAGCCCGCGCCGGCGGCGAGTGCGGCGGGTACGCTTCCCGGCCGCGGCCGGCTTCCGGCGATCTCCACCTTGCCGCTGTCGGCGGCCCGCAGCCCCACCACGGTCTCGGCGACCTCCGTGCGTCCGCTGCCCGCGGCCCCCGCGAGCCCGACGATCTCTCCGGCGCCCACCTGGAAGGTGATGTCGGCGTACGCGCTGCCGCTCAGATCTTGGACGCTCAGCGCGGCCGTGGCGTCGGCGTCCAGTGAGCTCACCCGTTCGCCGCCCAGGACCACCGCCGTCTCGCCCGTCATGGCGGCGACGAGTTCGGTGCGGGACAGCTCCGCGACGGGGGAGGTCACGATGTGCCTGGCGTCCCGGAACACCGTGACCATGTCGCAGATCTCGTAGATCTCCTGCAGGTGGTGGCTGATGAACAGGAAGGTGACGCCCTGGGCCTGCAGGTCGCGGATCCGGTCGAAGAGCCGGTTGATCGCGGTTCCGTCGAGCTGGGCGGTGGGTTCGTCGAGGATGATGAACCGGGCGCCGAAGGACAGCGCACGGGCGATCTCGACGAACTGCCGCTGCTCGACGCTGAGGTCGCCCGCGAGGGTTCCCGGGGCGACCTCCACCGACCATGCCGACAGCAGGTCCTCGGCGCGGCGCCGGGTGCCGCGCCAGTCGATGAGCCGGCCGCGACCGTGGTCGCACCGGTTCAGGAAGAGGTTCTCGCCGACGGTCAGAGTGGGAATGATCGTCGATTTCTGGTAGACGCAGGCCACGCGCTGCCGCCAGGCGTCTCGGTCGGTGAG
The DNA here is from genome assembly GCF_042681425.1 of Nonomuraea mangrovi. Taxonomy (NCBI): domain Bacteria; kingdom Bacillati; phylum Actinomycetota; class Actinomycetes; order Streptosporangiales; family Streptosporangiaceae; genus Nonomuraea; species Nonomuraea mangrovi. The sequence continues at coordinate 35,071 of NZ_JBHUFV010000028.1, read as the reverse complement.
CCGTGGTGCCGGCTTGCCGTCGAAGGTCAGCGTTCCCTCGTCCGGGCCGAGGAGACCGGTGATGACGTTCACGAGGGTGGATTTGCCAGCGCCGTTGCGGCCGACGAGCGCGTGGGTCTCGCCGGGCCTGATGGTGATCCAAGCGCCGTCGAGGGCCACCGTCGGACCGAATCGTTTGACTACGCCCATCGCCTCGACGACGGGTGGACTGCTCGCAGCCCACCCGTCGTCAGTCGGGCCAGGCGCGGGGTGGGCTGCTCGCTCCCCGTCGCTCATCTCTACCGCCTTGCTTTCGTTCGTGGTTGCGGACCGGGGCCGGGCCTTCGAGCGACCCGGCGCGTTGTCAGCCGAGGTTGTTGCCCCACAGGGAGGTGTCGGTGCTCTTGAGGCTGGGGACGCCGTCGTAGGTCCCTCCGTCGGCGGTGACCAGCGGCGCGGACAGTTGGTCCTCCAGCAGGCCGGGCCGAACCTGGATGATCGTGCTGTCGTGGTCGGTCTTGCCGGGCTGGAAGGTTTTACCGTCGATGGCGGCCTTCAGGTAATACAGGGCGTACTTGGCGTACAGGTCGGCCGGCTGCGAAACCGTCGCGTCGATCTTGCCGTCGGCGATGGACTTGAGCTCTTCGGGGATGCCGTCGTTGGAGACCACGAACACGTGCTTGGGGTCGGTCGGCGGGACGAGCAGGCCGCGCTGTTTGAGGAGCTGCAGGGTGCCGGCCAGCGCGAAGCTGGACTGCATGTAGATGCCCTTGATGTCAGGGTTGGCCGTCAGATCAGTCTGGAGCTTCTGCGCGGCGACGGCGCCGTCCCAGTTGGTGGCCTCGCCGAACACCGTGATGCCGGGGTAGTTCGCCTTCATGCACTCGTTGAAGGCCTCGGTGCGGTCCCGACCGTTGATCGAGTCGAGGCCGCCCTGAAGCATCACGACCTTGCCCTTGCCGCCGAGCTTGGAGCCGAGGTACTTGCAAGCCTTCTCGCCGTAGGCCCGGTTGTCGGCCCGGACGACCATGAAGACGTCGCCGTTGTCGGGGCGCGTGTCGACGGTGACGACCGGGATCTTCTTCGCTTTGAGCTGGTCAAGTGTCGGCGCGATGGCGGCGGTGTCCTGCGGGGCCATGGCCACACCCTTGACGCCCTGGCTGATGAAGGTCTGCACGTTGGCCGTGAGCTTGGCAACCTCGTTCTGCGAGTTGGTCGTCTTGAGGGAGAGGCCAAGCTGCTTGGCGTAGTCGGGCGTGTACTTGATGTAGGAGTTCCAGAAGTCGGTATCGGAGCGGGGGTAGTCGACGCCGACCAGCGGGCCGTCGGCCGACGTGGTTCCGGTGCCGGAAGCGCTGCCGCAGGCGCTGAGCAGCGCCAGTGCGGAGAGAGCGGAGGCGGTGGAGAAGAGGGCGGTTCTGAGCCTCATTCGGTACTTCCTCATGCTGGTCCCAAAGGCAGGGCGGAGACAGATCCACATGGGGCGGGAACACGACACCACTCCAAATGGATGGGATGTATGTATAGCTCCGCACTTGTCGCGCTGTCTACCCTCTAGCCAGCAAACGCGAGAAATCGCAGGTAACGGACTTGAGATCCGATAGGCCTGCAGCCGCAGCACCAGGAGACATCCCATTAATCGACTTCCGTAGACATGGGATGTCCTGATAGCCTTCGGACCGAAGGAGGACCGATGTCACTGACCGACAAGGCCATCACCCGCATCCGGGAGATGATCCTTTCCGGAGAGCTTCCAGCAGGCTCGAAGCTGCCGCCTGAGCCGCAACTCGCCGCCGAACTCGGGCTGTCGAGGAATCTCATGAGGGAGGCGGTCAGGGCACTGGTCGTTGCCAGAGTCCTGGAGATTCGGAGGGGCGACGGGACCTATGTGACCAGCCTCGATCCCGCGCTCCTGTTCGAAGGGCTCGGCGCCGCGGTCGAACTGCTGCACGGCGACACGCTTCTGGAGCTGACCGAGGTGCGCAGGCTGTTCGAGCCGATCGCCACCGGCCTCGCCGCCAGCCGGATCACGGCGTCGGAGCTGGTCGTCGTGGAAAGTCACCTGATTGCGATGCGCGAAGCCAGCGACGACGTCGAACTGCTCAACCAGCATGATGCGGCGTTCCACCAGGCGGTCGCCTCGGCGACCGGCAACACCACCTTGGCCACCCTGCTCGACGGCATCTCAGGACGCACCCTGCGAGCGAGGATCTGGCGCGGAATGGTCGACGACGCCGCGGCCGGACGCACCTTGTACGAGCACGAGGCGATCTACGCCGCGCTCGCCGCCGGTGACGCTCCGCTCGCCCAAGCGGCGGCGCTGATGCACGTGAGCACCACCGAGCAGTGGCTCCGCGAGCACCTGCGAGGAGACTCCGAGGCGCGGGCCGACCTCAAAGAGGCGCCATGAGGATCGACGCCCACCAGCACTTCTGGGAACTGGCCCGACGACCCCAACCCTGGCTCGATGGCCCGGAGACCACCCGGATCCGTCGCGATTTCACACCCGAGGACCTCGCCCCGGAGACGAAGGGCGCCGGAATCGACAAGACGATCCTCGTCCAAGTGCTGCCGGACGTGACCGAGACCAGGGAATTCCTCGCGACCGCCGCGGCGACCGAACTCGTGGCCGGAGTGGTCGGCTGGGCCGATCTGACCGACCCGCAGCTGCCCGAAACGCTCGCCTCTCTGTGTGAAGGCCCCGGAGGCGAACTGCTCGTCGGGATCCGTCATCTCGTCCAAGGAGAGCCCGACGACGACTGGCTGAACCGGCCGGACGTGCGGCGCGGGCTCGGGGCGGTCGCCGAGACCGGCTTGGCCTACGACCTGCTGACACTGCCTCGCCAGCTGCCCGCAGCGATCACCACCGCGCGGGCGCTTTCCGACCTGACCTTCGTCCTGGACCATCTGTCGAAACCCGCGATCGCCACCGGCGAGCTGGAGCCGTGGGCATCGCTCATCGGTGAGCTCGCCGCCGAGCCGAACGTCTTCTGCAAACTGTCCGGCATGGTGACCGAGGCGAAGAAGCAATGGCGCATCGAGGATCTGCGCCCCTACACCGAGGTGGTGATCGAGGCGTACGGACCGAAGCGGATCATGTTTGGCTCGGACTGGCCGGTCTGTCTGCTCCAGGCGTCCTATGCCGAGGTCGTCTCCGCCGGCGAGGAGCTGACCCGCCATCTCACGGCGGCCGAGACCGCCGAGATCTTCGGCGGCACCGCGCATCGCGCCTACCGCCTGGGCAAGCACGGCTCCTAGTGGTCGATCCCGGCCATCAGAGGGTGGCCGCTCAGTCCAGGAAGCCGGTGTTGCGACGACCGGTTGAGCCCAAGCAGTACACCTGTTTCCGCTTCACCGGCGGACATTGACGCCTCCGTCGGCATGGTCGGGGAGGCGCTGGTCAATGGGCGTCAGCTGCGCCTTCTTGGCCGTCGCGGAGCATGGGTCGGCAATCGCCCGCCGTACCTCGAAAATGACAGCAGGTGATCTCCAGGCCGTCGCAACACCACTCGGCGACCAGGGCGATGCAGTACACCTAGAACAATCGGCGAGCTCTGAGCACGAGGAGGTTCGCAGCATGGTGACCTTGAACCAGCTGGAAGTCCTGGCGAAAGTGGTCGAGTCCAAAGGCTTCTCAGGGGCGGCCAAGTCGCTCTTCATGAGCCAGCCGGCCGTGTCGAACCACATCAGGAACCTGGAGCGCTCCCTCGGAGTCCAGCTCGTCCACCGCACCAGCCTTGGCGCACGCCCCACTCCCGCAGGTGAGGTCGTGGTCGAGCACGCGCGCAGGGTGTTCGAGGTCCTGGACTCCCTCGATCGGGCCATCGCCGACTACCGCGGGCTGGAAGGTGGCAATCTGGTGGTGGCGGGCACGACCACTCTCGGCACCTACCTCCTGCCTCGCCTCCTCGCCGACTTCTCCCTGCGAGCGCCCAAGGTCAGCTGCCAGATCCGGGTAGGCAACGAAGAGGCGGTCGAGTCCTGGCTGCTGCGCGGAGAGGTCGCGCTCGGCCTGTGCGCCGATACTCCGCGCGATGAACAACTACTGACGCAGGGGATGTTCGAAGAGTCCATGGTGCTTGTGGCCGAACCGGACTCCCCCCTCGTGGGACGGGCGCTGACCCCCTCCGACCTGGCCGATCAGCGCTTCCTCATGCGCGAGAGCGGATCGGCCAGCCGGCGGCTCCAGGAGTACGCGCTGCGGACATGGGGACTGGAGACCGCCGAGCAGTGGGACATGTGGGGCCCCGACACACTCAAGCAGGCGGTAAGCCAGGGACTCGGCATCTCGCTCCTGTCCGAGCACGCCATCAGACAGGAGACCAAATCCGGGATCCTGGCCGCCCTGACCATTATCCCGGCTCCCCCGACCCGAACCGTTTCCCTCGTCAGACGGATCGACCGTGTCCTCACCCCGCCGGAGGAGGCGTTCGTCGAACTCGTCCGGACCGTCGCCGTGTGGCCCGCCTGACGGCCTGGCCGTTCAGTACCTGATGCAGGCGGACCTGAGGTCGGTGTAGAAGTCCCAGACGTCAGGCGAGCATTCGGGAGCGCCGAGTTGGGAGGCCTTCGCCCCCATGTGCGGCAAGTGCGAGTACGCGCCCACACCGGGACGGTTCACGTGCAGCATGCCCGCCTGGAAGTCGTGGAGGGCCTGGAACATCAGGGACGGGTTCTGAGTGAAGATCGTGCCCGACATTCCGTACTTCACCGAGTTCGAGATGCGCATGGCGTCCTCGTAACCCTCACAGTCGATGACGGAGAGCACCGGCCCGAAGACCTCCTCCTGGGCGATCTCGCTGTCCCACGCGACATCGGTCAGAACGGTCGGCTCGACGAAATAGCCAGGGGTGTCGAGCGTGGCCTCCTTCCCGCCGCAGGCGACCCACGCACCCGCTGCGACCGCACCTTCCACCGCCGCCAGGCAGGCGCGCAGCCGCTCGTCGTTGACCACAGGGCCGATGTCCGCCCACTCCTGGTCACCGCGCCCGATCCGCATGGCCTGAACCCGCGGAAGCAGGATGTTGAGGAGCTTGTCCCGTACGGACCGGTCGACGATGACCCGGCTGGTGGCGCTGCAGCGCTGCCCGCTCTGCCCGAACGCGCCGTGGACGATGGCGTCGACAGCCGCGTCGACGTCGGCGTCAGCCAGGACGATCAGCGCGTTCTTGCCTCCCAGCTCGAGTTGGGTGCGCATCAGCCTGCCTGCGCCGGCCCGGTTGATCGCCTGGCCCACGGGCAGGGAGCCTGTGAAGGAGATGCCGGCCACGCGCGGGTCAGCGACCAGCGCCTCGCCGGGACCACGGTCGCCCTGCACCAGGTTGAGCACGCCCGGCGGCAGGCCCGCGTCGGCGAAGGCCTGCACCAGCAGAGCGGAGGTCCACGGAGTCAGCGGCGACGGCTTGAGCACCGCCGTACAGCCTGCCACCAGGGCGGGAGCGACCTTCCACATGGGGATGGCCACAGGGAAGTTCCAGGGTGTGATGAGGCCTACGACGCCGAGCGGCCGCCGGAAGGTCATCGCCAGGGTGCGGGGCTCCTCGGCGGGAGTGGTGACGCCGTTGATCCGGCGGGCCTCCCCGATCGTGAAGTCCAGGATGGCCAGCGAGCGGGACACCTCGCCCTTGCTCTCGGACAGGCGTTTGCCCTGCTCCCGGGTGATCGCCTCGGCGAACTCGTCGCGCCGCTCCCCTATCAGCCGCGCGGCGACGGTAAGGGCTTTGGCCCGCTCGATCGGGCCGATCACGTCCCACTCGCGGTGGGCGGCGGTCGCGGCGTCGACGGCGGCGGTGGCGTCCTTCGCGCCCGACTCGGTGAACTCCCCGATGACGTCGTCGGTGTTGGCGGGGTTGAGGTTCGGTCGAACCGCACCGGTCTGTGACGGCACCCATCGGCCGTCGATGTGGTTGAGCAGATGGTCGGGACTCGGCTGCGCCATGTGGGACTCCGTAAGAGATGAAGGGTTGCGAGCTGGTCAGTCCATGCGCACGGCGATCCGGGGAGCGGTCCCGGTGCGCGCCATGGCGACAGCGGCGTCGATGTCCGAGAGCGGGAACGAGGCGGGAACGAGTGCGGCGAACAGGTCCTGCTTCGGGGTGCGCATGAGGAAGTCGACGGCTTCGGCCAGGTCGTGGACGGTGTAGTTGTGGCTGCCGATCACGTGGGACAGGTTGCGCACGAAGGCGTTGGGCTCGAAACTCACCTTCGGTCCCGGTGACACGGAGCCGACCAGTGCCACGCGCCCGTCCAGCCCGACGATGTCCAGGGCCGACTGCACGGCCAGGCTGTTGCCCGAGAGTTCGAAGACGACATCCGCGCCGAGGTCCTTTGCTGCGGCCTCGAGGTCGCCTGGCGAGCAGGCCACCGTGGCGCCGAACTTCAGCGCGAGGTCCCTGCGGCCGGCGTCGACGTCACACGCGATGACGTGCTCGGCCCCGAGGTCACGGGCGAACGCCACGGCGGTGAGTCCCAGCATCCCGCAGCCGATCACGGCCACCGAGTCGCCGGCCGTGAGCTCGGCGCGCCGCGCCGCGCACACGACCGTGGCGGTGGCGCAGTTCGCCGGTGCCGCGACTTCGGCGGGGAGTGAGGCAGGCACGGGCATCAGACCGGTGCCCGCGACGAGGTGGCAGTGTGTCGCAAAACCCCCGTTGAGCCGCCACGCGTCCGTAATGGCCTCGTGACCGTATTTGCGGACGCCCTCGCACTTCTGCGGAACGCCGCGCTGGCAGCGTCGGCAGGAGCCACAAGAGGTCCCGATCGTCCAGGTGATGCGTTGCCCTGGAAGCAGCGGCTTCCCGTAGACGGTGTATGCCGCGCTGCCCACGGCCTCGACGGTGCCGACCGCCTCGTGCCCCAGCACCGTGGGGAGCGGGGTGGGCCGGTCACCGGCGATGGTGTGCAGGTCGCTGCCGCAGATGGTGGCCAGCTCCACCCTGACGAGCACCTCCCCGGGCATCAGCCGGGGCAACGGCTGCGGCTTCACCGTGAAGCCGTTGTCCGGCCCCGCCCAGATCGCGGCTGTCGCGCCTAGGGCCTCACGTACTCGGAGTGCCCCGCTGCTGAGTTCGGTCATCTCTGTACCTCCTAGCGTCGGATAGTGAGGGCGACCAGGGCGCTGCATCCGCATGCCACGGCCACGACGGGGAAGATGAGACTGGTGTTGCCTGTGGCGTCCATCAGACCGCCGATCATCGGCTCGGCCGCGCCGGCGAAGATGTAGGCGAAGCAGTTGACCGCACCGGTCGCCGTGCCGGCCATGCGCTTGCCCGCGATATCGGGGCAGAGTGCCCAGAAGGACGACTGCGGGCCGTACACGAAGAAGCCGGTGAGGAACAGGACGACGATGCCGGACGTCGTGCTCAACGGCGCGAGGTACATGGTGAGGGCCATCACCGCGCCCAGCAGCATGAACAGGATGATGGGGCGGTCCCGCCGTGCCCCGAACAGCCGGTCGGAGATCTGACCGTTGACCAGGGCGCCCACCGCCATGCCCACGGGAAGGGCGACCGAGATCCAGAGTGGGCTGATGCCGCCGGCGCCTTCCTTCCAGTCCGCGCCGAGGAAGTAGACCGGGACCCAGATCAGCAGCCCGTAGCGGGCGGTGTTCTGAAATCCGATGGCGATGCCCGCCGACCATATCTTCGGGTTCCGCAGGACGGCCTTGTAGCGCTGGATCGAGGTCTCGCCTGCGATCTGGTCGGCGGATTCCGCCGTCCTATCGGCCGCGGTGGCGGTGTGGCTGGCAGGCGGGGTGACACCGGCCTGCGCCGGAGTGTCCCTGGCGATCAGATAGAAGGTGACGCCACCCACGAGCATGAGCAGGACCGGCACCCGGAAGATCCACTGCCAGTCCAGGTCGAGGGTGTCCACCACGATCGTCGAGGTGACGAAGGCCAGGACCGATGCCATGCCCGCGGCGAACGTGTAGAAGCCGAAGCTCTTGCCGCGCTCGTGCGGGGCCCACCAGTTGGAGATGACCCGTCCGCCGGAGGGCCAGCCGAGGGACTGCGCGTAGCCGTTCAGTCCCCAGAAGAAGCCCAGCGATTTCGGACCGATGGAGAAGCTGGTGAACCAGTTGAGGATGGTGGACAGGATGGCTCCGGCCGCCATCATGCGGCGGCCGCCCCACTTGTCGGCGAGATTGCCGTTGATCATCTGGCCTGCGGCGTAGGACCACAGCAGGATCCCGCTGATCGCACCGAGCGTGGCCTTGCTGAGACCGAGGTCCTCCTCAAGGCCCGGGATGGCGAAACCAAACGTCTGCCTGCCCGTGTAGAAGAAGAAGTAGCAGAACATGGCGGCCAGGAGCATGCGCCACTTGAGTCGCGCGTACTCGGACTCCGGCAGAGGCTCGGGATTCCGGATCCCGGGAATCACATTTCCGACGTTCGACATGGTCTCTCAACCAATCTTAGAAAGTGTCGGCTTGATGGCGGGCGATGGCGACCGCTGCGCGGTCAGGTCGCGTTTTCCTCCTGGGAGACCAGCGTCGTGGCCACCCAGAAGGCGTCGTAGTTGTGGATGCGGGCCGGCTCACCGAACGGGGCGTCCAGCAGGTCGGGCGTGGACAGGCGCCGGTTGATCAGGAACGGGATCTGGAGCTCACCCAGAGCTCCATGGGACCGCAGCGGCGCGTCGAGCCCGCTGAGGTCGTGCCAGGCGGCGAAGCGTCCGAGCGCGGTGCCGGCCTCGGCGAGGATCACAATGTCCCCGATGCGGTCGGCGGGCAAGGAGTAACGCGCGGCCGCCTCCCCGCGGCCGTGCACCTCCTGGATCCCCTCGACGCCTCTCAGTGCCGCGATGGTGGCCTCACAGTCGGCGCCCTCCGGCAGGTAGAGGCTCGCGAAGGAGCCCAGAGCGCCGTGGTGAACGGTGTACGGGTCGGTGATCGGCAGGATCACCCGCAGGTCGTTCGTCTCGGCGGGAATTCCGAGGATGCGGCGGGCCTCGTCCTCGACGTAGACCACACGCGGGAGTCCTGCGTCGTCGGACTTGGCGCTCATGCCGTGGTCGGCCGTCAGCACGATGGTGGCGCCGAGTTCGGCCAGCCTGCTGGCGTAGCGGTCGATCATCTCGTAGAAGGCGTTCGCCGTCTCGGTACCGGGTGCGTTCTTGTGCTGGATGTAGTCGGTCAGCGACAGGTACATCAGGTCCGCGCCACGAGTCGCCAGGATCTCCAAACCCGCGGCGAGCGCGAACTCGCTCAGATCGGCCGAGTAGACGTCCGGCAGCGGCTTGCCGACCAGGGCCAGGACATCGCCGATGCCGTTCTCCTCGACGGTGGCCTGGTCGGCCTTCTCCGCAGAGAAGCAGATTCCGCGCCTGGCCGGTGCGACGAACTCGCCTGAGCCGTCCAGGGCGGGCCCCTCCTCGACGAGACCCGCGCCCAGCAGCCTGCGGAGCTTGTCCTTGGCGGTCACGACGACGACGTCGAGTCCTGCCTCGTTCGCCGCGGCGAAGATGGTGGGCGCCCGCAGGAAGCGCTTGTCGTTCATCAGCACTTCTTCACCAAGTTCTGTGTCGAAGATGTAGTTGCCGCTGATGCCGTGCACGCTCGGGGGGCGGCCCGTCGCGATGGACAGGTTGTTCGGGTTGGTGAGGGCGGGCATCGCGCAGTGGGCGGGCCATGAGGACCCGTCCCATTCGAGGACTTTGCTCAGCCAGGGCATCCGGCCAGCCGCCATGGCCTCGATGTGATAGTCGGGTTCGCTGCCGTCGATGCAGATCACCACGACAGGGCTTTCAGGCTTCGCATAGGTCCTGCCGTTGACGCTGAACGTCCCTGTTGTCACAAGGGGCTCCTTGATGAATGTGCGTGGATGACTTCTGCTGTAAGCACGAGAGTGCGCGGCAGTACGGTCCCGCAGGAACCCCGTTTTCGGTTATCGGCGCTATAAGCTCAATTGCGGCCCCCTGCCGCTCGGCCGGTACGGTCGGCGCCAAACTCCCGCCGCCGGCTTGGTCGATGCTGGCCCAGGCATACCAGCGCGGGCCCTTGGCGCCCACTCCGGCGCGATAACATGCCGGTCGGCCACGAACGAGGGCGGCGGTCATCTCGACCCCGTCCAGGACAAGCCTCCGGTTGGCGGCGAGCGCAAGCACGTAGCCGACCTGCCGTCCTCCAGCGCCGCGGGCAGGCGTGGATCTTGGCCGTAGACCTCATCGCCGCTCATGCAGCGGGGCTTTACCCCGGCCTCCAGCGCGGCAAGGATCATTGCGGTGGCCAGGGCTAGCAATTGGCTCGCGGCATCCGCGGCGGAGTCTTAAGCACCACGACACCCTCGCCGGCGAAGATCTCATCGAAGACGGCGGTGAACTTGGCATCCCGGTCACGGATGAGGAACCGGAACGAGCCGGCCCTCTGCCCGAGGTTCATGAGCAGATTGTTGGATGGGTGGTCACACCCAGGACGTGCACGCGCCGCGTCTCCACCCCATCACGAACAACACGTACAGGCGTTTCAAGAAGACCGTGTCGACGTGGAAGAAATCGCAGGCCAACAACCCTTTCGCCCGCAGGCGCAGGAACCTCCTCCAGGAGGCGTCCAAGCTTCGGGAAGCCGGGCCGGATCGGCGCGAGCGCAGGATCCGTCTCACCGTCGCTTCACCGACATGGAACCCCAGGCGAACCAGCTCACCGTGTACCCGCCGATACCCCCACCTCGGGTTCTCGCGTGCCAGACGGACGACGAGATCCCGGACCTCGTTGCTCGTTCCAGGACGGCCAGGGCGCTGGGATACGTCCACCAGCGTTTGATCAAACGACGATGCCAAGCCAGGAAGGTGCCCGGGGTGACCAGGCGAGGTGCTCGCAGCACCGTCGGCAGGAAGCGGGCCAAGGCCGCCAGGACCGCCCGATCGGCCCAGTCCGGCTTCGGCCGGACGACCTGACGCTTCAACACCGCCACCTCATGCCGGAGCACCATGATCTCGACGTCTTTGGACGCCTGACCGTCCCAGTAACACCAGCCAGCCAAGCACCCGCGTCAGAATCAGGTACAGCAGACGAACCGACACGGACCGCGATCTTGCCCGTGCCTTGGCTGGAGGTCAAAACCGCAGATCAGAACCACGTGATGAATTCTGAAGCGGTACAGGACTGGGTCAGCCATGACGTGCATATCGAGGGCCTGGCCGAGATCGGCGAGCAGGCCTGCGACCGGGCGATGGACTGGCTGCACGAGGTCCGCGACGATCTGGAGAAGCAGGTCTTCGACCAGGTCGCCAACCTGTTGAATCTCGAGGTCGACCTGCTGTTCTTCAACACCACCTCCACCTACTTCGAGTTGGAGGAGCCCGACGAACCGGTCGGGCGCACCGAGCGTGGCGAGGTACTGCCCCGAGGGCCGGCAGCCGCCTGAGGGGGTGGATCCGACCGGGTTCCGCACGCACGGCAAGTCCAAGGACTCCCGCGATGACCTGCCGCAGATCGTGATCGGCATGGCGGTCACCCGCGACGGCATCCCAGTCCGCTGCTGGTGCTGGCCCGGCAACGCCTCCGACCAGGTCGTGATCCGGCAGATCAAGGACGATATGCGGGACTGGACCCTATCGAAGATCGTGTGGGTCGCGGACCGGGGCTTCTCCTCGGCGGACAACCGCCGCTACCTGCGGCAAGGCGATCACTCCTACATCATCGGCGAGAAACTCCGGTCCGGCTCGCCAGAGGTGAAAGCCGCCCTCTCGCGGCAGGGCCGCTACACCGAGATCGGCGACAACATGCGCATCAAGGAGGTGCGCATCAGCGAGGTCGAACGGTTCGTCATCTGCCACAACCCGAGACCGCCGAGCGGGACAAGCACATGCGTGACCAACTCCTCGCGCAGCTCGCCGACTTGATCGACGACACCGATCAGCTGAGTGAGTTCAAACGCGGCGAGCTGCGCGGGAAGATCGGGGGCAAGCCTGGCCTCAACCACTACCTGCGCACCACCCCGGCGGGCAAGCTCCGCATCGACACCAAAAATGCACAGGTCCCGGCTGATCTCAGTGATGGTCATGCCGCGCTGGAGGGCCTGGTGAACCTCGGCATGCGAATGCGGTCAGCGAGCGTTTCGGGCGCGCCGGACGGGGTGGCGGACTCCGCGGCAGGCTCCTTCGCCGCAAGAGGTTCGCGCAGGTGAGGACGGTTGCGGGCGACAGCGCGCTCGACGGCGCCGGTCAGGTTATGGAGCAAGTGCCAGCGATCCGCCACCTGCTTGGCCAGCGGTGCGCCGCGGTGACCGCCCTCGGCGTAGCATCCGGCGCGATCTCGGCAGATCACCTCCACGCCTGGATCTGCGTCCAGCCATGCCGCGAACGACTCGGCCGAGCGATCCGGTAACAGGTCGACCGGCCGCCCGGTCTCCACATTGACCAGCACCGTCCCGTAGACGTGCCCGCGTCGCCACGCGAATTCGTCCACCCCCGACACCCGGGGCGTCGGGAACTGCGGGTCGGGCAGAGCGCGTAGCAGCCGCAGCAGCGTCGACTTGCCCACCGCCGCCGCCAATCGCGTGGCCAGCCGTGCACCTGGCCTGCCACCCAACGCCAACGCGATCGACCGCAGAACCTGCGCCAGGCCCGGAGCACGCCGGCCGTACGGAACCGTCAGCCCCGGGATCTGCTCGGCGAAGGTCTTCTTCGTGCAGGCGGCGTTGCCGCAGAACATTCGGCGTGCCCGCAGGCCGATCAGTACCTCCTGGCCCGCGATGGGCCGATCCGACAACCTGCGGTCGTAGCGGCTGTGCACCCGTCCGGAAGAGACGCCACACGCCGGACACGGCATTTCCACATCCACGCTGCTGGTTCGGATCCGGACCGTACTTCCGGCCAGGAACACCCGCTCCACCTGCACACCCACAAGGTGCGGAAACAACACCGAGAGCACGTCCGCGATCGCCATCCGGCATGATCGCGATGCCCATCGCCACAGAAGATCGACTCACTCGAATCGTTACCTGGGGACCAAGCGTGATCACGCAAAGTGGGACAGAGCCAATTCTGGTTCTGGCCCACATTTCGTGATCGATGACTTCGCGTTACGCCGTGAGCAGGAGGGCTGTACTAACGTCTCGGCCTCCGACGCCGCACGTAGTAGGCGTAGGTCAGGGCCAACACCAAGGGGCCCCACAAGATCCCAGGGGCGATGCACACGTTCGCCAGCGCTTCCCACCAGCCGTTGGAAAACCCCAAACCATGGAATCCCGGGACGTTCAGCCAGGTCAGCAACGTGCTTCCGTACATCGCGGTCGCGGCCAAGCCGCCCAGAGTGGAGGGGATGATCACCGCCAACGGTGGGATGCGCCTCCCGCCAACGATCGGGAGCCAGGCAGGCGCAACCTCACCCCATCCCCGCACCAGACCGAGGGAGAGGAGCGCCGCCGCCTCCGACACCACGCTGAGCCCGAAGACATAGGGAATGGCCCACCACACCCATGCCGGCGCGTTCGGATCGACCATCCCCATCCCGAAGTCGAAGGCGAACGGCAGCCGCCACAGGCAATGGGGAAGCAGCAGGAAAGGGATCGCATTGGCGCTGAAGACCGCCCATCTCGGAACTGGCTGTTCGGTATCACGTACAGCCAGCGTCGGGGTCATCAACTTGATCGTCATGAGATCACCGTCTCCGATCTTCGACGGCTGGACCTCCCCTATCCGGGTGGTCTCACTCCCCCCGACGAGGGAGAAGCTGTTCATACACACCCGTAACCCGGCGCCCGACACAAGAGCCGTTTCGATCACGAAACGTGCGCCAGATCCAACGTTTCAGCCGGTGCCGTCAGGCCTGCTGCTCCGTCCCCAGGACCCGCAGGGCCTGACCGCGCTGTCACTGCACGATAATGATCGCGCCCGGCTCGTGTGCGATGACGAACCGATCTCACCGAACGAGAATCCGGCATCCTCACCCTCGTCGCCCAAGGCCTGTCAAACATTGGTATCTCCCGCAACCTGCATATCGGCCCGGCCACCGTCGAAATCTACGTCAGCCGCCTCCTCACCAAGCTCGACGTCACCACCCGCATCCCGCAAGCCGGACCGCTGTCGCGACCGTACTCCGGACCGCCGGCGCCATCTTGGCCGCGGCCGGCGCCCTCGTCTCCCGAGCCCCGCGCCGGGGAAGCGCGAGCGGCGCAGCACCGCCAGAGTGGTGCTGCGGCGGTGCTCAGCGTTGCGGCGAGAACCGCGCCCGCCAGCGGCCGGGCAGCTCCACTGCCCGCCAGCCGGTGGCGTAGCGAGGCGGTCGCGCGCTTGAGTAGATCATGACGAGCCGGTGGCCCCGCTGCATGGCCTGACTGGCCCGTGGGGGCAGCTGCTCGGGAAAGCTCCGAATGAGTCCCTGTGAGCTGCAGCCGAGCATGTAGCCAACCTGGACGCCCGACTGGCCGTAGACCATGCAGGGGGCCCGCACTCCCATCCGATACAGCTCCTCGGTGGCCAGGCGTTCCCACTCCCGACTCTCGTATGTGATGGTCGACATGCGGAAGGCGTAGGCGCCCTGGAGAGCGAAGTGGGCGAGCAGGCCGGCGGCCACGAAACCCGCGGCGGCGTGCCACAGCGGTGGGCGTGCCCGGCGCACCAGCCCGATCGCGCCCTCGGCGAGGGGAAGCGACAGCAGCGCGTAGGTCGGCATGAGGAAGCGCGGAGCGGCGTAGCCCACGTAGAACAAGTACGGCGCGGCGATCACCAGCCCGGTCGCCGTCGCCAGCAGAAGTGGACCGCGACTGCGGTCGCGCCACGCCGACCAGAGCCCGACCATGGTCATCAGCGGGATCGCGAGCCACCAGATCAGTGCGGGAGGGGAGACCTCCCCGCAGTCGACTCCCCACCGGCACAGCGAGGGGCCGTCCAGCGCGCGGGCGTGCTCGACGACGGATATGGTCAGGCCCGTCCGGTTGGCCGCTCCGGCCGCGTGCCACCGGGCGGCGATGCCGCCGTATCTCAAGCTGGCTTCCACCAGCCACTCGCTCCATCCAACGCCCAGCCCGACCAGGACGGCCATGAGCGAGCGGATCCGGCGCGGGCGTGTCAGGATCGCCAGGCCCGCCATCGGCAGGGCGATGACCAGCGCGTCGGAGGGGCGCATCAGTGACACGGCGGCCATCGATCCGGCCAGGCCCGCCGTCGCCGCTCTGGACCGGCCACCCAGGGCGAAGAATCCGGTCGCGGCGACCGCGCCGAGAGCAACGTACAGGTTGGGCATGGCCTCGTTGCCGTAGAAGAGGGACAGCCAGCAACCGGCGAACAGCAACGCCGCGAGCGGGGCCGTGTAACCGGTCCGCACGCGCGTCCAGACCAGGAAGGCCCCGAACAGAGCGAGAGAGGAGATCATGGTGAGGTAGATCCGCAGGATGACGACCGAGTCGGTGAGCGCCACCACGGGCGTGACCAGCAGCGGCACCCCCTGGGCGCGTGGCGCGCTGAACTCCGCCGGCGGCGCGTGCGCGGCGAACTGGCTGGCGTAGACCGACTCGTCCCACCCGATCCCCATGCGAGCGGAGACCAGCGTCAGTTGCGCCAGGCCGTAGAGCAGGGCCACCAGCGCGAGCAGGACGGTCGGCCGCAGCACCCGGTGCCGCGGCGTGCCTGCAGGAAAGGAGCGCCTCCGCAAGAGCGTGCTCAGCATCACGGGCCGCCGTGGCCGTGCCGCCGAGCGGCGGCGAGAGGTCGTCATCCCCGGTTTCTCTCCTGGTCACTTCGGAGTGGCCGTGCCGCCACCCGCTCCCCGTTGGGTAGTTCTCGCGATCGCGGGACGCCATCCGATGTCCGGACGCGGGGGCGGACCCGTCCTGTGCGGGCGCGCCGATCCCGGATTGCCGCCGCCGCGAGACCGCCGCCGGAGGCGGACGGGACGGCGGGGGAGAGCGGTGGATCCGGCGCGTCGGCGGACCGTCGCCGACGCGCTCTTCCGGCCGGGGTTCACGCCACTCCCCCGGCCAGTGGCTCTCGATGCCCTGGAAGTGGTGGTGGCGCGTCTGTCCGGCTGGAAGTGCGATACCCCGACCGGGGCGCGTCATGCGACCGGCTCCCGTCAAGAATCGAAAAGCCGCAATGAACGGCCATTGACCGAGGTGTGTGTCGTCAAGGGGTGGCTCCTGCGCCGTGCCGCCGAACGCTTCCAACTGGCGGTGAACACGGCCAAGCGGTGGCCCGACCGCTACCGGCGGCACGGCGCGGTCGTGCTGCTGCGGATGCCCTCACACGTGCCCGGACCCGAGAGCCTGTGGGCGAACGCATCAAAGGCTCATCGCACAGGGCTGACCTGGTAGTCCACCACGTTGGCCATGTGGCTCGTACACCCCAGGGTCATGGATGCATGGAACGCATCGGCGGATCAGCCGTGCTCGGTCCGTACTCTGTGGCCATCTTGCTCGGATCAGATCAGGTTGGATGCCGCCGCCTTCCTCGGCCGCGCAGGCCTGGGTGAAGTGAAAGACGACAACCAGCCTCTCGTGAACGTCGGTCTGGCGTCCTCACCAGACGCCACCAAAGGCGAACACTCCAGAATGAAAGCGTCCACGCGTCGCGGACGCGCCTGCCAGGTGACGTCCGGCCGGGTACGAGGGCGCTGATGCAGTCGGCATGCGCACCCCAGGCGATCATCCTCCCCGTAGGCTCAGCGCCCAGATCGCCGTGTCGGGCGTGGTGTCGAGATCTACCCGTGCGTCGACGACACGCCTGGGGGCGTCGGAGCTACCGTCAGGACGGTTCCGCACGCCTCACCACGCCGCAGTCCTCGAAGCGTGATCAGCCGGCACAGGGCGAACAGCCGATGCCGACTGACTTCCTCCAGAAACAGCCGGGTCTGTTCCGGCGTCCACACCATCACCGCAGACGGGCGCGGCACCCGGATGTGGGCATCGATCGGATCGGCCCGCCGCCCTCCGCACCGGAGCTTCTCCGCCCTGCGGTAGTCCCGAAACCCCTCGCGCCAGTCGGCAACCCGGTCTCTGGTCCACACCAGCGCTTTGGGGCGGGTCCTGGCCGGCATCTCCAGCGCTGCTGCGGGTCGAAGTCGATCAGCTGGTCCTGGATGGCCATGTTCAGCGCGTGCCGAAGCGTCGCCCGGATGCTGTGCATGGTGGCCGTGCTGACCGGACGCCGATACTTGACGCCGGCCCGTACCTCACGATCGGCGCCGGCGCGGCGCTCGGCCCTCCTGGACTTTATTCCATAGTCTGTAAATATTCATCATGAAGACCTTGCGGCGCAGTGGCGATGCCGGAATGATCCCAATAGAGAGCCTTCACTTGGAACAACTTCCTCTGGAGTCTGTCAATATGTGCAACCACGCGCCGACCACCTGTGACGACACGCAGAGTTCACGTCACCTGAGCCTGCCCGGCGCCATCTCCCACCCTGTGCGAGGTACAACCGGAAATACCGTGTCCGCGCAGACGCCCAGCGTGCACTCGTCATCGGGCTCCTGAACATGCCCGGAGGGCGAGGCCACGGACCCTTCTTCGAAGCCGGCCCGGGGCCGGCAGCCGCATGCGTCGGTCGCCGTCGACCAGCGCCCACGCACTGCCGCCCGGCCCTGACGCGTGCCTTGCCGCCGCCGCGGCGGCTCACCTGACAGCCCTCCTCGCACACCCCGAGACCAACCTCCTTGATCCCCAAGAAATCTCGCAAAAGGAATGCCCATGCGCTTCTTAGTCCCTCCGCTCGCAGTCGCCGTGGCCTTGACCGGACTGCTCGCCGCCACGAACACCACCGCAGCCGCCGCCGACCGCGGAAGCAAGCCGAGCTACCGGTTGGACTGCGACGGCGACGGCCCCGGCAGCACCTGCACAGTGGTCGCCACCGGCAAG
Organism: Nonomuraea mangrovi; assembly: GCF_042681425.1. Taxonomy (NCBI): domain Bacteria; kingdom Bacillati; phylum Actinomycetota; class Actinomycetes; order Streptosporangiales; family Streptosporangiaceae; genus Nonomuraea; species Nonomuraea mangrovi. The sequence goes on along the minus strand of NZ_JBHUFV010000028.1, from coordinate 17,301 downwards.
GCCCGACCTCACCGCGTCGAAGAGTTCGTCACCACCGTCAGGAGCGGCGACCAGGTATGGGCGCGAGACACCTTGTACACGCGTGACGGGCAGGTTCGCAGCCGCCCCTTCGTACTCCCCGAAAAGGATGTGACGGTCGACGTCTCCCTCACCTCCCTGCCGGAGAACCACGTGGGAACACCGCTCCGGCTCATGGCATGGAACCTCTTCGTCGGCGGCACCTACAACCGCCAGGAGAATACCGGCGAGAACCTCGCCCAGATGATCGACTACATGAACGAGGTCAACCCCGACATTCTTTTCGTGGTCGAGGGGTACGGCTCCGGCCAGAAGATCCTCGACGGGCTGAACGCCGGACGGGCGGAGGGCGACCGATTCGCCGGCGTGCAGCTCACCACGCCCGAGGACTACAGCGTCAACGGCGACAACCTGTGGCTTTACACCAAGCTCGACATCCAAAAGGTGTACCCGCGCTACGCCGACGCCGACATCAGCTCATTCAACCTGGGCGGCGCCCGGCTCGGCTTGCCCAATGGCAAGCATGTCCACGCCTTCAGCCTGTGGACCTGGCACGACGGTTGGGCTTACGGCGACACCCACGACGCGGCGGTGCAGAACACCCACGGCCTCCCCCGCACCAAGACCAACGAACAGATCCTGGAGGGCGACAACCTTCGCCGGGTCGCCATGGGCAAGGCCATCCTCGAGAAGGCGATCCCGTCCTTCATCGGCGACGACGATGCCCCGGTGCTCATGGGCGGCGACCTCAACGCGCAGTCGCACCTGGACTGGAGCGAGCAGTTCGCCAACGCCCCCGGCCACGGCGGCGTGGTCCTGCCTTGGCCGTACACCAAGCTGTACACCGACCACGGCTTCATGGACACCTTCCGCTACGCCAACCCCGACGCCGGACGCTACCCCGGCCGCACGTGGAGCCCTTACCACGGCATGGGCGCCATTCCAGGCCGCATCGACTACGTCTTCGCCCGCGGCAAGGACGTCCGCATCCTGGGGTCTCGCGCCGACATCGATCGCCTCCCCCGCCACCGGCAGAGCTGGCTCAACCAGCCCTACCCCTTCTACTCCGACCACGGCTCGGTCGTCACCGACATCCTGATCCGCGGCAAGGGGACCGGACTCGACCGGGAGCCCGTCACCGAGGAACCCGGAAAGGGACGCCACATCTGGCCGGCCGAGCCCGCCGGTCGCCGCATCCCGCCCGCCGAGCTCAAGGCCACTGCCAGCACCTTCAAGCCCGGCATCGGCGATCCGCGCAATGCCATCGACGGCAAGCTGACCACCGACTTCCACTCCGACTACCCCATCGTTTCCCCGCAGCCGCACACCATCACCGTCGACCTCGGCCGCGTGAGGGAACTGTCGGCCGTACGGTTCCAGCCCAAGCTGCGCACGAACATGAACGGCACTATCCTCAAGGGCATGGTGCAGGTCAGCGACGACGGCATCACGTTCAGGGACGTCACACCCGTCGAGTGGCCCCGCATGACCGCGCCCAACGATGTCAGCCTCAAGGGGCTCTCGGCCCGGTACATCAGGCTGCGCTCCGACTACGGCATCGGCGGAGCGTCCGCCCTGGCCGAGATCATCCCCTACGAGAAGGCCTGACAACGAGGGCCGGCCGAGCCAGGTGAACCCTGCTCGGCCGGCCTTCAAGAGGAGGCGACGTCAAGAGATGCGCTGGGGAGCAGCGGGGTCGAGGATGGCCCCTTCCAGTGAGAAGAGCCGCTCGTCCACACCGTCCAGCGCCAGGCAGGCTCCGCCCAGGGCGACGCATTCCTCACCGAGCGTCGACGGCCGGATGTCGGGAACGCGCAGGCAGTGGGGCTCAAGGGCCTGGTTGAGCGCGGGAAGCAGGACGTCGGCCGAGCGGGAGAAGCCACCCCCCAGAACGACCAGCTCAGGATCCAGGGTCAGCACCATGGCGGCGGTGCCGAGGGCGAGGTGGTGGGCGTAAGTATCGACGGCAGCCTGGGCTTCGGGGTCTCCGGCGCGGGCTGCGTCGAAGACGAGCCGGGCAGCCTCCTCAGGTGATGCGCCGACGGCCGCGCGACAGCCCTCCAGGTTGCCGGCCATGGTGCGCCACCCGGTGACCTCCATGAGGCCCACCTCGCCGGTGGCCCCGCTGAACCCGTGGTGAAGCCGGCCGTTGAGGATGAGCGCGGCACCGGGCCGGCGGCCGACGTGCAGGTAGACAAGGTCCTGAACGCCTGCCGCGACGCCGAGCCGCTGCTCGGCGAGAGCGGCCAGCTTGCTGTCGTTCTCGATGGTGATCGGGCAGGGCAGGCGCTGCCCGAGATGGCCTGCTAGATCGACTCCGGCCCAGTCGGGAAGATCGTGGACCCGGATGACCAGCCCTTCCCGGTTGACGACGCCGGTGCTTCCTGCGGTGGCGCCCCACAGGTCGGAGGCTGCCCGGCCGGCGGCGACGAGTGCTGCGTCGATGGCTCTCCACACGGCCTCCAACCGCTCATGCCGGGCGGTGTGCCGGTCGACGGCGACCCGGCCGCTGGCGATGGTCCGGCCCGCGAGGTCGGTGACTACGGCCAGGACCTTGTGGACTCCTATGTCGATGCCCAGCACGTGCCCGACGTCGGTGCGGAAGCGGTAGCGCTTGGCGGGCCGGCCCAAGGTGCCCGGTGCGGGGTCCACCTCGGCGATCCAGCCACGTTGCTGGAGCTCGGCGACGACGTCCCCCACGGAGGCTCGCGACAGCCCGGTCTGCGCGACCAGCTCTGTGAGCGTCAACGGTGCGCGCGCCTCGCGCAGGGCGCGGAGGCTGTTCAGGGTGTTCTGCTGACGCAGCCGCTGAAGGTCTCCACCACTGACCTGCACGGGCGTGCTCCTCACTATCAACAGTCTCTGAATTGTGTCGTGCTGGTCTACCTGGATCATCCGGCATCGGGGGTCTTGACGGCAAGGAGGGATCCGTGAATATCTATGGAGCCTGTAATAAAGGGGGTCTGCGAATGGCATCGACCATAGCCGTCGTCGGGGCGGGGGCGCGCGCCCAGATCTACGCCAGGGCGGCGGCTGCTGACGGTCGCTCGGCCAATCCCTACGGCCGCTGCGTCTACGACTGCGACAACGACGTGGTGGACCAGCAGGTCGTCACGCTGGAGTTCGCGCGGGGCGCGACCGCGTCGTTCACGATGACGGCGTTCACACCGCTGGAGCACCGCAAGCCGCGGGTTTTCGGCACCCACGGCTTCGCCGAGGGGGATGGGCGCCACATCAGGATCGTCGACTTCATGACCGGCGCCGAGGAAACCCCTGACACCGGGACGAACGCGGGCGCATCGCCTGCCCATGGCCATGGCGGTGGCGATGCGGGCCTCATCATGGCGTTCATCGACGCCGTGGCCGCCGGAGACCAGGCGCCGCTCGGCGCCGACCCGGCCGAAGCTCTGGCCGGGCACCACGTCGTCTGGGCCGCCGAACGCGCCCGCGAGACCTGGACGGTGCAGGCACCGTGACCCTGATCCCGGCGCCTTCCCGCTGCGCACCCGGACAAGGGCTGTTCACCTTCACCGCCGCGACGCCGCTGACCGCCGACCCAGTGCTGGCCAGGGCCGCGGCGTGGCTCCGCCAGGCGCTCACCTCGGCCACCGGCCTGCCACTGCTCGACGGTCCCGGCGGGGTCGAGATCCGCCACGCCGTGGGCCTCGGGCCCGAGGAATATCGGCTCACCGCCACGACGGAGTCCGTGCTGATCGAGGCCTCGGCCCAGGCCGGTGCCTTCTACGGGGCGCAGACTCTTCGCCAGCTGCTCGACCCGGCCGCATTCCGCGCCGGCCGTACCGGAGACAGGACCTGGAGCATCCCCGCGATCGAGATCGCCGACGCCCCCACGTACGGCTGGCGCGGCTGTCTCATCGACGTCGCCCGGCACTTCCTGCCCAAGAACGACCTGCTGCGGTACATCGACCTGCTGGCCGCGCACAAGCTCAACGTGCTCCATCTGCACCTGACGGACGACCAGGGCTGGCGGCTGGAGATCAGGAAGTACCCGAAGCTCACGGAGATCGGCGCCTGGCGACGCGAGTCACCGCTGGGCGCCAGACGGCATCGCCTGTTCGACGGGCGTCCGCACGGCGGCTTCTACAGCCAGGACGACATCAGGGAGATCGTCTCCTACGCGGCCGATCGCTCCGTCACGGTCCTCCCTGAGATCGACCTTCCGGGCCACACGCAGGCCGCCGTCGCCGCTTACCCCGAGCTCGGCAACCTCGGCGTCCCCCTGGGGGTGCGCACCGAGTGGGGTGTCGGAGAGAACGTCATCAACGTCTCCGACGAGACGATCACTTTCTTCACCGATGTCCTCGATGAGGTCCTCGAGCTCTTCCCCGGCGAATACATCTGCGTCGGCGGCGACGAGACTCCCAAGACCCAGTGGAACGAGAGCCTCCCCGCCAAGGAGCGCATCCGCGAACTCGGCCTGCGAGATGCCGATGAGCTGCAGACCTGGCTCATGCGGCACTTCACCGACTACCTGTTGGCCCGCGGGCGCAAGCCGCTCGGCTGGGACGAGCTCCTGGAGGGGGGCCTGCCACCGGGTGTCACCGTCGGGGCCTGGCGCGGTGACAGGTGTGCGTCGATGGCCGCGCGGGCCGGCCACGACGTGGTCGTCTCCCCGTTCGCGGAGACGTACCTGGATTTCCGCCAGGCGGAGGGCGATCAGGAGCCGGTGCCGATCGGCAGCGTGACCTCCCTGCGCGCCGTCCACGCTTTCGACCCGGTCCCCCATGGCCTCACCGGGGAGGAGCGGAGCAGAATACTCGGCGCGCAAGCGGCGCTGTGGACCGAGCACATCGACTCGCCCCGCCTCCTCGACTACATGGCCTTCCCACGATTGGCCGCCTTCGCCGAGGCGATGTGGAGCGCCGAGCGTGACTTCGAGGACTTTCGTGTACGGCTCGCCGTGCACGAAAAGCGGCTCGACGCCCTGGGCGTGGAATATCGCCCGGCCACCGGCCCGCACCCGTGGCAGCGACGTCCCGACGCCCCCGGCCACCCTCGGAGCAGGGCCGAGATCGACAGCCAGCTCGCCGAGTGGACCTCCAACCTGCGGCCCTGAACACCCCCCAACCATCTGGAGACAAACATGCGTTTCCGTCTACCCCTCGTCTGCCTCACGGGCCTGGCCGTCATGACTGCCGGCTGCGGCTCGTCCAGCGAGCCGGAAGCCTCAGGAAAGGCCACGATCAGCTACGCCATCTGGGACAAGAACGACCAGACGAGCGCGGAGAAGATCATCGCCGCCTTCCAGCAGGCCAACCCGAACGTCACAGTGAAGCTCGAGATCACCCCGTGGGACCAGTACTGGACCAAGCTCCAGACGGCCGCGTCCGGCGGCGCCGCACCCGACGTGTTCTGGATGAACAGCCTCAACGTCCGCATGTACGCCAAGGGCGGGATCATCACTCCGCTCGAGGAGTCGAAGGCCCAGGGTCTTCCCCCGGCGGTCGTCGACGGCTACCGCTACGACGGCAAGCTGTACGGCCTGCCGCACAACGTGAGCATCCCGGCACTCTGGTACGACAAGAAGCTCTTCGACGCCGCCGGAGTGGCCTACCCCACCGCCGACTGGACCTGGGACGATGTCAAGGCCGCCGCCAAGAAGCTGACCGACCCGTCCAAGAAGCAGTTCGGCATCCTCGCCCACATGTGGGACCAGGGCGCCTTCTACCCCACCATGCTTCAGGCAGGCGGCCACGTGCTGTCGGAGGACGGCAAGAAGAGCGGCTTCGACGACCCCGCCTCGATCCAGGGCCTGGAGTACTGGACCGGCATGATCAAGGACCAGGTCGCCCCTGTCGCCGAGGTCTACGCCGACACCGATCCCATCACGCTCTTCCAGTCCGGCAAGTACGGCATGCTCTATGGCGGCGTCTGGTTCGCCTCGACCTTCTGGGCCAACCCCGAGATCCGCGAGCGGATCGACGTGGCCCCGCTGCCCAAGGGTCCGGCCAAGGACGCCGTCATCCTGCTGGGCCTGGCCAACGCCGTCTCGGCCAAGAGCGAGCATCCGAAAGAGTCGGCGGCCTTCGCCGAGTTCGTCGCCTCCGAGCAGGCTCAGAAGATCCTCAGCGACAGCGGCGGCGGCGCCCTCTCGCTCCGCGACGGCACGCAGGAGGGCTGGTTCAAGGCCTTCCCCGCCTTCCACCTGAAGGAGACCTACGACGCTTCGATGCCGAACGGCGTGCCGTACCCGGTGTCGCTGAACACCGCGCAGTGGCAGGACGTGCAGAACAAGCTGCTCGCCGAGGCATGGGCAGGCAAGCGGCCGGTGGCCGACGTCGCCAAGGAGATCGCCACGCAGATGAACGAGATCCTGGCCAAGGAGTAACCGATGCACTCCAAGCGCGAGTGGGCGTGGGGGTATCTGCTCATTGCACCGATGGCGCTGGGTCTGGCCGTTTTCTACCTGTGGCCCATCGTTCAGACCCTGTATCTCAGCATGACCGAGTCGGGCGTCTTCGGCGGCTACACCTGGGTGGGGACGGCCAACTTCGCCGAACTGTTCACCGACGAGGAGATGTACGGCGCGCTCGGCAACACCCTGCTCTACTCGGTACTGGTGCTGGCGGGCGTGCCGCTGTCCATCGTCGTCGCGGCGCTGCTGAACGTGCCGGGGCTGCGCGGGCTGAGCCTCTACCGAACCCTCTACTTCCTGCCCGTGGTCACGATGCCCGCTGCGGTGGGCCTGACCTGGAGTTACCTGTTCAACGGCGACTTCGGGGCGATCAACCACGTCCTGGGCACGGTGGGGATCGACGGGCCGTATTGGCTCGGCGACCCCGACTTCGCGATCTACGCCATCGCGGTCGTCGGGATCTGGAGCTCGATCGGCTACAACGCCGTGTTGTTCCTGGCCGGGCTGCAGGGCATTCCGCGTCACTACTACGAGGCCGCCGAGATCGACGGGGCCGGGCGGCTGCGGCAGTTCTTCCGCATCACGCTGCCGTTGCTCACGCCCACCACGTTCTTCGTCGTGGTCATAACGATGATCAACGCGCTGCAGGTCTTCGACCTCGTCTATCTCATGATCGACCTGAAGAGCCCGGCCCTCGAGGGCAGCCGCACGATCGTCTACCTCTTCTACGAGACGGGCTTCGTGCAGAACCAGCGCGGGCTCGCCGCGGCGATCGCCGTCATCCTGCTCGGGCTGATCCTGGTGCTGACCGCGTTCCAGTTCAGGCTACAGAAGAAGTGGGTGCACTATGAGTAGGCCCAGGACCTGGCCGGCGCACGTGTTCCTGGCCGCCGGCGCGCTGGTCATGCTCGCGCCGTTCGCCGGGCAACTCGTGGTCTCGCTGCAGACCCTGCCGGACTCGCTACGGGTGCCGCCGAAGTTCACGCCCTCCTGGCAGTGGTCGAACTTCGCCGATGTGTTCCGGTCGGTGCCGCTGGCCAGGCAGTTCCTCAACACCGTCGTGGTCACCGCCGCCGTCACCGCCGGGCAACTGCTGCTGTGCTCGCTGGCCGCGTTCGCCTTCGCCCGGCTCCGCTTTCCAGGCAGGGGCGCCCTGTTCCTGCTCTTCCTGGCCGTCCTGATGGTGCCCGGGGAACTGTTCCTCATCCCGCGCTACGAGATCATGATGGAGCTCGGCTGGCTGAACTCTCTGCAGGCGCTGATAGCGCCGGGCGTGTTCGGAGCGTTCGGCACCTTCATGCTCCGGCAGTTCTTCCTGTCGTTGCCCAGGGAACTGGACGAGGCGGCCTCGATCGACGGGGCGAACCCGCTGCAGATCTACTGGCACATCCTGCTCCCTCTGGTCAGACCGGGCCTGCTGGCGCTCGGCATGCTGACTGTCATGTGGTCGTGGAGCAGCCTGCTCTGGCCGCTGGTGGTCAACACCGATCCGGAGATGATGACGCTCTCGGCCGGACTCGCCTCGCTCCGCGGTCAGTTCCTGACCAACTTCCCCATCCTGTTCGCCGGGTCGGTCGTGGCCTCACTGCCCGTGATCGCTCTCTTCGTCGTCATGCAACGCCAGCTCATCGCCGGCATCGCCTTCACCGGCTCGAAGGGCTGATGTCATCAACTGGTCGGCACCGACGGAAGCCGACCTCGGGCCCGGCGTCGGGTTGAACAGTTCCGACCCGGCCACGGGGTTCGTTCACGACCCCGGCCAGGACCCGCCCGTCCGCCAACTGGCATGTATATGATCTCCAAATTATGGTGAAGTTCATTATTAGTGGGACGGGTTGAAGAGCATGGAGTTGAGGTGGTCGACGGCGTAACAGACCGCGCCCACAGCCACGCACTCCTCGCCGAGCGCGGAGCCGCAAAGGACGGGGGTGCGCAGGCAGATCGTCTCCAACTCGGCGCGCAGCGGTCCCATCAGCACGTCGGCAGCACGAGAGAAGCCACCGCCGAGCACGACCAGTTCGGGGTCAACGGTGAGCGTCATGGCCGCGGTCGCGAGCGCGAGCACCTTGACGTAGCGCAGCACCGCGGTCACCGACTCGGGCTCGCCTCGCCGGGCGGCATCGAAGACCGCTGCGGCCACCTCCTCTGGCGCGAGGCCGGAGGTGATGGCCGGCACGCCGGCCTGCAGCAGGTCGCTGGAGGTGGCCAGGTTGAACAGCGGATGTACGCCGATCTCTCCCGCCGCCCCGCTCGAGCCGCGTAGTGGGACGCCGTCGAGGATGACCGCCGCTCCCGCGCGCCGCCCGATGTGCAGGTAGACCAGGTTGCGCACCTGCTGGGCGGCGCCCCGGCGGTGCTCGGCCAGCGCCGCCAGACGGCTGTCGTTCTCCACCAGCACCGGGCAGGGCAGCCGGGCGCTCAGGTGATCTGCCAGCGGGGTGCCCGACCAGTCCCGGATGGCGCGTGACAGCACGATGCGCCCGTCCAGGTCGATGTAGCCGGTGCTGCCCGCCACCGCCGCCCAGACCTCGGCATCCGCGGTCCCGGACCCGGTCAAGCAGGCGTCGACCACGCGGTCCACCGCCGCCAGCCGCTCCTGTCTGCTCAGCTCCGGCGTGACCGGCTCGCGGGCCAGGTGCAGGACGTTCCCGTCCAGGTCGGCCACGGCGGCCAGTATCTTGTGCGCCCCTATGTCGAGCCCCAGGACCCGGCCCGCCTCGGCACAGAAGCGGTATCGGCGGGCGGGCCGGCCCTTGGCGCCGCCGCTCGGTTCCATCTCGGCCACCCAGCCCTGCTCGATGAGATCGCGCGCGGCCTGTTTGACGGTGGCTCTGGCCAGCTCGGTCCGCTCGGCCAGCTGCGTCAGCGGCATCGGGCCGTCGGCTCGCAGGGCCGCCACGACGGTCAGCGCGTTGAGCCTGCGGAGCCGCTGCAGATCGCCACCGTTCACGGCGAGCGTCACTCTGGCCCCCTCTTGACGGATATTAATGGCGGACTCCACTATAAAGGCGCTTCCAGGGAAAGGATCAAGGAGGTGATCAGGTGCTCATCGGCAGTGTTACCACACTGCGCGACGTCTACCGCTTCGAGCCGGTGCCCGCTGGGCTGGACGAGCAGCAGGCCGGGCGGGTGGCAGACCCGACCCGACGGGCGGGGGCGGCCCCGCGAACGGGCCGAGATCGACGCCGAGATCTGGACCTCCACCATCGACCCGGAGAGGTGAACCCCTCATGCTCAGCCGCTTATGCGCGTTACTCCTGTGCCTGCTCGCCGTCGGCGTACCGGCCAGGGCCGACACCGCCACTCTTGAAGCGCTGTTCAGCAGGCCCTCCGTGACCGGTGTCGCCGACCCGGCTCTGCAGGTCAAGCTGATCGAGCTGATCAACCGGGCGGTCCCGGGATCCACGCTCGACATGGCCACCTACGTCATGCACGACGTGGCGGTCCGCGACGCCATCCTGGCCGCGCACGGGCGCGGCGTCGTGGTCCGGGTAGTCGCCGAGGGCAGCGAGCCGGACCGGGCCTACCTGAACGACCTGGCCGCGGCCTTGCCCCCGGGCAGGGTCGTGCTGTGCGATCACGGCTGCAACGGCCCGCTCGCCTCCGCCGACGTCAGCCACCACAAGTTCTTCATCTTCAGCCAGCTCGACGACGGCCGCCGCGACGTGGTCGTGCAGAGCTCGCAAAACCTCGACCGGTCCTTCGGGCTGAACCAGAACATGGTGATCAGCTCGGGTGACGCCGCTCTGGCCTCGGGCTATCGGCAGGTCTTCACGAGTCTGGCCGGCCAGGTCGTCACCGCCTGGCAGGCGCCCTTCTCCTCCGCAGACGGCCGGGTCACCGTCTGGATGCAGCCGCGCGACACCGCCCACGACGCCGCTGCCTACGGCAGCCACGACCTGGTCGCGGCGATGATCGAGGACGTGGGCTGCCCCGGCGTGATCAGGATCGCCCACTCCCAGTTCGCCACCGACCGCCCTCTGGTCATCGCGGCCCTGGCCGCCAAGCGGGCGGCGGGCTGCACCATCCAGGTGATGGTCCCCGAGGGCAACCAGACCGTCGCCGTCGCCGCACAACTGGCCAAGGACGGCATCGTCGTGCACACCTTCCGGCCGGGAGGCTGCCATGAGCCCGCGGGTGGTACCTGCGGCACCGGCGGTCTCCACTCGAAGATCATGCTAGTGGACGGCCCGTCCGCCGCCGCGGGTGGCGCGACCCGCCGCTACGTCTACACCGGCTCGCACAACCTCAACCAGGGTTCGCTCACCCACTCCGACGACTCCTTCGTCCGCATCGACGACCCGGCGATCTACGCCGCTTACGACGCCGACTACCGCCGGATGATGGACGAGATGGTGAAGATCGTCCCAGCCGCCTACCCGCGGGCGGCGCTGCAGATGGCGGCCAACGGGCCCGAAGACCAGCGCAGTCCCAGAGCCGCGGTGGTTCGCAACGGCTACACCGCCGTCACCTGGACCCAGGGCGGCAATGAGGTCTACGCCCGCGTCTACCGTCACGGATCGCCGGTGACCGGGCCGGTCAAGGTGTCCATGGGCGGTGTCGGCTGCGCCACCGACTTCCACCATGGCGACGGCGCGGTCGGAGTGGACGACTCCGGCAACGCGTACGTGACCTGGGCGGAGGACGGCGACTGCCGGGGCGAGCACAACATCGCCGTGCGCCGCCTGGCTCCCGACGGCACGCTGTCCGCGACCGTCTGGGCCAACGCGGGCCAGTGGAGCGGCGATCAGGTACGACCCCGCATCGCCGTACGCGGCAACGGCGCCTTCACCGTCGTCTGGGAGGATGCCGCCACGGCCACGGTCCGCGCGGCGGGCTACTCCTCGCTGACCACTCACGTCTTCGGCCCGATGCAGCTGAGTGCCGGCGTCAAGCCGGACGTGGCGATGAACGGAGCCGGGACCGTGACCGTCGTGTGGCAGGAGGGCACGCACGGTGTGTACGGCATGCGCGTGACCGCGAGCGGCGGTGTGCTCAAGGCGCGCACCCAGCTGCACGTCAACGCGGCCACCCAGCACCTGGCCCCGGCTGTGGCCACCACCGCGGCCGGCGACAGCGTCGTCGTGTGGAGCGACAACGTCGGCGGCGTGTGGCGCGTCAGGATGCGAGGTCTGACCGCCTCGCTGGCCCAGCGTTTCTCCGAACGACCCGTCGCCTACGGCCGCTACCAACTCGGCCAAGCCTCCGATCAGGCGCTTGAGTACCCGCCGCTGTGCCACAACTCCGCTTGCGCGGTCCAAGGCACACCGTCAGTCGCCGTCGACGACGCCGGTCGGTTCGTGGTCGCCTGGAACGAGACCGACCTGTGGAACTCCGCGCGATCGATGGAGGTCTACGCCCGGGGCGTCAACGCCGACGGCACCACGACCGGCCGCTTCCCCGTCGAACGTCTCAATCCCAACACCGTCGGCAGCCAGCGCGACCCCGCGGTGGCGGCGGACTCGACTGGGTTCGTCCTGTTCTACTCCGAGGACTTCGACGCCAACAACTACCTCGACGTCGTGGCCCGCACGGGCTTCACCAACAACGGATTCTGACGCGGCGCGAGCCGTCGCTGGCCGGGTGCACGGACGACCTCGGCGCTCGGGCATATGGCCCATCAGCCACCGATCCCCGCCATCATCAGGCAGGGCGGCGACGGCATCGCGTCTCCCAGAGTTTTCGGTGTTTGAGACCGTCTCCGAACGCGGAGCGACCAATTCCGACCGTCCGAGCGGCGGTCACGTCATGAACGGCGCCTGGCAGCGCAGGCGAGGCCCACACGAGCCGACCTGCGAGTCACGATAAGACAGCAACGAGGCTCCCGGTTGGGGCATCGGATCTTGGTCGACTGCTGTCTTGCCGGGAGCCTCGTGACCAGGGCCGTCAGGGTGGAAAGAGCTCACTCGATGACCGGCTGGCCTTGCCGGGCATCTTGTTCATGCCGCACACCGGCATCGCCTGGGAGCACCTGCCGCAGGAGCTGGGCTGACGGCACGCGAAGACCCGCTCCTCGACGAGACCAGGTGGACGGCGACGGTCCCTGGCGGGTCGGTGGTCAGGGCTCCCGCGGGGACCGAGGCGGACGGCGCGACCAGCGGATGTCATCGGCATTTCGCCATCGCTACGGCCTGCCGCCATCAAGTCCGTAACCGCAGTTAATGGTCGACCGATTTGATCCGACTCGCCAATGCCCCATCACTGGTCCGCTCCTCAGGAGAAAACGTGCGACGTCGCCCTCTCGTTCTTTTGGCCACCGCGGCGCTCATGCTGGTCGGTACCCCAGCCTTCGCGGCCGGCAAGGCGGTCCCGCCCGCCGGTGACCCCGCTCGCGCGACCCTGCTCGCCCGCGCCACGCTGCCCGCCTACACACCGGCCCCCGGCCCGCCCACCGGCGCCTTCAGCGACCCCAACAACGGCATGACGCCTCCTTACCCCAGCCAGTTGGTGTTCGGCATCTCGTCCATGCTTCCCGACGACAAGGGGTCGTTCTGGGCCATGCCCGACAACGGCTTCGGGACCAAGGGCAACTCGGTGGACTTTCTGCTGCGGCTCTACCACTTCACGCCACGGTGGGAGACGGCCCGCGGCGGAGCCGGGACCATCGATGTGGGCCGGTTCCTCTCGCTCGCCGACCCGGACCACAAGATCCCATTCAAGATCGTCAACGAGAACACCGCGGACCGGCTGCTCACCGGCGGCGACTTCGACACGGAGTCGGTGACCCGGGCCCCCGACGGGTCGATGTGGGTCGGCGACGAGTTCGGGCCGTTCCTCCTGCACTTCGACAGCACCGGCAAGCTGCTGCAGGCCCCGATCGCCCACCCCTCGCTCAAATCCCCGAACAACCCGACGCTGGCGAACGGCGAGCCCGCGACGGTCCAGGGCAGCCGCGGCTTCGAAGCCCTCACCTCCTCCCCCGACGGACGCTTCCTCTACCCCGCGGTGGAAGGCCGGCTGACCAACGACGCCAACCCGTTCCGGCGCTACATCTACGAGTTCGACACCCAGAAGAACCAATACACCGGACGTTCCTGGCAGTACCGGACGGAAGGGGCAGATTTCCGCATCGCCGACATGCAGTCCCTCGACGCCAACCGGGCCATCCTGATCGAGCGTGAGGACGACGAGGGGCCCAAGGCCACCTTCAAGCGCGTCTACTTGATCGACCGGCGCAAGACCGACGCCGACGGCTACCTCGTCAAGACCGAGGTCGCCGACCTGCTGAACCTGCGCAACCCTGCCCACATCGGCGCGGACGACCCCGCCGGCGGTTACGGCCTCGGCGACCCCTTCACGTTCCCCCTGCAGTCCGTGGAGGCCCTGCTCCCTCTGCCGGGCAACAGGATCGCCGTCATGCAGGACAACAACTTCCCGGACAGCGCCGGCCGCGTCCCGGGCAAGACGGACGCCACCGAGATGATCGTGATCGGATTCCCGAAGCGGTAGTACGGAAAGGCACCGGAAGGGTCTGTCCCTGTCGACGCCGGCCTGAGCTGATCTTCCTGCGGTGACGGCGGATCACACCGGACAGGAAGGTCAGCGTCCGGCCTGACAACGACAGCGCATCACGACAGGAACAGCACGCGAAGCCCCTGGAGATGCTGTTGCTCTTGGTCGACAACGCATCTACCAGGGGCTCCTCTACTTGCAGATCAGCCGACCGGCTTGCAACAAGCCTGTGACCTGCCGCTTCAGCCCCACCACCCTGCGTGTCGACGCGAAAACGCGTTGCCGTAGATGCTCGCGAAACGTATGGTTTTGCGCTCGTGACTACAGTGGTGGAGCGAGTCCTGGCCTACCCGGCTGGGGGACAGGATTCCGGTGGTTGCTGGCCTCGAGCTGGCTGACAAATCTCGGTGATGGGGTCGCGGCCGCGGCGGGCCCACTGCTGATCGCGACGTTGACTCGCGACCCGCTGATGATTTCGCTGTCGGCCCTGGTGGGCTGGGCGCCGCCGCTGCTGTTCAGCCTGTATGCGGGCGTGCTGTCGGATCGGTACAACCGGCGCAGAATCGTGCTCGTCGCGAACGTGGTACGGGCCGTGGTGCTGGCGGCTCTCGTCGCGCTCATGGTGACCGGCACCGTGACCGTGGCGACGGCGCTGGCGGCGCTCACACTCCGATCCATCGCCGAGGTGTTCGCCGACAACGCCACGGCCACGCTCACTCCCATGATGGTCGGCAAGGACGATCTCGTCATCGCCAACGCCCGCTTGGGCACGGGGTTCATCACGCTCAATCAGCTCGCCGGGCCGCCGATCGGCGCGGCACTGTTCGGCCTGGGCTTGACCTGGCCGTTCGCGGGCCAGTTGCTCCTGGTGGTGGCGGGTATCGTCCTGGTCTCCCGGATCACGTTGCCGCCGCACGGCCGGCAGGCCGACGATGTCAGGCCTAACACCGTACGGGAACTGATCGCCGGGTTCAGCTGGACGATCCAGCACGCGGCGGTCCGCACGCTGGCGCTCACAATCCTCATCTTCAACTTCACGTTCGGCGCGGCCTGGTCGGTTCTCGTCCTCTACACCCAGGAGCAGCTCGGCCTCGGCGCCCTGGGCTTCGGCCTGATGACCACCATCGGCGGGATCGGCGGCTTGATCGGCACCGGCCTGTACGGAGCCATCACCCGCAAGGTGAGCCTCGGCGCCCTGATGCGGATCGGACTCATCATCGAAACGTTCACTCACCTGGGCTTGGCCCTGACCCATTCGCCATGGGTCGCCGGGGGCATCTTCCTGGTCTTCGGCGCGCACGCGTTCATATGGGGCACGACCTCGGTCACCGTCCGCCAGCGCGCGGTCCCGCGCGAGCTGCAGGGCCGAGTGGGCAGCGTCAACACCGTCTGCGTCTACGCCGGTCTGGTGGTCGGCTCGCTGATCGGCGGTGTCCTGGCCACCCGCCTCGGTGTCGCAGCGCCCTTCTGGTTCGCCTTCGCCGGCTCCGCGGTGTTCGTGGTGCTGCTGTGGCGGCAGCTCATGCTCATCGCCCACGACGACTGAGATGTTCGGCGGAGTGACCCGAGCAGAGTTCTCGGATAGGCGACACCTGACTACGTGAGGTCGGCAGTTCCGTCCCCCGGCTCGCCCGCAGGCGGGACATGATCGGCTATCTCCGGATGGTCCTTATCGGGAGTTAGCACCCCGGCGAAGATCCTCGAACTCCGCCGACGCGAGGAAAGGATCATCGTGATGAGATACGCCGCTCTGGCTTGCGTGGTACTGATGCTGGGTACGGCACAGCCCGCCCACGCCCTGACCCGGCCCGAGGTGCAACGGGTGGTCGAGAGGCTGGCCGACACCCAGGGGGTGTTGGGGGCCATCGGGGAGCTGTACGTGGACGGCAGGCGCGTCGGCCGGGGCAGCGCCGGGTCGCGCCTGCTCGACGGCCGAGGCGGGAAGATCCCGGCCGACGCGCGGTACCGGATCGGCTCCCAGACCAAGGGCATGACCGCGACCGTGGCCCTGCAACTGGTGAAGGAGGGCAGGCTCGGGCTCGACGACAGGCTCAGCGACGTCCTGCCGGTCGTGGCCGAGAAGGACCTGGTCGAGCGGGCCGACGAGATCACCGTTCGGCAGCTGATCCGCCACACCTCTGGGGTGCCCGAGTGGTTCCGCCACGACCTCGTGGACATCTTCGACACCACGACCTACTACAGGCCCGCCGACCTGCTCAAGGTCTCCCGGTCTCAGCCCCGCAGCCAGGAGCCGGGGCAGAGGTTCTCGTACTCCAGCGCCAACTACACGCTGCTCACCATGATCATCGAGCGGATCACCGGCCGGAGCCTGGCCGCCGAGTTCGAGCGGAGGTTGTTCCGGCCGCTTGGCATGACCAAGACCTATCTGCCGGCCCGGCCTCCGGAGGGCATCAAGGGGCCGCACGGCCACGGCTACACACCGGGGCCCGACGGCAAGCTGCGCGACATGGACCGGATCAACGCCAGCTGGGGCCACGGGGCCGGAGGCGTGATCTCCACCGCCCGGGACATGGCCGCCTACCGCGCCGCCTTCATCCAGGGCAAGCTGCTGCCCGCCGACCTGCAGAAGGTGATCACCGCCCCTCCGGAGGGCGCGCCCGCGCCGCCATCGTTGCCCTGCGGGGGCAAGCTCGTGCAGACGAACGGCGGCGCCGCCGGGTTCACCTCGGCCACGATCAGCACACTCGACGGGCGTGAGCACTTCGCGGTCTCCACCACACTGGACGCCGCCCAGGACCTCACGGTCATCAAGGCCATCACCCAGGCGGGGGCGGACCTGCTGTGCTCGTGAGCCGCAAGCTTCAAGACGGCCAGACTCCCTGAGGCGTGAGCCGCGACGACGTCATGGCGGCTTACCTCAGCGAGCGCGAGGTCCTCGCGCCGATGTCGCAGGGCCGGTCCGACCGCGCCACAGCCCGGGCGCTGTCGATCACGGACGTGACCGTCACCAAGCGTATGGCGAACACCTTCAGCAAGCTCGGCCTCTCCCTTGATGAAAGCGACCACCGGCGCGTGCCGGCGGTGGTCGCCTGCCTTCGCGACCGGCACAGGTAGAGCCAGCTCTACCTGTCGACCTTCGACCCAGCATCCATGCGGCCGCGAGCCCGGTCCACTTCAATGAACAGGGGGTTTCACGTCCCTGTAGGTCGGCGACCACATCGCCCTGCCGAGCCGGTTCGGCGGCGACAAGGAACGGCGGCTGGAGGCCGGCGTGACCCCCACGCACTTGGCGTTAGATCAGCGCCCGACCGCGGCTGCGGGAATCGCCCTTTGGGTTGTTTTCCTCCGGTCCAGTCAGGAACGCTGCAATTGAAAGGGATTCATCACCATGTCGGCTGTTCCGAGTTCGCCGATTGCCTCTCCCTCAGGGGTTGACCTTGCCCCAGGGGCAAGCTTCGACGATGGCTTCATGACCAACAACGCGCTGCACACCG
>NZ_JBHUFV010000027.1:0-7024 GCF_042681425.1 Nonomuraea mangrovi | reverse complement strand
GGAGAAGGCGAAGGTGGAACTCTCGTCTGTCACCCAGACCACGATCAGCCTGCCGTTCATCACCGCCGACGCCGCAGGCCCAAAGCACCTGAACACGACGCTGATGCGCTCCACGTTCGACCAGATCACCGCCGACCTCGTCGAGCGATGCATGGGACCGGTCAAGCAGGCGATGGCCGACGCCAAGCTCACCGCGGACGACATCGACGAAGTGATCCTCGTCGGCGGATCCACCAGGTATCGCCGGCTTGACGTGCCCCGCCTGGCGGAATTCGAGGCCACCAGCGTCTACTACGCGGCGACCGCGGTCGAAGCTCGGCTGTGCCGCCACGATCCGGTCGCGGTCGTGGGCGGCGGCAACTCGGCCGGGCAGGCCGCGGCGTACCTCGCCCAGCATGCCGCCCGGGTACGCCTGCTGGTCCGGTCCTCCGACCTCAGGAAGAGCGACCTGCGAAGCGGGTCGATCAAACGGATGGCCTCCGCGGTCGGTGAGAGCGCCATGGCGATCAGACAGGTGCACGAGCATCTCGAGATGAGCGGCGTGAAATAGATCTAGGTAAAGGGTGATTTTCCTTCGCTGAGCGCCACGGCCTGCTTTCCGAGGACGAAATTCTTGCTCGCGAGCTCGACTATGTCCGCGTCCTGGACGAATTCGGCCGCGAACTCGGTCACCCCGTCTTTGATGATGTCTTCACCGTCGATCTGCGGGTTGCCTCCAAGCCGGGCCGATGAGGCCAGCCGTCAGCGACCGCGACACCGGCGAGCTGGCACGACAGCACGCGCCTCTCCGGAGGGTGTCCGCCGCTCGCCGCTCCGCGTCATGGTCACAGGAGCAGGCCCAACAGCCGGGACATGCGCTGCCAATGCTCGCTGGAAGGGTTCTTGAGGTCGGGTTCGACGATCTTGAGCGCGCGGGCGAGCACCATGGACAGCCCGCCGGCCACGGCCGGCAGCCGGGCCTCGGCGTCTACGCTGAGCGACAGGTCGAGCGGCGGCAGCGCGGTGAGCTGCTCCAGGATCGGCGATAGCTCCAGCTCCTCGTCCAGGTCGCGGAAGTCGTGCATGTTCTCCTGTAGTCCCTTGGTAATGGGCAGGTCCCATGGCTGGATGATGTCGCGCCTGTTCTCCTTGGCCGCGGCCTCGGCGACGACGAGCATGTCGTACAGCTTCTGGTTGACGAAGTCGTTGAAGCGCTTGAGGTCGTTCTTGTCCACGTCGAGTCCCGCGGCGGCGCGGAAGAAGCGCTCGAATCTGGCGTGTGCCATCACCGGCATGTCGATCACCGTCTTCTCTGTCGATTTCCTGTGGTGGTGAACCTCTCGTGCACCAGGCGCACGGCCATGGCGCCCTCCCCCACCGCGGAGGCGACCCGCTTGACCGATCCGCTGCGGACGTCGCCCGCGGCGAAGACGCCCAGGTGGTCGGTCTCCAGGGGAAGCAGTGCATTCCAGGTGGTGGATTGTCCCGTGACGACGAAGCCGCGGTCGTCGAGCGGCACGGCGCCCTCCAGCCACTTGGTGTGCGGGTCGGCGCCGATGAAGACGAACATCGCCCTGGTCGCGATCTCCAGGGACTTCCCTGTGCGCTTGTTGCGGACGCGGACACCTTTCAGCGTGCCGTCGCCGATGAGGTCGCATACCTCGGTGTCGTGCATGATCTCGATGCCGGGCGTGCGGTCGAGCTCGTCGGCGAGGTAGTGGGACATGCTGGCGCGCACGTCGTGACCGCGTACGATCACGCGCACCGACGACGCGTTCGTGGCCAGGTAGAGGGCCGCCTGACCGGCGGAGTTGCCGCCGCCGACGATGACCACCGGGGAGCGGCTGCACATGCGCAGCTCGAACGGGGTGGCCGCGTAGTAGACACCCGATCCCTCGTACTTCTCCAGCTCGGGGACCTGCAGCCGCCGGTAGCGGGCGCCGGTGGCGATGATCACGGCGTGGCCCTTGACGGTGTTGCCGTCCTCGACGACGACGCCGTAGAAGCCGTCGTCCGGCTGCAGACCGGTCACCTCGGCCGGGACGGTCAGCACCGCGCCGAACTTCCGCGCCTGGATGATGGCGCGCTCGGCCAGCTCGGCGCCCGAGATGCCGGAGGGGAAGCCGAGGTAGTTCTCGATGCGGGAGGAGGTGCCGGCTTGGCCGCCCGCGGCCACGGCGTCGAGCACGATGGTCGTCAGCCCTTCCGAGGCCCCGTACACGGCGGCGGCCAGGCCCGCGGGGCCCGCGCCCACGACGACCAGGTCGCTGACCCCGGTGCCGGGCACCGGGACGGGCAGGCCGATCGCCTTCGCCAGCTGGGCGACGGTCGGGTTGCGCAGGACCTTGTCGCCGCGCCAGATCACGACCGGGGTGTCCTCGGGCGGGATGCGCAGCTCGCGCAGCAGCGCGTCCGCCTCCTCGTCGTCCTCCAGGTCGATCCACCTGTGCGGCACCCTGTTGCGGGCAGCGAACTCGCGCAGCCGCCGGCAGTCCGCCGAATAGCGGGAGCCGATGATGCGGAAGCCGGTGCCCAGCCCGATCAGTAGGGACCGCCGGGCCAGGTAGGCCCGCAGGATGAGGTCGCCGAGTGCCTGGTCCCGCGCCACCAGCGCGCGCACCTCGTCGGCCGGCACGGCCAGCACCTCGCCTGGCTCCTGGACGACGGCGGTCAGGAATCCCGCCTGGCCGGTGAGCAGGCTGAGCTCGCCGAGGAACCGGCCCGGGCCGTGGACGGCGATCGTCCGCTCGTCCGGGCCGCGCCCCTCGACCATGGCGACCTTGCCGGTCAGCACGACGATGAACTCCGCGGTGGGCTCCCCCTCACGGAACAGGACGTCGCCTCCCGACACGGCCCGGCGCTCGCCACGGGGGGAGAGCTCGGCGAGCTGCGCCTCGCTCAGCCGGGGATAGGCGCCGTACAAGTCCGGCGTCTCGGGTACCGGCGTCATGCGCGCGCCTTGACCGCGTCCTCGACCCATCTGCCACCCTCGTGGGTGGGCGCGCCGCCCACCCGCTGGGCGACGACCTCGCCGCGGACCATCATCATGAGCGTCGGGATGTGCTTGATCGCGAGGCGCTCGGACAGGCGTCGCAACCGGTCCACGTCGACGAGTTTGACGCGGCCGGCCCGGTCCTGGGAGACCTGTTCGAGCGCGGGCGTGACCATCCGGCACGGCCTGAACCAGTCCGCCCAGAAGTCGACGGTGACCGGTAGCGCCGATCGCTCGGCGACCTCGGCGAACGTGTCGTCGCCCGCCTCGGCGATCCAAGGCAGCAGGGGCTGATGGCAGCTCCCGCGCTGGGGGACGCCGTCGGCCGCGGCAGGCACCCTGTTCCGTTTGCCGCAGTTCGGGCAGGCGATGGTGGACGTCATGTCAGCTGCCCGGTCCGGGAAGGTGACGCTCAGCTCGCCGTGGTCGACGTCCACTGTCACGGTCGAGCCGTCGGGGACACCCCAGGCGCCCGCGCCTCCGTCCTCTCTCATCTCTCCCAGGGCCGCGTTCTTCTACCCCGGCCGGTCGTACGTCCTCGAACTCGCGGGCGGGGTAAACGTCACCGCCCCTGCGGCGCCCCAACAGCGCCATGGTGACCTCCTCGATGTGATGCACACCGTTTCGAGGCTTTCGCGGGAGCTGCCGCTTCACATCCCCCATACATGTAGTCCTGGCGCTCACGCGTCA
This sequence comes from Nonomuraea mangrovi, assembly GCF_042681425.1. Taxonomy (NCBI): domain Bacteria; kingdom Bacillati; phylum Actinomycetota; class Actinomycetes; order Streptosporangiales; family Streptosporangiaceae; genus Nonomuraea; species Nonomuraea mangrovi. The sequence goes on along the minus strand of NZ_JBHUFV010000027.1, from coordinate 3,363 downwards.
GCCGCCGGGCTCGTCGCCCTCCCGGACCGCCAGGAGGCGGGTCAGCTCGACGCGGGAGTTGATCTGCAGCTTGCGTGGAAGGCGACCGTGTGGGCGCTGATGAACATCTGCTCCGCCACCTTCCGGTTGGATCATCCGTCGGCGACCAGGAGCGAGACGTTGAGCTCGGTCTCGGTGAGGCTGTCCCAGCCGCAGACGGGCTGGTCGGCGTAGCTCCAGTGGCGGTAGTGCACGCCCATGCCGCGCAGCCGCTTGCGGACTCGGGCCGAATCCCGAACAGATCCGATCTCGTGGTAGATCGCGAGCGCGCGGTCGAGGCTTTCCACCGCGTCGTCGTGCCGCCCGTCGGCGGCCAGCAGGACGCCGAGGTCTTCCGTGGCGGAGGCCTGCCCCCGCACGTCGTCGGAGCGCCAGGCGGCCCGGGCCAGCGCCTCGCGGTCGCCGTCGGGCCGGCCGCGCGCGTGCGCGGCGGACGCGGTCAGGGGGCGCCCTGCTGTTCGGGCAGCTCACGGACCGGTTCATGGTCACGCTCGGGCTTTACATGGCCGCCACTGTGGCCACCGCCTTCGCCGTCCAGCCCTGGCACCTGTTCCTCATGCGCTTCCTGACCGGGAGGGGCATCGGCGTGGAGTACGCCGCGATCAACTCGGCCATCGACGAGCCAATCCCGGCGCGCAATCGCGAACTCGGCCGCGTAGAGGGTGAACATGCCAATGGCCACCGTGACCGGTGGTGAGGTTGAACAGCGCCACCTGTTCGCGTGCCTCCTGCCGCTCCCATGGCCGGGCACCCGTTCCCACAGTCGATGCACGAGAAGTCGCGGATCAGGACCCCCGCGTCCGTGGAATGCGTACGGCCCTCCTCCTCAGCGATGCGCTTGGTGTCCTCGTGATCCTGCCGCGAGCCGATGCGCCACACCCAGGTCAAGACGACGCTCTGGGCGACGATCCAAGAGACCGGTACGGACAACCGGGCGGCACCCGCGATCCCGACGGCCACGCCCACCACGACCCCCGGTACGACCGAGGTCGACAACCGCCGCCAGGAGAGGAGCCGTCGTCCGGGGCACTCCCAGGGAGCCCTCATCTGAACCAGGATCTCACAGAGCGCGTTCCGCACTTGGGTACGACCTCCTCATGGGGGACCTTCCGGAGTACTCACCGATGCTGGCGCGGCTCGGGCAGCTACCGCCGTCGGCCGAGGACCGGCTGTTCGGCTACGAGATGAAGTGGGACGGTGCACGGGCGCTCGGCTACGTGGACGGCGCCGCGCTCCGGCTGGTCTCGCGCAACGGCCTCGACGTCACGGCCGCCTACCCGGAGCTCGGACGGCTCCCAGGCGCCGTACGAGGCAACGCCGTGCTCGACGGAGAGATCGTCGCGTTCGACGAACAGGGCAGGCCGAGCTTCGCCGCGCTGCAACCGCGGATACACCAGCGAGATCCGGACAGGATAGCGGCGCTGGCGCGCTCAACGCCGGTCTCCTACCTGATCTTCGATGTCCTACACGTGAACGTCACCTGCACCATCGACCTGCCGTATTTGGAGCGCAGAGACCTGCTCTCGAGGACCGTGGCGGCCGGAGAAAGATGGAGCGTGCCGCCCCACAGCGTCGGCCACGGGGCCACGGCATTCCGGAGGAGCCGCGAACGGCTCCTAGAAGGCGTGGTCGCCAAGCGGCTGGCCTCGGCGTACCAGCCGGGGCGGCGCAGCCGCGACTGGGTGAAGGTGAAGAACTTCCGCACCCAGGAGGTGATCATCGGCGGGTGGAGGCCGGGAGAGGGCAGGCGTGCCGACATGATCGGATCGCTGCTCCTCGGCGTGTACGACGACGCAGGACGGCTGGTCTACGTGGGGCACGTCGGCACCGGTTTCACGGACGAGACGCTGCGGGATCTCGCAGCCCGGTTGGCACCGTACGAGCGGCCGGACAGCCCGTTCGAAGACAAGGTGCCGCTTCCGCACGCGCGCGACGCGCGCTGGGTCGATCCCGTCCTGGTGGGTGAAGTGCAGTACACGGAATGGACGGCGGACGGCCGCCTGCGGCATCCGAGCTGGCGCGGCCTGCGCCCGGACAAGCGGCCGGACCAGGTGCGGAGGGAGGAGGGCTGACTACGGGATCGGCCGGCCCTCATCCGGGAGAGCCGGGACCTCTACTGCAAGTACTACATGCCGGAGAAATGCGGACCGCCATATTACAACGGCGGCCCGCCTCGAGGCCCAACCAATTCCTGCGACGAATATCCGTTCGCCAGTACCATTCCAAGGCGCCTTGCACGCGAAGGGGCATTTCTCGGTACCCGCTGTGAATCACCAGCAGAATATCGACCAGGGTCATGCGCTGCGATCCTTCTACTCACACTACCGGGTCGGCGGCGACAACGAATCCTGGGTGTGGATCCAGCCCCAATCGTGTAGCCAGTTCGATCCATCCGAGGGAGGGCCCTGTGGCCCTCCCTCACCCTTTCGGCCACTTGCGGCAGCATCTATTCACAACCTGCCGTAGAATGCGCTCTATGAACGGCCCCAACACTCCCCGCTACGCATGGGCCGAACGCCTCCAGGCCGTGAGCGGCACAGACCACGATCTCCACAACGGTAGGGGATCTTCGCCGCACCCAACCGGATGGCTGGGAGCAACTCCCGTCAGTGAAGCCGAGCTCCTCCGTCAGGAAGAGCGCCTCGGCCGCCGCTTGCCACCGAGCTACCGAGAGTTCCTCCAGGTAAGCAACGGCTGGGACGTGAACTCCTTTACCAGTGTTCACCTTCTCCCCATCGCCGAGGTCGGGTGGACGCGCGACGTGGATCCGCACCTCGCGAACACATGGGGTCCCTCGCCTGACTCCCCGATCCCGAAATTGCCCGCCGACTATTTCTTCGACTACGACGCGCCTCAGGATCGGGATTTCTTTGAGGTCGGAGACTTTCTGTCGCACACGTTGTGCATTTCCGAGAACGTCGAGGGTAGTGTTTATCTGCTCAATCCGCACATTGTCACCTCGAACGATGAATGGGAAGCGTGGTACTTTGACTCCTTGTACGAGCTCGATGCCACCCGCTTCCGGTCGTTCTGGCACTTGATGGAGCACTCCTTCCGCGATAACGGATTTTGATTCAGTGCGTCACCCCGGCCCGCGAGTGCTCGCAAAGAACCGGGGACGCGTGGACGTTCCTGGCTAGCATCGGTGCTGGCACGGACAAACTGTTCACGCGGTTCAACGTACTGCTGTCTAAGCGCTGATTCGGCTCTGCCGCCCTCACCTAGACCATCTTCCGTGTACCGCAAAGCTCTCAGCTTGACACGGAGCCCTTTTCATCCTGCTTCGCGGAGTTGGAGTATGAGGATGGCTTTGACGAGCTGACC